>CAYTUI010000015.1:2263-33054 GCA_964441335.1 uncultured Gammaproteobacteria bacterium
GGCGGTGGCCGGCCGGTGTCAGTGATAGATTATCAGGGACCGGATATTGCTTATGGTGAGGAAAAGAATTTTCAGCTGGCGATTTTTGAAAATCTGGGACGGGTAGATAAGGTTGAAGTTTTTCCTTTGATTAACTATTTTGATCAAAGTCAGTTTTATCTGCCGCAGGTTGACCCGACGTTTGATGATACACGGAAGTAGTTTAAGTTTTATATTGTATTTGAGACCCCTCCTTAGTCCTCCCCTTAGCAGGGGAGGCTCCTTTAGTTAGAGCCCCTCCTGACAAGGAGGGGTAAGGGGAGGTCATAAGTGGTTATCAATAAATTTAATGAGCCCCCGTCTAGCTTAGCTAAACGGGGGCTCTGTAGATCAGTCGTTGGTCCCTTCGGGCTCCATGTCAAAGCACGAGGGGCTCTTGGCCAGGACGTCCACCATGACCACGTAGAGCATTTCCTGTTGCACAGCTCCGGTGTCGGAGTAGGTCAGGGCTTCAAGGGCGCCATTAACCCTCTTGTCCCAGGTAGGCTCGGCAACCAGCCTTTTGACTAACTCGGGAATATTGACGCGAAGCAGGACGGGATCGCATCGAGAAATTTTGTCTGCTGTCCAGGCATTTAGCAATGTCTTATCAAACTTCCCGTTTCTGCCTCGGAAAGGCGGTACGGCTGCCATCATGATGGTGCCTAGCTGTAGTTCCAGGATCTTGTTACTGACCTCACCAGTTGGACTGGTCGCCTCCTGCAGAGCTGACTTGAGGTAGCTGGACAGGGGAGTGCTTTCGCTCAAGCGGACTCTGCCTCGTCGTCGGTTACATCTTCGGCTATGACTTCGTACATTCCTTCAGTTGAGGGTTCTTGTCCCGCTCGACCAGCATTTCCTCCCGATCGCGATAGGTTGACCAAGTGATGACACCCTCATAGCCGGGCACTGCCGCAGTGGTTCTGAAGACCACATTATAACGTCGTTTTTCGCTCAACTTGTCCTCCTTACTTGTCGTATGTAGAGAGAAGGGTCAGGTTACTCTTCCGAGATTTCCTCGCGGACAAGGCTCCAAGGCATCTCAGACATACCTTTGGCGATGGCGTTGTCCAAGGCTAGACCCTGAATTGTGAAAACCATCTGGGTCGTCAGAACCGCGAGCTCCAAACTGCCCTTGGGTTTCGTAGATTCAAAGGAAAGCGTGAATCCCTCCGGATGTTCGCCGACTTGTAAGGAGTTATTGAACTTCTGCGTCAGCTCCTCTTGAATCTCTTGGCGGTTCTGCCCCTCTCGTACGTTGATGACGTAGGTGATTTTGGTCACGATTTCCTCCTGTGCGTGATGATGCTGTTAACGGAAACTTGATTGGGTTCCGTAAGCAACATCGGTTGCGGTTTCAAAGGACATGATTTTATGGATACTTACTGTTAACCATAGATTTTGGGGCGTGTCAAGGAGTGGAATAAGTTACTGTTGTTATTCATGGTTTGATTCGTTAGGTGTAGTTTTGGAGTTAGCTGGTCAGACCGGGAAGTTTAAATTCAAAATCCCAAATTTCAAACAAATTATAAAATCTAAAGTTTAAAAAATTTGAATTTGAAATTTGAATATTGTTTGGTTTTTGAGATTTGGAACTTAGATCTTAAGTTAAAAGCTAGTAGGCATACTAAAGCAAAATCTTTAATATCTTTTGAAAAGGTCAGTTTATTGACATACCTGCCCAGCCTGCTAATCTATTGTTGTATGCCACGACTGTTTTTTAAGATACGACGTATTGATTGGCTGATGACAGCGGCCATTTTATTTTTGGTTTTGCTTGGTTTGATCGTTATTTACGGTATTAGTTTGAACCGGCCGGAAGACAGTTTTTTTCTGTTTAAAAAACAGTTGGCGGTAGCAGTTATTGGTATAGCCGCTTATTTTGCTTTTAGCACGGTTAACTATCGTATTTGGCAAACATTCAGCAAATTAATTTACTGGGTATTTTTTGCCGGTTTGATTGGCGTTCTGCTTTTCGGTTCTACTATCCGTGGCACCACAGGTTGGATTCAAATCGGAGGAATAGGTTTACAGCCGGTGGAATTTGCCAAAATAGCGGTGCTGATTTTCTTGGCCAAATATTTTAGCGATTATGCCCGTGAGTTTTTTCTTTGGCGTCATATTATTGTCAGCGGCTTAAGCGTCATGCTGATAGTTGGCTTAATTCTTTTGCAGCCTGATTTGGGCTCGGCTATGGTCATGGTGGCAACCTGGTTTTTGATGCTAATAATCGTCAGGATTAAACGGACTCACTTATTAACTTTAATACTGATATTTATTGCCACAGCTTTGATTGCCTGGTTTTTTGTTTTACAGACTTATCAAAAAGACAGAATTTATACTTTTATAAATCCGCAGGCTGATCCTTTGGGCGCCGGTTATAATGTTAGTCAGTCAATTATTGCAGTCGGTTCGGGAAGAATTTGGGGTCGTGGTTTTGCTTTAGGTTCACAGAGTCAGCTGCACTTTTTGCCCGAACCGGAAACAGATTTTATTTTTGCGGTGTTGTCTGAAGAATTTGGTCTGATTGGAGTGGTGATTTTGTTGGGAGGGTATCTAATTATTATTTATCGCATAATCAAGGTATCTTTAAGAACCAGAGATAATTTTGCAGCTTATTTTTCTTTGGGGTTGTCCTCTATGATCTTGGTGCAAAGTTTTATTAATATTGGTATGAACATGGGGATTGCGCCGGTAACCGGTATTCCTTTGCCTTTAATCAGCGCCGGTGGCAGTTCTATGATCGCTATTTTAGGGGCTTTGGGTATTGTTAATAATATTGTGTCCAGCGAAAAAGCAGGTTAAATTGTGCGGTAATTGACATTTTAGATAGGCTATGCTTAAATAATGGCACTTGATAACCCCTAAGTAGGGGTTTTATAAACGTTTATTTTTTTACCTATGGAATACAAGATAAAAGCGCAGAAAAGAAAAGCTGACTCCACGGCTGAATTGAGTAAGCTTAGGCAGGAGTCCCTTATTCCGGCAGTTATTTACGGCCACAGTTTTGAAAATCTGAATGTCTCTTTTGACAGTCACAGTTTTACAAAAATCTGGGAGGAAGCCGGAGAGAGCAGTTTGATAAATTTGGAAGTGGAAGGGGAGAAAGAACCTCTGCAGGTTTTGATTAAGGACATTCAAAAAGATCCTTTGACTGAAAACATTATTCACGTTGATTTACATCGCATTAGAATGGATGAGGAAGTTACTGCTGAAGTTCAGCTGAATTTCAGTGGCGAAGCCCCGGCTGTTAAAGAACTGGGCGGCAACTTGGTAGTCAGCCGAGATTTTATCTCCATCCGCTGTTTGCCAAAGGATTTGATTGCTTCTATTGATATTGATTTGTCCGGTTTGACCGATTATGACAAGTCCATTCATGTTAAGGATTTGAATATATCAGACAAGGTCAAAGTTTTGGACAGCCCAGAATTGACTATTGCTTCAGTTGTCGCGCCTAAGGTTGAAAAGGTTGAAGAGGCTGCGCCTGTGGCCGAAGCTGCTGTTGCCGGTGAAGAAGCTAAGGGTGAAGCGGCTAAACCAGGTGAAGGCGATACAAAGGCTGGCGGGGATACCAAAAAGGCCGCCTAATTACATTTAAAATGGGCAGAAAAAAGTTGTTGTTTTTGATTGCGGGAGCTGTTGTTATTGTAACAGCAGCTTTTTTGTTATTCTTTTTCCTGCGCCAACCAACAGCTGAACCAGTCGCAGATAATCAGTTGTCAGGTCAGTTTATCGATCCTTTGACAGGCTTAAAAGTTGATAAAGAACCGTCCTTTTTTCCTGTCAGCATTATGCTGGATAATGCTTATGAAGTGCCCTATGACTTTGGTCTGGAAGAGGCGCCGATTGTTTTTGAGGCTTTGGTGGAAGGCGGCCGCACCAGATTTATGGCGATTTACAGCAGTCAACAGTTGCTGGATACTGTTGGTCCGATCAGATCTTTACGGCCATATTTTTTGGATTGGGCAGAGGCTTATGGCGGCGCGATGATGCACGTCGGCGGTAGTCCCCAAGCTTTAATTGATATTGAAAGTAGTGACTTGGTGGATATTAATCAGATGGGGTCTGATGATATTTATTTTTATCGTGATGAGAAACTGGAAGCGCCCTACAATGTCTTCACCAATAGTTCTATGATACTGAAGGCTTCTGAAAGAAAAAAAATTGCTACTGAAAATTTAACCCCCTGGAATTATCAGAGTTTAGCGGCCAGCGATGAGCATGCCGAACAGCAGGTGACTATTGAATTTTCTGAAGCTAACCAAGTGGCTTGGGTTTATAATAAGGAGAAGAATAATTACATCAGATTTGTAAATCAGGAAAGATTTTTAACGCCCATGGGTGATCAAATAACGGCTGATAATTTGATTATTATACACACCACAATTACGGATATAGATCCGATCGGCCGATTAACAATGGAAGTCTTAGGCTCTGGCGATGCTTTGGTAATTCGGGCCGGGCAGGTATTGGAAGCCAGTTGGATCAAAAATGACCCTGCCAGCCGGTTGGTCTTTTTAGATAAAAATACCCAGAGCGAAGTGGCTTTAAATCCGGGCAAGACTTGGATTGAGGTGGTGTCGGATTTGGGTAAGGTGGTTAATTTATTTAAATAGGGTTATTAGCAGACAACAGAGTTTAGATATTTTTTAGCGAAATTAGTTAGTAGGTAGTAGCTAGTAGGTAGTAGCTAGTAGGCAACAATTTTTTATTTGTTAATGTGGTTTATTGATAATAAATGGTTGTTTTTTTTCAAAAAGAAAACCGAGGCAGTTGTCCCGCGAACGGGATACTTACCTCGGTGGTTGTTACCTCCTCGTCTTGTGATGTCGTTTTGATTTACCACCAAAAGAACGTAGAGCCTCCTTTTCATTCGGGAAAACTTCGAAAAGACTGATCAGTTTTGTAATTGTTAGTCTTTCTCTCACGCGATCATTCAATCCCGATAATTTGAGTGTGATTCCTTGTTCTTGCGCTTTGGTATACGCTTGTGCGAGACTACCGACGAAAGTGGCGGTGATCCAGGCGGCCTTTTCTAAGCTAATCAGTATCGATTTGTCACTAGCCGCAAGCGCCTTCTCAACGGTTTCTACCAACATCCTGCTGTCACGATTAAGAAAGTTACGATTGTCATTCCTAGGAATATGCACGCTGATGATGAATAGGGAGCCTTGTTGTCGTGTTCTGATTTTCATGTTTTACCTCCTGTTTGGTGGCGTGTGGCCCCACTTAGATTGACGGCAACTTCTAGCAGAAAGCCTAGGACACAATAGAAGCTGACGACAAGCCCGGACGACAGAGTGGCTGTTCTCATGTTGCTTAGTGCATCAAAATGTTCGCCCATCATATTTGGGAAAAGTAGATGCCACACCGCTATGGCTAGACTAGAGGAGAGTAGAGACACGGGCGGTAGAATGCCGAAGATTAGAACAAACATGCCGATGACATTTTCGTCAGACACGAGGGCAAAGAGCCCAGTTATCAGCACATAGCTAATGCAGCAAAACAAAAGTGTGTACATTAGTTTCGGACTCTCATGCGCATGGGGTGAAAATTTCAAAAACCCTATAGTACCGGCGTAGATCCACACGCGTAGCAGTCCGGCAACAAATGACGTAAGAAAGAGCTTGCGGCGCTTAATCACTACCCAAACGCAGTTTATCGCTACTTTGGCGGAAATCATTGCGAGGCCTCCTTATGTGGTTGTTAAAGTACGGTCAGCTTTTGACAATAATTAAAGAATAGAGTAGTGTAAAGTATGTCGTGACAAACCGACAACAATTACAAAATTATGAAATTTGACTATTTAGCCTCACATTTTAATTTACGGCCGCTGGAGTTATTAATATTGAATGATCTTGCCTCGGGGGAAACAGTAACTGCTAGTAATTAGCGGCTAGGATTAACATTACCCGCACTTCTGTTTACGATTTACTGACAAAGTTGATTCAGTCGGGATTGGTTTATGAAACGCTTAAAGTTGGGGTTAAAATGTTCGCTCTGCAGACACCGAAGAAAATTGCCCTACTGTTAGATGAAAAAATTGAAAAAATTAGCAGGGCTCAAAAAGAACTGGAATTAGCTGGTAAACAGTTTAGCAAAAAAGCGGTTATAAAGCCTCGCTTTCAATTATTTGAGGGGAAGAAGGAATTGCAACAAATGATGAAAGATATGTTGCTTTATGACGATGTTACTGTTTATGCTTTGTGGCCTATTAAAAAAATGTTAAACATTTTAGGTGAGGATTTTGTGGAGGAGTTTCATAAGAAGCGAGTCAAGAATAATATAGAACTGAAAGTTATTTGGCCGGAGAGTCAGATTCCTCTCATTAAAAATTATCCTTATTTACGACCTGGCAAGGAATTCAAGAGGGAGAGTCGCATAGCTCCGGCTAAGGTAGACTTTTCGTTAGGTTACACCGTATATAAAAATACCGTACGCTTTATATCGTCCAGCAAAGAAAATTTTGGATTTTTAGTTGAGAGTTCTGAATTGTCAGAAATGATGATGTCGCAATTTAAGATGATTTGGCTGATGTCTAAGAAGTGGGGCAAGTAAGTTGACTATAAAGGAGTAAGTATTGCTACTCGTGTTTTTCCAGATAAATCTTTTTTAAATTGAAGAGGCCGACCCAGTTGGGCCGGCCTCCGTCGCGTTCGTGCTCCTAGTCCGCGCCCACCGCCTCGAACAGGCGCTTCATGAACTCGTCGGATACCTCCTTGTACGCCTCGGCCTTGCCCTTGTCATGGCCGGCGTCTCCCCGGAGTCCGGTGACCGTGAGTTGGAGATTCGCGATTTCCCGACGCAGGCCTCCGATCTCGTAGTGAAGATTCTCGACACGGGCACGGCGCTCCGTCAGCGCTTGATTCGTCTCGAATAGCTCGCGCTTGAGCTCTTTGATCTGCTCGGCCATCACCTCTTTGGTGACGCTCGGTGGTTTCGTGTTTCTGGCTCTTGGCATGCATCCTCCTTATCGAACGGCTATCGTCTGCATCAACTATTAGTGCAGATTGCTGTGCACAAGTTATCATTTTATTTGGAGAATCGTCAAGCCTCAGTCGTTGTCAGGCGTGCTTGGCGATGAACTCCAGGTCCGGAAAGATAGGATATGTATCGATAAATTTGTCCAGCACTTCTTGGAGTTTGCAGTGAAGCATAACCGTCTGGCTGGCAGTCAGTTGGGATGCCTGAAAGTTCCAGTCACACACTTCCACAGCTCCTGTGTAATTTGGACTTCCTAAACCAACACTCAGTCTTGAACTCCTTTTAGTCTGTTCGAAAACCAGAAATACCTTATTCGGTTCGCTACCCCAGCCCCAGAGGTAGAATTCGAATCTATTCGGGAAACCTTCTGTGGTATCGCGGCTTTTTTCAGCCAGACCTCTGAGTATGGATAGGAGAGTGTCAATCTCCTCTTTCATCATGTTGATTCTAGCTGAACCCGCTACCACTGATTGCCACGCCATACGACCTAGCATTGTGAACCTCTTTGGCTGTGACGCTATCGCGTCTGGTTTGGGCATATCTGCCCTAATTGAGCCTATCGGCTCGGTCAAAGAACGCTTTAACATATAGTATTTTAGCGTATATGTCAAGCCGAATGTTGGGAGGAAGATTTATATTCGTTCAAGTCGAAGCAAGCGGTCTTGGCCGGAGAGGTCTTTGATTAAGTTAGCTGGTAGCTTGTAGCTTGCCACCGCCTTCGGCGGGGTCCCGCCTTCATTTGAATTGAATAATTGTGGCGGGATAGCTTGTAGCAAATCAACGATTTTGTCTTTTTGAGCGGGATCTATTTCAATGAGGATTAATGATCCTTTTTTTGTATATTGAGGAATTTGTTCTAGTAGTTGTTTGATATAATGCAAACCGTCTTTACCGCCGTCTAGCGCGAGCGTTGGTTCTTGTTGGATAGTGGGTTCAGTAAGTTGGTTGGAGGTTAAGTATGGTAGGTTGGCGATTATTAGTTGGTAGCTTGTAGCTGGTAGCTTGTCCCGTTCAGGCGGGATCCCGCCTTCAGCTGAATTAATAATTGTGGCGGGATAGCGGTCAGGCGTTGGGAGGGTTGAAAGGAGGTTGGATTGTATAAAATTTACATTGGCGCCGAGGGCGAGGGCGTTTTGTTTGGCGATGGTTAAAGCTTTGTCGGAGATATCCAGACCGGTGTAGTTGAACTTGTTATTTGTTTCAAGGGCGAGGGTGATTATTAAACAACCGGAGCCGGTCCCAACGTCTAGGATAGCTGGTAGCTGGTAGCTGGTAGCTTGTAGATCCTTATTTAAAAAGGCTTTGGCTTCATCAATAATCAGTTCGCTGTCGGGGCGGGGGATTAGGACATTGGGGGGAACTTTAAAAGGCCGGCCGTAAAATTCTTTGACGCCTGTTAGATAAGCCACAGGTGTGCCTTGTGAACGTTGCTGAATGAGTCGGTCAAAATTCTCTACTTCATTGGCCGTAATAGTTTGCTCCTGATGGCTGATTAGCCACTCTTGGTTTTGTTTTATAACAAAGGCTAATAATATCTCGGCTTCATTGGCCGGAATTTTGGTATAAGCCCCTTGCAGTACTTGTTTAATTGTTTTGATCTGCGACATCGGCCTTCTGCAAGGCAGTAATTAGTTCTAGCAGATCGCCGTCCATCAAGCCTGCTAGGTTATGCGAAGAATATTTAATGCGATGGTCAGTCACACGGTTTTGCGGAAAGTTATAGGTTCTAATTTTTTCACTGCGGTCGCCACTGCCGATCTGACTATTGCGGGCTTCAGAACGTTCCGTGCGAGCGCGTTCTTCTTCGGCCGCCAATAAACGGGAACGCAAAACTGTTAAAGCTTTTAATCTGTTTTGCTGTTGGGATTTTTCGTCCTGACAAATTACAACCGTGTTAGTCGGCAGATGGGTAACGCGGATAGCCGAATAAGTGGTGTTAACTGACTGCCCGCCGTGACCGCCGGCCATGAAAGTGTCTATGCGCAGATCTTCAGGTTTAATATCAATATCAATTTCCTCGGCCTCTGGTAAAACGGCAACAGTGGCGGCCGAGGTGTGAACACGGCCGGATTTTTCTGTTTCCGGAACGCGCTGAACGCGGTGCACGCCAGATTCATATTTGAGAAATTTATAAACGTTCTGTCCGGAGATTTCAAAGATTACTTCTTTATAACCGCCCAAACTGGTGCGGTTGGCCGACATGAATGAAGTTTTCCAATTCTGTCTTTCAGCAAAGCGCGAGTACATCCGAAATAAGCTGGCCGCGAACAAAGCAGATTCATCACCGCCGGTACCGGCTCTAATTTCCATGATGATGTTTTTTTTGTCGTTCGGATCGTTAGGATTAAGTAAGGAATCCAGCTGCTTTTTTTGACCGGCCAATTTCTCTTCCAGTTTAGCCACCTCTTCATTTATCAGTTTAATCATTTCAGGATCGGTTTCCTGTTCTAAATCGTTTTGATTTTGTTTGAGGGTTTCCTGTAATTTTTCAACTTCCAGCCAGTAATCCAAGATTTCCTTTTTCTCACTGTATTCTCTGGCAACAGCTTGCATTTTTTTTCTGTCAGAAACAACAGCCGGATCCTGCATCTGCTTTTGTAATTCCTCAACTCTGGTTTGTAGTTCTAGTAGTTTCATTAAGTTTGATTTGGCTAATCAAAAAACCCCGCTATTATTATAACAGACAGGGTCCGATTTGGGCAGTTATTTTTCGCTCTTCTTGGCGCTGGCTTTCTTGGCTGTTTGACGGGCGCGTTTGACTTTCTTACCAACTCTACCGGCGGCCAAAGTATCTTTCTTGGCGGCAATTTTCTTAAAGCGGTCAACACGTCCGGCAGTATCCACCAGCTTGTCTTTACCTGTATAAAAAGGGTGGCATTTTGAGCAGATTTCTACGTTTAAAGACTCCACAGTTGAACCAACGGTAAAAGAATTACCGCAGGCGCAGCTAACCTTAGCTTTGGCGAAATATTGTGGGTGGGTGTCTTCTTTCATATTTTTCAGTGGTCTGATAATACCAGAACTAAAAACTTACGTCAATACGCCAAATATCAGTTATTTTTTGCTCCTCATACTCTTGGATTGCAGTCCAATGGCGAAGACGGTCATGACCGCTATATAAGTGGTGCTCATTTCCATGGACACATGGTATTGGCCTTGGCTAAGGAATGAAAAAAGAACAAAGATAATAAAAATGGCGCTCCACAATAAAATATAGGCCTCGCCGGAAAATAATGATTTAAAGTGCTTATCCTGCCAGCGGGAAATTTCTTTGGAACTGGTGTAGATCGCCAAGATAGAGGGATAAATTATGTTGACGTAAGTAACGCTGGAGTTATAGTTTTCGGGAAACAGAAATTCCAAAGTAAAAATAATCATGGCGATGATAGCCCAAATATCCACCATGATTTTCCAAAAATAGCGATTAACGTAGGATAATTTTTTAGCCATTGATAAGTTTAAGTAATTCTTCTAGAGCGATTGGTAATTCATCACCCCAACCGGTATCACTAGAAAAGTGGCCGGCATTATTTTGCACAATTATTTTGGCGCCCAGTTTTTGTTCAAACAACTCCTTATTTTCTAGTGGTACCCAAGGATCGTTATCAGAAAAAATGGCAGTGAATTTTCGTGCGGTATTTTTAACTTTGTTAGTGTCAATCGGCGTTGTTAACCATGGCTTAGCTATAGCTTCGCTTTCGGCATCTTCCAAATTGGTCAAATTGAACCAAGGAGCGACAAATAAAACACCGCCAATTTTCATTGGTTTGGGTAGAATTTCCAGGTAGCGCATAATTGTCTGACAGCCGATAGAATGACCGACTAAAAATACTTCTTCATCAGGATCACGCAATTCGTTATTAAGACAGCCAACCCATTTATCTATATCGGGAGCGGAAGTATCTGGCATGGCCGGCACGATAACCAAATAGCTAAGTTTTTCTAACTCCTTTTTTAGCCATGGTAGCCAGTCGGACGCTGGAGTAGCATCCCAGCCGTGAATGATATAAATTCGTTTGGACATGGCACAATTATATCTTTTTTAGCCCAGACTTGCAATTTTTCTTGGATATTGTTAGATTAGACCGTTCTTTAAATCGCCCAAAGGGCGAGCGTGTCCGACGCTCTCGGACAAACACAACCGGCAGAGAGGTCGTCAGCCTTTGGCTGAGGCAGAGCTGACTGGTTTAGAGAAAGAGGAGAACCGTCATGGGTAGCCTCACAAAGATCCGGCTAAGCGATTTGGTTCCGGTTCTGGAGATTCTCGAGCAGAGAGGTGTTGAGGCCGAGCACTTTGATTTGTTGCGCTGTGATGAACGGTCTCAAGAGATTGTGGCCGAGGCTTTTCGGCGCATCGGTCCGATGACCATGATGGAAGCAGTAGATATTTTGGGGAAGGAGGCGGTCTTTGCTCCGCTCTCCTGTCAAGTATTTTGGCGGGACGGACTCTTGGCCAAGGAGGGGTTGAAGGATCGTGTTTTGTTCTCTGAAAAGACTCTTCGCTGGTGTCGGGAGGATAACGAGCAGGGTCATTTGTGGCGGCTGGTTTACCTGATGCAGCATTCAGGTATTGAGACGCTAAATCGTCTTCGTCAGCAGGATGAAAACGGTTTGATTTTCTCGGCCGAGTTCCAGAATGTTGAACGACTCGGTCATGGTCTTGGCCTGGAGGCGACTGCGGATGTTTCTGAAGGCTTCTACCTGATTGATTTCAGGCCGCAGGTGAACAACGTTGATTACGGCACACGCAAGGCTGTTTTGCCTGATTCGGCGTTGGTTCAGGCCTTGGCCATTACCCGTCGTAGCCTTAAAGGTCAAGGCCGGCTGTCCTATCGGTTGAAAGGGCCGGATGTTCCTTGGCAGGCTGGTCTGACAGTGACTGTTGATAACGGAGTATTGAATTTCTCTGCTGTTGACGAGGTTCACGAGACAGCCGGTCGCGCTATCGGGCGCGTCGTTGAGTTCAAAACCTTCAAGGGTCTCTGAACAATTGCCCCTCGTCACTATTCAGTGGCGAGGGGCTTTGACATTATTATAATATTGTGTTAATCTCTGTCGGTCCCGCATTGCGGGGCTTTAATTAATCACCCACGTCCGAAATAAATCCAGCCTTTTCTCCCCGCGCGGCGGGGCGGTTGGAGGGGACGGAGGAATAAAGAATAAAATCGTATGAGTATAGCAACAATTCCATCATTGATGGAGATGCTGAAGGCCGGCGTCCATTTTGGACATCAGACCTCCAAGCGCCATCCCAAGATGAGCACCTATATCTTTACCAAAAGAAGCGGTGTCAGTATCGTCGATTTAGAGCAGACTCGCGTTAAGCTGGAGGAAGCTTTGAATTTTGTAGAGCAGATAACATCAAACGGTGGTGTTATTTTATTTTTGGGCACTAAGAAACAGGCCCGTGACGTCGTTAAAAAAGCGGCTGTCAGTTCCGCCTCACCTTATGTTGTGGGACGTTGGATTGGCGGCACTTTTACCAACTTTGATCAGGTATCAGGTTTGGTCAAAAAATTGAAAGAGCTGTGTAAAGATGAAGAAACGGGTGACTGGAAGAAGTACACCAAGAAGGAACAGGTTTCTTTCCGCAAAGAGCAACATAAATTGGAAGAGTTTGTCGGCGGAATGAGAGATATGGGTAAATTACCGAAGGCTATCTTTATTGTAGATATTAAGAAAGAGAAGACAGCTGTGGCTGAAGCTAATAACAAGGGCATTCCGATTATTGCTATGGTAGATACCAATGTTAACCCAGATTTGGTTCAATATCCTATTCCTGCTAATGACGACGCTATCCGGTCAGTGGAGATGATCAGCGATTTAATCGCCCAGACGATTATTCAATCAAGAAAGGTTAGCTAGTAGCAAGTAGCTGGTAGCTTGTAGCTAAAATTGACGATAAATAATTAAAATAAACTATGTCGCTTGAGATCATAAAAAAACTACGTGAATTAACAGGCGCCGGCATGATGGATGTTAAGGAAGCTTTGACCGAGGCCGGTAATGATGAAGAAAAAGCTATTGAAATATTGCGCAAGAAAGGCCAAAAGATGGCCGCCAAAAGAGCTGAACGTTCAACATCAGAAGGTGTTATTGCCGTAGCAGAAGGGCAGAATAAAATTGCCTTTGCTAAGCTGGCTTGTGAAACAGATTTTGTGGCGCTGAATCAGGATTTTATAACTGCGGCTCAAGATTTTGCCAAGCGTGCTTTAGAAATTTCCGCTGATGAATTAAAAGCCGAGGCTGAAGTTAAGATTAAAGATGAACTGATAGTAAAGATCGGAGAGAATATTCAGTTTGCCGGATCAGCTGTCTTAGCTGGTCAGATCCTTGGTTATTATCTGCATTCCAATAAAAAAGTTGCGGCTGCCGTTGTTTTGAAAAACGGTTCAGTGGAAGTTGCCAGAGAGGTGGCTATGCATGCGGCCGCTATGAAACCACAGTATCTGAAGCCTGAAGATGTGCCGGCCGCGGTCATTGCTAAGGAAAAAGAGATCTATACTGAACAGTTGAAAAATGAAGGCAAGCCAGAAGCAATGCTGGAAAATATTCTCAAAGGCAAGATCAATAAATTTTACAGTGAAGTTTGTCTGACCAAACAGCTGTTTATTAAGGATGATAAGAAAACCATTGAACAGTTTTTGGCGGATAATCAGGCAGAGGTTGAATCTTTCATTGTTTCCGTACTTTAGTATAATCAGTTAATTATTCACTATGGAACCAGAGAAAAAAAAGAAAGCTTGTGATTGCCAAGAAGAGTGCCAATGTCAGGGCGGCAAAAAATGTGTTTGCGGCCCGGACGGCAAGTGTCAGTGCGAAGAAGGCCATGACTGTGAAGGCGACTGTGACGGGCAGTGCAAACACTAGAGTTGTTAAATGAATAGCTGTCAGCGAAAATGCTGACGGCTATTTTTTTTGACTTACCACATTGGACCCCTCTTCCTCGCCGCTCGCGAGCGGCGAGGTTCGTCCTCCCCTTAGCAGGGGAGGCTCCTGTAGTTGGAGCCCCTCCTGACAAGGAGGGGAAAGGGGAGGTCAGAACTAGTGGAGTTCAAAAAGTGACAACGCTATAACGAGTATTTTTTGTTGTTGACATTTTAGAGAGTTGTTGTTAACTTAAGTTGATTTTGTCCCTTTCATTTTCAACCAAGGCTGAACCTGCGATTGCAGAATTAGCCACAACAAGACCAGCTAAGCTGGCTCAAGACCAGCTAAGCTTGTTAAGACCTCGTAATGCGGGGTCAAGGAGGACACTTGAGAAGCCTTCTGAAGTCTGTGATGTTTTGGGTACTCATTACTGTCGCTGCCGCTCTCTATGGGCAGACATACCTGTTCGGCGGTAGGGTCAACAGTCATTGGCTGATGATTCAGGCTATTCTCGGGATCTATCTGCCTGCGGCAGCCCTCATTCTGGAGATATCAGTCTTTTCGCGGTTCAGATTTCGGACAAGCCACTCACAGAGTTATTATTTGATCCTCGGAAGGGTGGCATCAGGCATTTTGTTCTTCATGGGATATGTGCTGTTTGCCTTTAGTGGTGTTTTCAAGGAATCACCGGCTACTATGCCAGCTAGAGCTGAATGGATCTACTGGATTTCCCTGATCGCTAGTTTGGTTTTTTACTGGGCTCAGCGACTGCGGTTGACGGTAGCATCTGATCAGCTCTGCCTGATTGCAGAACATGTCTATTATCCCGGAGAGAAGATTTTTCTCTGGACGCTGATGAAGCATCGTCGCGAGACATTGCAGATGAATCGGATCGTCAGGCCTTGGGCGGATGTTCACAACACCATGTTCTTGAGCTGCAAAGACGGTTCCTTTGTGATGCAGTTTGAGCCGGAAGTGGAGCTGGACATTGCGTCGGCCAAGGAATGCGGTGTGCGGCAACTGAAGGTGGATGACTTTATCCAAGGCCTACTTAGCTGGGTAGAACAGACTATCAAGTACAACAGTACCGAACGGACGCTCGGCGAGATTCTCAACAACCACCAGCCGGCAGTCTGGGGAATTGTGAGGGGTGTTCCTATCATGTGGCACCGCAAGGCTCGCTACGTCACTGCAGGGGAGTGACTCATGGCCTCCCTGTTCCGTTATGCGGGGCAGGGAGGTTTTTTCTATTTATGGTATAATTTAGACACAATAATTAATTACATATTATGCCTCAAAAAACTATTAAGATAGCTATCAATGGCTTTGGTCGGATTGGACGCCAAGCTTTTAAAATAGCTTTGGATACCAAGAATATTCAGGTGGTCGCTATTAATGATCTGGCGCCTTTGGAGACTTTGGCTCAACTTGTGCGTTATGATACGGTTTATGGTCGTTATGCCAAAAAGGTGACAGTCAAAGGCAACCATTTGGTAGTTAACGGCAAAAGTTATTTAGTAACCGCCAACCCTGACCCCTCCAAATTACCGTGGAAAAAATTGCAGGTTGATGTGGTGTTGGAATGTACCGGTAGGTTTGTTAAAGATGGAGCGGCGGCAGTTCATCTAAAAGCCGGCGCTAAAAGAGTAATAATTTCCGCTCCGGCTAAAGGCGGTAATGTCCAAACATTTTTGATGGGAGTAAATAATAATCAAATTAAAGACGAAAAAGTTATTTCCAACGCTTCCTGTACGACCAACTGTATTGCTCCGGTTGCTAAGGTCATGCACAGCAAATTTGGCGTGGAGAAAGCTATTATGACCACTGTTCACTCATATACTGCTGAACAAAATTTAGTGGACGGACCGCCGCCCGGATTAAAGTCAGGCGATTTTCGCCGAGCCAGAGCGGCTGCCGCCAATATTATTCCAACTACGACAGGCGCGGCCATTGCCACAACCGAAGTGATTCCTGAACTGAAAGGTTTATTTGATGGTCTAGCTTTACGCGTTCCCACGATTTGTGGCTCTCTGTCTGATTTTACCTTTTTAGTAAAAAAGAATGTTACTGTCCAGCAGGTTAACAACGCTTTAATTGCGGCCAGTAAAACGCCGTCAATGAAAGGAATTATGATGTGTACTTGGGAGCCGCTGGTGTCTTCGGATATTATTGGCAACAGTTATTCTTCTATTGTTGATTTATCTTTAACAATGGTGGTGGGCGGTAATTTGGTGAAAGTGGTGGCTTGGTATGATAACGAAATGGGCTATGCTCATCGTTTGGTGGAAATGTCTAAACAATTGTTATGAAGAAAAGACCAGCGGGATTACTAGATCTTGATCCTCACGGTAAAAACGGGGAGGAGCAAATTTGGCTGCCGGAGGAGCCTGAAGTAGAAGAGGAGAACACAACTCCAGAGGCTGATAATATTGATAACGCCGGTGAAGATGGTCAGCCAGAGGCTGACGGCAATCAGCCTTTGGCTGATGAAGCTTATTACGCCCAAACCGAAGAAGAATTGGATCCAGATGAGGCAGAGGCTGACGATGAGGAAGAGGTTTGATTAATAAATAATTTTAAAGAGCGGCTCCAAGGAGGAACCGCTCTTTTGCGTCAGTCGTTGTAGTCAATGGTTACCTTTAGGCCGGTATCCACGACCAGTTGGCAGAACTCAATCGGCAGCCGCAAGGTGATCGGCGGGCCGTAGATGCTAATCAAGATGTCGGCATCTTTCGGCAACGGGGGGAGTAGCCGGACTCGGTTGGCGAATTCGATCAGCAATTGGCTGCCATCCTCGTCATGATCCCAGGCGCCTCCCTCCAGCTTGAGCTCGGCTATAATCGGGACCGGCCGGCGGCGCCTACGGGGATGAGTGAGATCGCGTAAAGTAACTTCTATCGTCCCCTCCATTTTTTCCATGGCATGAGCTCCTTCCTAGTGTTAAGGTACGCTACCAAATTATCATGGTTGATATCAAAGTCAAGAGCTTGAACCGCCTAGATAGTAATGCTATTATTGTTTTATGTTAAAGTTATACAATAGTTTGACCCGCGTTAAAGATGAATTTAAACCGCTAACTGCCGGTAAGGTTGGTTTGTATACTTGTGGCCCAACAGTTTATAACTATCTGCATATTGGAAATTATCGTACGTATATTATCTGGGATGTTCTAAAGAGGCTGTTATCGCATCATGGCTTAAAGGTTAAACATGTCATGAATATTACTGATGTCGGGCACTTGGTTTCGGATGCTGATGAAGGCGAGGATAAGATGGAGTTGGCAAAGCTTAGAGAACGTAAGACCGCCTGGGAGATTGCTGAATTTTTTATTAAATCTTTTGAACAAGACGCCGAGGCTTTTAATATTATTACACCTGATAGAGTGATTAGGGCCACGGCTACTATAAAAGAGCAAATTGCTTTGGCGTTAAAACTGGATGCGGCCGGTTATCTTTACCAGATTTCCGACGGTATGTATTTTGACACTTCAAAATTGAAAGATTACGGCAAACTGGCCAGGTTGAGCCAAGTGGATTTAAAAGAGGGTGCCAGAGTGGAATTTAATAAAGAGAAAAAGAATCCGTCAGATTTTGCTGTCTGGAAATTTTCGCCTAAAGACTCACATCGGGATATGGAATGGGAATCGCCTTGGGGTAAGGGTTTCCCGGGTTGGCATCTGGAGTGTTCAGCTATCAGCATGGAATATTTGGGCGACACTTTTGATATCCATACCGGTGGTGTTGACCATCTGACAGTTCATCATCCTAACGAAATGGCGCAGTCAGAAGCAGTTAGTGGTAAGCCGCTGGCCAACTGGTGGATGCATAGTGAGTTTTTAACTTTTGGCGATCAGAAGATGTCCAAGTCGGCCGGGACTTTCGTGACACTGGAGGACCTGAAGAAAAAAGGCATTTCGCCTCTAGCTTTTCGTTATTATATTTTACAGACTCATTACCGTAAGCAGCTACAATTTTCTTGGGAAGCTGCGCAAGCCGCCGCTGTAGGTCTGCAGAATATTCATGACCAGATTGCTTATTTTGAAGACGGTTCCAAAGGCGTTGATTCTTTGGAAGAGGAATTTTTTGAAGCCATGGATATGGATCTGGGTACACCGCAGGCTTTGGCAGTCATGCAGAAACTTTTGGGTTCAAAACATTCCACAGCAGAAAAAATGGCCAGTCTGAAAGTTATGGACAGTATTTTAGGTTTGGGCTTGGCAGATGACAGACAGAAGCGCCGGAAACTACCGCAGATGGCTTATCCGATTTTGGAGGATAGAAAGAATGCCCGCTTGGCCGAAGATTGGAAGAAGTCCGATGAATTACGCCGCGAGCTGGATAAACTCGGAGTTGATGTGAAAGATACTAAAGAGGGACAAGTGGCGGTGTTAAAGCATTAGGTTAAATCCTAAGCACTAAACTCTAAATTCTAAACAAATCATAAATATGAAATAGTAAATTATAAACAGCAAAACAGGGAACTTATTATTAAAATACCAATATGGATCACCCTGTTTCTAATCATCGCTACGATTTAGAGGATCGGACTCTAGAATTCGCGAAAGATATTAGAATATTTGCGTCTATAGTTACAAAAAATCTGCAAAATTTTGATGACCTTAAACAACTAATTCGTTCCTCCGGATCTGTTGGGGCCAATTACAGAGAAGCTAATGAAGCTTTGAGCAAAAAAGATTTCTTGATGCGAGTTAAGATTTCTAGAAAGGAAGCTAGAGAGTCAATTTATTGGTTACAGTTAGTAAACTTGGATCAAGACATTGAGCTAAATGAGAAGAAAAGGCAGTTAATAAATGAAGCAACAGAACTCATGAAAATATTTGGGGCAATAATAACCAAATCACTGTGATAGTTTTAGATTTGGAATTTTGATATTAATTATTGTTTAGAATTTAGGGTTTCAATATTAGGATTTTGAATGAGGGTTTGTTGTTTATAAAAACTCAATATTCTGATAAAATATCTCTAACAGGGAAAACGTTTATTTTTTTACAGCCGTCGGTTGCTCTACAATTTATCTTAAAGACTGCAATATTCGTATTGAATCATGCGCCGTCTTGGCTTTGAGCCGTTTGTTACGACGGGGTATAAATCAACGGGATTGCTCCCCCCTCGACTTCGCCAAGCTGAGCTTGGCTTCGCTCGGGGTCGCAATATCCGATATTAAACACGGATACTGCGAGCCCACAGGCGAAGCAGTCCCGAAATAATATAGGAAAAACAGGACCTTAACAATTTAGAAAAAGAAATCAGAGATCTCTAAAATGTTCTGAATTCTCGACGAAGGAGAGATCTCCAAGACAATAGACGTTAATATATAGGAGATCTCTCCCCCTCGTTATATCTTCGGTTTCTTGCTCGTTAGCCAGTTGACACTCTCGTTGTCGTCCAAAGTTTACTCGGCATCGAGAATACAGGTAAAAAACAGGACCTTAAAAATTTAGGAAAAGCGATGAAAAAAAGCGATTTTATAAAAATAGGTATGACCGTTTTTATTATTTGCCAGCCTATTTTAGCGTTGGCCGAAGAAACAAGCGATTATTATATTGATAAGTATTATCGGCAGTTTGATAATGGGCAGTCGGAGAATTACGTTTATCTAAATGGTTTGCCACTAGGGGAGTTTAACTCCGAAGGTGAATTAAATTATTATCTGACCGATCATTTGCAATCTCCGTCTGTGATAACTAATAATCAGGGAGAAATTGTGGAAACCAGAGACTATGGGCCTTATGGACAAAGTTTGAATAATGACTCTGCGTCTTCCACTACTGATTTGGAATTTAATTTCAAACCTTTAGATAAAGAATCTGGTCTTCAATATTTTGGCAATCGTTATTATGATAACCAGACAGGTAAATTTGTTAGCTACGACCCTTTATTAATAAGCTTGCCCAAAGATAAGGAAGAATTAAATAATATTTTGTCGGAGCCACAAAGGTTAAATAATTACAGCTATGCTTTGAATAATCCCGTTGCTAACATTGACCCTGACGGACAGGCGTCACTGCGGGCCTGGCTGACCAACCCTCTGCAAACTTTCGCTCAAGTTAGTTTCTGGAAAACCGCCATGAACGCCTATTTAAGACCAAAAAATTATCAGGCTTCGGCTGACTTTTTGAATCATTCGTTGTCATTAAATCCCGGCAAGCTGACAGTCAGGGGAGATAACCAGTATAATTATGTTATTGAAGAAATCAGAAATTCGCATGAGTATAGTAAATTTATTGATAGAGAAATCGTGGCCGCGGAAAAAGGAGGGATGACCGGCTTTTATGTCAATTCCGCTTGGCCCGAACAAAGTGATAAGAAGTTAAGTTTCCAACATGGCGATTTAGCCACTGCCATCGGCGGAACACAATCCACTAGAATTGTCGGGCAGAGAAATAAGGATGGCGATTGGTATATATTGGTTGAGCTGACAGACCGCTATGATTTTCACTATCGGGATTACCAGAAGAGTGATTTCCCCGTCAACTTGGCAAATAATTTAGCGGCTCCCAGTCAACTTTCCGGAGCATTATCGCCGTATGATATAGACATAAAATTTTATGACTTTAGACGTTATTAATAAAAAATATATCAACGCCGCTATTTTATTTATTACTGCGGCTTTGCTTTTGTGGTTGGTTATAGAATATTTAATGGTCAGCAGTAATGTTGTTAATAGTTGCCAGCCGACTGGTAATAAAACTATTTTTGATCAGCCGCTTGACTATAAGATTGTGGAGTGTGTTGGCAATACACAAATTAGACAGGAAATTAATTGTCCGGTCAGCGAGCAAAGTACTTGCGGTAATTTCTATGTTTATGATTCCATCCGGGAGTTGTCCTATATCAGACAGATTGATAATTATTCTATCCAGGATGGGAAAGTTTTTATTATTGGCGATCTGACTTCAAGTTTAGTTTTTGACGATAGTGGACAAACAAAGATTAGTGTCGCCCTGCCGACAGAGGACGGTGATGACCAGTACTATTATTATGACAGTTTAGAACAGCTGCCTCGCTTATTAGTCGTTGATGGACAAACAGGGTCAATAAAGACCTATTCTGATATTGGTCAGGTAAACCAGACAGAATCTCAAATATTTAAACAATTACTCAATAAAATGGAGCCATTGACACAATTTCAAAATAGCAGTATCTTCATTATAGACGGCTAAGGATAAATAGACGGCTATGGAACACCTATATATAATCACCACCAATTCCTCTCTGGCAGTGGTTATTCTAATAAACGCGGTAATTGCCGTTTTAACACTGGTTAAGTCTCCGAAAAACCCTATCAATCGGGCTTTTTTTATTTTTGTGGTCCTGGTTGATATCTGGGTGACAATTAGATTGATTGACGATATTACCTTTCAAAACTATCCTTCCAAAATTTTTTGGGCGCAAATGGCAATAGCGGCTCCAATATTAATTCCCTTTTTCTTTTATCGGTTTGTTAAAATATTTCTAAATACCTGGAACTCAACTAAGTTGTGGATGAAGATTTTAGCCTTTGTGCCGGCGCTACTATTATTACCCTTTGTCTTTTCCAAATATAATCTTGATACATACTATTTTGATGGAAATATTGGTCGATTTAGGCCTGGCCCTCTGTATATTTGGTTTACGATTTATTTCATGCTACTTGTTGGTTATGCCTTAGTGTTATTATTTAGGCAAAAGAAACAGTTTAATAAAATTAAACAACGGCAAATTATATATATATTCTGGGGCGCTTTTCTGACGGCTTTTACGGGGATATTATTTTCATCAATTTTGCCGCTGTTCGGTTTTGATACACTCTATTACTTAGGTAGCTCTTCATCAATATTATTTTCCGGACTCGTTTTTTACGCCATTATTAAGCATCGTTTTTTTGATTTAGGTGTTTTGCTGAAAAGAATATATGTCAACTTTCTGTCAGCCGTGCCGGGTCTGATATTATTCTTTGTTCTATTCTACATTTTGAAGAGCGTTGTCGGTATAAATTCGCAATTTGAATTTTTTTCTTACGTTCTGCTGATTTTGGTTATACTTTTGAGCTTTAAATATTTCCACTATCTTATATTGAAATGGCTGGGTCCGATTGAAGCTGATCCGAATCTGACGATTAAAGCTTTGTGTAATTTAATTACGGCTTCTGGCGGACTACAGGAATTTGCCGATTCTCTAAAGGCAGAGATAATTAAAAATACCAACTCCATTGATGTCCGCCTATTCATAGCTAAAGAAGGTGGCAATAAGTATCAGCTGGTTGATCAGGGAGATAACCGTTTAACCTTGGTGGATGGTAAAAGTGAAGTGCTGGAATATTTGAAACATCATGACGAACTTTTAAATTTGGAAGAGGCCAAGTATTTAGGTGTGGATAAGAAGGTGATTGAAGAGATGAGCGGCTATGTTATGGATTTAGCGATGCCGATGTTTCATGATGGTAACTTGATTGCGGTTATGATAGTTGATAAAGACGGCCAGTTGTTTACGGACAGTGAGTATAAGTTTTTAAAAAATCTTAAGAAAGAGATCACTTTTTGCTTACATAATTTGTTGCTTTATGAACAGTCTTTAGCCAGAATAAAAGAAAGGTCATGAAAGGTATAAGATTTGATAAAAAAATATTTATCTTCACAGGCTTTGCTGTCTTGATTATGTTTCAACCGTTTTTTGCTTTAGCTACCGAAGGTTCACCCCAGATTTACATTGATAAATATTTTGAAGTTTTACCCGACGGCTCAACCAGAAATAATTATTTTCTTGGCGATATTCCTCTGGGCACAGAAACGCTGTCCGGCCAGAACGAAGGTAAATATTATGTATTGCCCGATGAAAAAGGCTCTACCCAAGTAATTACCGATAATCAGGGCAATATCGTAGAAACCAGAGATTATTATCCTTTTGGCGATACCTCATTTGTCAGTTCAAGTCAGGATATAGATTATAATTATACTTTTACCGGTAAGGAGGAGGATCAGGAAAATAATCTCCAGTATTTTGAGCAGAGGTATTATGATAATGAAACAGGGAGGTTTACTACACTAGATCCGATATTGAATAATCTTAACAGTACCGACAAATTGCTGAAAATTTTAACCAATCCACAGAGGCTGAATTCTTATAGTTATGCTCTAAATAATCCTGTTAGCTTGGTTGATCCTGACGGACAGTACGTGGAAACGATTTTGGATTTGATTTCTTTAGGATTATCAACCTACGATTATAATCGCAAACATAGTTTTGTTAATGGATTATTTATTGCGTTAGATGTTCTCGGTGTGATGACACCCACGCCATCCTTAGGTCATATAAAAAATGGTTACAGAACTTACGCTATTGCTAAGTATTTCCATAGTGTCGTCAAGAATGTTGATGATGTCATCAATGTAGGTGAGCTATTTGTTAAAAATATTAACTTTAAGTTCACACAGCGGGCCTGGTCAGCGGGAGATGCCGGGAATGACGTGGCTAGCTTTGTAGGACACTTTTTCAAGCACGGGGGCGAGGTTGGCGCAAAGAATGTGGATGAATATTATAGAGGAGCAAATAATTTAATAAATTCAAAAAAGACTCATTCATTTGCGGATCCAGATCCAAGGTTTGTTGGAGATACAATATATTTTGATCCAAGCACAAATTTGAAGGTTGCGACAGACTCTAAAGGAACTATAAGAACATATTACCTTGAAAGAAGAAGTGAGGTTATAGACAAATATAATCAAATAATTAGTGCTAAGTAAAATTATGACTTCAAAAGAAAAAATAGTTGAAAAATATAGAGATAAGGTCATTGGCGTAAGATATAATTCCGATAAACTTTATATAGACTATGTAATTGACAAAAAAAGTTTAATATCTTTTCTATATGAGATTTTATCTCATGAGGTCGACATAAGTAATGATGGTGTTGAATTTTTGGATCAGTATTGGGGATTATATAATGTGGCCAACTTAATTCTTGATTACGAAGAATGGGATGGAGATTTTCATAAGAATTTTGATGGTAGCGAGGAAATAATTGAATGGATAAAGAATTTTAAGAATGGCAGAAAGTATAGATCCTTGACTTCAGATGAAAAATTAGAGCAAAATATCCAGAATGCATTGTATAAAAAATACGGAGGGGAAAAACTTGGAGGTGTAATAGCGAATCCAGATATTGAGTATTATGTAAGTAGCTTTATGGATGAAGAAAAAGTACTGGATTTTTTAGTAGATTTATCCAAGGATTTGACATACCTAACTATTACTGGGTATGGGTTCCTCAATGAAAATTACGGGTTCAAATACCTTGCCAGTAAAGCATTCGAAAAATATCCCCAGTTCATAGAAATGGACGCGCAGAAGAATCTTGAATGGCTCGTTAATGGACGACATAAGTTTATACGTGCGTAGCTCTTTGAGAATTATAAAAGTATACTGTACTGGATTTAAATAACTATAAGGTCAAATATGGACATCCAAAACATTTTACTTCTAATCACAGCCGGTCTAACTCTTGGAGTAGGTATTTTCGTGTTATTGAGGGGCGCTAAGGAAAAAATTAATTTATATTACTTTTTGACCTCTCTATTTATGTTTATCTGGTGCGTGTCCTTATTTATCTTTAGATATTATAAAGCGGACGAACTATCTGATCTTGGTGGGAGAACCAGCTATGTTGCCGGTCTATTAATGGTTTTATTTTTCTATTTATTTTCTGCACATTTCCCCTTTGTTAAATCAAAAATAAACCGAACAATAGTTGTGCTGTATAGTTTAGCAACTATATATTTTTTCGTTGAAATATATTTTTCCAAATATTTTATTAAGGAAACGGTAATTATTAATGGTGTCGTGTCTAGTTATCATAATAATCTTAACTACATTGTGCATTCTTTATTATTAGTCTGGTTGATAGTGATGGGATTATTTACTATGTATAGAAAAATCAGTGGAATTGAAGGTATCTATAGAAAACGGTTGTTGCTACTATTCTTCGTTTCTAGCTTAGCTGGTTTTTTCGGATTTATTTTTGATGTCGTTTACCCTTATTTTATGGATTTTTCTCTTAACTGGTTAGGGCCTTTGTTCCTGACTTTAATGGCTTTGGCTGTTGGGAAGATGATAATAATTGAAAACAAATAAGATGGACATATATAACATTTTATTATTGATTACGGCTGGATTGAATTTAATAGTTGGCATATTTGTTTTACTTAGGGGTATCAAGGAAAAAGTAAATATATTTTATTTTATTTTTTCATTGTCAATGGTTCTATGGTGCGTTTCGGTTTTATTAACAAGGTATTTTGGAGTCAATTATGCAATAGCGGAGATTGAAGCTAGATCTAATTATTTTACGGGTCTTTTAACGGTATATCTTTTTTACATTTTCACTTATTTTTTCCCCTACAAGTCCAATAGTCAAAAAGGAATCTTAACGTTTTTTAATTTTATCCTATTTATATATTTCGTTGTCATTTTGTATTTTACAGATTTATTTATTACTGGCGTAGATTTAATAGATGGCGTGATTGTTGAGTATCATAATAACCAAAATTTTGTCATATACGCGCTATTGTTAGCTATAGTGATTTTTTGCGGTATGCGCAATTTATATATGAAATTAAGTTCGTCAGAGGGCATCTTTAGAAAAAGGTTGGTGACTTTGCTGTGGGTAGCCGGGATTTGCGCCATAGCCGGATATTATTTTGATTTAGTTCTGCCTTTTATAGGGGTTTATTTTTATATTTGGCTTGGGCCGCTATTTTTAACTTTGATGGCCTTGGCTGTGGCTAGAATGATTATTATTGAAAACAAATAAGATGGACATATATAACATTTTATTATTGATTACGGCGGGTGTAAATTTTGCTTTGGCAACTTTTGTACTGTCGAAGAACTTTAAAGAGAGAGTTAATATCATTTTTATTCTTTTGGTTTTTTCTTTAGGACTTTGGTCAATGGGAGTTGCTATGTTCAGATATGAATCTCTTGATCAATTTGCATTGGGTTGGTTAAAATTCTATTTTGTTGTCGGTACTTTGATTGCCTACTTATTTTATTATTTTGCCTATTATTATCCGTATGTTCTGAAAAGAGAGCCAAAGCTTCTGACGATTTTTCATTTTTTAATAATGTCGGTGACGATTTGGATTTCTGTATCCGGCAATAGTTACGTAAATTCCTACGAATCATTCATGACAGTTAATCTTAATCAGCCCAAACATCTATTTTTTATTACATATTTTATTTACATGGTGTGTATGGGCTTTTTCGTACTGGGGAGAAAAATTAGTGGTGCCACTGGCGCAGTTCGGCGACAGTTAAAGATTATTTTTATCGCCACCTTGATTGCCGGAATTTTTGGAGTTTCTTTTGACGTGATTTTGCCGGAGTTTACTTATGAATATATTTATGTCGGCCCGTATTTTACCATGGTGATGGCCTATATAATATTTAATCAGTTATTTTTAAAAGAGGATAGTTAGCTATATGGCTAAAAACAGGAAAAAAATAGGGATTATCTTTGCCACAGGCACTGTCTTGTCAATTAAAAATAATAAGACAATATTTTTTGTGGAAAGTGAAGATGATGCTGATTTATGGCTTAAGGAAATGCCGGAATTATCAATTATCGCTGATATAAACCCATACTTTTTTATGGCTGAATCCCAGAGCTTGGTTATTCAAGATATTGAAAAACTGGCCGGTTTAATAGATAGCTTAAAGGGTGAGTTGGATGGCTTTGTATTATTGGTTAGAGCTGACAGCCTATTGCCTGTAGCTGCCGGATTAAGTTTTTTACTGCAAAATTTTCCTAAGCCCGTTATTTGCACCGGTTCAATAGTATCGCCACAGGCTTTGGAAGAGGGCCGTTTAAGCGAGTTGTCAAAGAGATTTACCAGCTTGGGACTGAAGTCAAATGTTATTAACGCCGTGCAGGTAGCTACCAAAGAATTGCCCAAGATAGCCATTATGTACGGCAGTAAACTACTGGAGCCACATAAAGCTATTAAGAAATCTCTAGACTCGGTAAATTTATTTGAGGCTTTTGATGACGAGTATCTGGGCAAGGTGGAATTTAGTATCAAAATTGATTATAAAACGCCATCCACAAAAGCTGATTATAAAAAATATCAGAAGTTAGATCCAAGTATTATTGTGATCAACAGTTTATTTGTAAATGAAGATTTCATAAAGAATGATAAATCCAAGGCGCTGATAATTGAAATGCGGGAAAATGAGGTTTTCCTTGAAAATATTCGCGGGCTGTTAGCTGATCTTCATAAACCCGTGATACTTTATAACTTTTGGTATGTTTTGGAACATCGGCGTTTAATTACCATATCTAAAATGACTAAGGAGACATTAATAGCTAAGGTAATGTGGCTACTGGGTCAAGATTTAAACAAAGATGATTTTACCGACTTAATGATGACTAATGTAATTGGGGAGATGAAACAATGAAATTATATTATTTAGCCAACGTCAATAATCCGGCACAGCTCCTGGCTTTTCAAGAAGCTACGCAGATGATGAAAAAATTCGGTTTGGTTGTTTACAGTAATGTTTCTACCAAGACTGACTTTGAGCTGTCTGAAAAAGATAATTTGGAGCAGATAGACGCTGTCATAGTTGATGCCAGTTCAACGCAAGCGGAAGTCGGTTATTTATTGGCCGTGGCTATTGCCCATAAAAAACCGGTGCTTTATTTAATCCCCAAAGGTTCAGTTTTAGACGATTCTGTGAAAGCTTTGCTTAATAATAAGGAGATTAAGAGGTATTTGCGCATTGAGTATTTTTTCCCCAAGACTATTGTAAAAAAAATTCAGGAGTTTTTGCAGTATCTGGATCAGGATATGGGTCGCGAGGCTTACTCGGTTAAGTTTACTTTGCGTTTGTCGCCGAGGATTGAAAGATATTTGCAGTGGAAAGCGGAGCAGGTCAATAAAAATAAAGCTGACTTTGTTCGCCATGAGTTAGAGGAGATGTTGAAGAAAGACGAGGAATATAAGAATAGGTTGAAATAGAATTTTTGTTCAGCCTAATTCGCCGTTTTCGGGCTATGTGGTTAACCTCCCCTTTGGAAAGGGGAGGAATTGAAGGAGAGGATTGAATTATACGATGTGTGTAATCGAGGCGTCCTTTTTCTCAAAGTGATTTACAGGATGTATGTATTCTAATAGAATTACCTTAGTAATAGTTCTTAGAAAAATAAAATAGCCGTCTTAAATTTAAAATTTAGATCATTAAATTTGATTGTGTCGCATTTTAGTTGCTAAAAAGCAAAGCCGTCGGAAGTCGCAGCAGACAACAAAAATGTTGATTAATATGATGCCTTGCAACTCTATTTGAATATTCTTATGAAAACGGGGAAATTTGTATATTTGATGCTGATTGTTTTAATGGCGGTGATATTTAGCGTTACTAGTATATTTTTCGTTGCCTACGCCGCTGAACAAAATAGCTATTACGCTGATAAGTATTTTGAACGGAAAGAGCTGCTAAACGGCGGTTACCAGGAAATAAAGCATATTTATCTGGAAGATGTACCCATTGCCGATATTATTTATGATTCAACAACTGGCGAAACTAAGACGGTTTATATAACGCCTGATCATTTAAACAGCGCTTCTATAATAACAGACGAGCAGGGTCAGGTTGAAGAACTTCATGATTATTATCCTTTTGGCGATCAGAACTATCAACAGCAGGCATCCGATTCGGTCGTTAATAATTTATATACCGGTAAGGAGTTAGATTCGGAAAGCTCCTTGTATTATTATGGCGCGCGTTATTATGATTCGGCGGTCGGCAAGTTTATATCCATAGATCCATATAATCAAAGATTGCCTCAACTTGATGATCAGAAATTAAAGATGTTTTTGACCAATCCACAGCAATTAAATTTTTATTCTTATACGTCTAATAATCCGGTCAATAGAGTGGATCCGAACGGAGAGTTGGATGAGAGGGCGATATTTAACCCAACCAGTCCGTCTCAGTTATTATTCTGGCAAGGTGTTTCTGAGGCGTATTTGCGACGTAAAGAGGGTTTTTATGCTTCAGCGGCGCTGTTACAACATTCTCTTTCGTGGAAGCCCGATAATATTACTATAAATGGATATAATCAGAATAGTTATGGTAAAATCATAGATCAGATACAAGACTCTGATGATTATAAAAATTTTGTTCGGGATCGAATTAATGTGGCAGAGGCGAGGGGATTAAACGAGTTTTATTTTGAAGGAGGACAGGGTACTGATAACCCAAAAGATTATTTAATATTTGGTGAGGGTGATTTGAAATACTCACTACACAGATCAAGCATTTATCTCACAGGATCAAAGACGGACGATGGCAGTTGGCGGGTTGGTGTAATGTTAAATGATACTTATGATTATGAACTAAAATTTAAAGACTATTTTAATGATTTTAAGGCAACCGTTGGCGCTAACTCCGCTTTTCTTAGTCAACAATTGGGCGTAGTAAGTAATTATGATATTAGTATAATTTTTGATGATAAAATATATAAGTAGTATGATATCAACTAAGAAAAAAGTAATTATCGTTGGAGCACTGGTGGTTTTGTTTGGCGTCTTTTTTATCAAATTGCATCAGTATCATATTACTGAAGTCCAGTCAAAGTGTCGCTATTTAAGAAGTGAAAGATATGGTGGGACCCTCGACATTATCTATTTTGAAAATTGTTTCGGGGTAATATCCATCGAATCTTCTGCTTACTTTGGTACAAATAGGAAACGTATGCCATATACCATCCGTGATGATAAGCATAATTATGATATTACAACAGTGGCAGATAAAACTAATTATAAATTAGTGAGAGATAATCTATACATTTATGATGATTACTTCCCACTTATTGCCGCTCCAGATCGTTTGGATCCAGTGAATTATGGAGAGCGGTTTTTCGTTGATGGAGAACTGCAGAGTTTTACTTATCCTCATCTAGTTGATGTACCAAAATATATTAAAGTTGATATTAATACCGGGGAAGTTTTGATACATACAAATAGCTTAGATGAAATCAGTGATTCTGATAGGAGTGAGTTTGAGAAGCTAAAAGCAGATGTTGGTAAATAGAGCAATTTATATATGGGTAGCATCAATATTCATGGTTCTATTGGTAAATTATTTTTTTAGCTTTGATAAACCCGATGAGTTTAATTGCTCCGATCTGGTAAATAAGCAATCATATCTAGTTTTTGGATCTGACATCCAGTATGTTGCTTGTTATGGAGTTATTACTGTGGATAAGGATATTTCTGATCCAAATAGCAGGTATGCTTATACTCTGCAGGATCATAAGAATGAGTATGAAATAGCGGTTTTACCGCACTACAATTCCTACAAATTATTTGGTGCTAAGTTGTTGTTCTATTATATAGACCCTAGGCCAAAGGATAATACTGATTGGGGATTAAATTTCTTCATTGATGGGAAAGATCAGATTATTATTTATTATTCTTATGATGATATACCGAAATATTTTGCTGTTGATATTTATTCTGGAGAAGTAATAATCTATCCTAACTATCTTAATGAAATTCCGGAAGCGGAGCGCGCAATATTTATGGAGCTGGAGAAAAAAGTTTAACGCGGTTAATGATGCAAGTTTAATTGGGAATAGGGGATTACCTCATTGATTTAATAGGTCGCATTAGACTCATCGGGATTGCTTCGCCACGCTTAGCGTGGCTTCGTCGTCCCTCTGGCCTTCGGCCATCGGGCCCCCTCGCAATATCTGTATTAAATTATGCGGCAATGGGACGTTATTCTCGATATTAAATACGGATACTGCGAGCCAACAGGCGAAGCAGTCCCGAAATATTTCAACAGACGTCAATATCGAGTTTTGTTTTAACTAAGGACATTTGGCACTTTTAAAGATAACATCTCATTAGGTGTTTT
>CAYTUI010000016.1:0-19669 GCA_964441335.1 uncultured Gammaproteobacteria bacterium
CAATAAATTAAATCTTTGATCAGTCCCACCCAGTTCAATATCAGCTTTTAGCCTGACCGAATCATAGCCCTGCATCAATGGATACAAAACCTCTCTTAGAGAAACCCTCTTACCGGCGAGTGTTCTTTTTTTAATATTTTCACGATTACTAAATTCGGCTAAAGAAAAAACATTAGCCTGCTCTCCTATCTCCTCATAAGTAAGTTTCTTAAGCCATTGGGAATTATAAACAATCTTAGCTTTTTTGATATCAATAATTTTTGCAGCTTGCTTGATGTAGGTCTGAAGATTCTTTTTAATTTCTGCTGGCGACAACATTGGCCGCTCGCTGTCCTTATCACTGGTATCTCCAATCACCGCCGTAAAATCACCAACGACGAAGACAATCTGATGCCCAAGTAACTGGAAATCTCTTAACTTTAGTAGGGGGATGGAGCGTCCTAGATGCAAATTGGGGCTAGTGGGATCAATGCCCAACTTGACAATCAGGACCTTGCCTGATCGTAATTTTTGTTCTAGTGTTTTGGTTTCAATGACTTCAGCGACCCCCCGTTCTAGGAGCTCCTTTATCTTGTTTTTATCGGTGATTATTTTTGACATTAGCGTTGTTTTGTGGGTTATGGGTAATGAGTAATGGGTAATGAGAGATAAGATGGCGAGCTTTTATACGTCTCCCACATTACCAGTTACACATTACTTTTATGCAATATTAGCTTTAATTATACCCCATTTCTGTTATAATTAACATCAACATGCCGATCAGACAATTACGACAAAAAAACAAATCCGGCTTTTATACTCATAAAATCGGGGAGACTGGAAATATCACTAAAAGAGCCGTTGGCGCTAAGCCCCAAATTACGCGCTCGGGCTTTAACGAACCCAATGAACATTATGTAACCCCCAGCTGGAGAGCCCGGAGAAAAGGGGCACTGCTTAACAGCGGTAATTTTTGGACACTTTTTAGAAGGTCTTTGCCCACAATATTAATTATTTTTTTTCTGGGTGGAATTTTTTTTGTCGGAGCTATTGCCTGGTACTCTAGAGACTTGCCTGATCCAAATAAAATTATTGACCGCAGTTTAGCGCAAAGCACCAAAATTTATGACCGCACCGGTGAACACTTACTTTATGAAATTCACGGTGATCAACGCCGGACCGTTATTGAGCTTAAAGACATCCCACAATACGCCATTGATGCGACAATTGCTGTTGAAGATAAAAATTTCTTTAAACACAGTGGCATCTCTCTTTGGGGTATAATCAGAGGCCAAATTGTTCCTCGTCTGCAAGGCAAGCGTGCCCAGGGAGGCTCTACTTTAACACAACAATTTGTCAAAAATGCTATTTTAACAAATGAAAGAAGTTTTTCCAGAAAATTCCGGGAATGGATTTTATCTTACCGTTTGGAACAAAAATTCACCAAAGAAGAAATTCTTAAACTTTATTTCAATGAAATACCTTATGGCACTACCGCCTACGGCATTGAATCTGCCAGCGGTATTTACTTTGGTAAAAGCGCTAAAGATTTAACCTTGGCCGAGGCTGCTATTTTAGCTGCTCTGCCGCAAGCACCCAGCTACTATTCGCCTTACGGTCCAAACAAAGATGCTTTAATGGAGCGCCAAAAGGTTGTTTTAAATCTAATGGTTGATCAGGGCTATATCACCAGACAACAAGCCGATCAGGCTGGTGCTGAACAAGTGGCTTTCAAAAAAAAGCGCGAAGATATCACCGCTCCGCATTTTGTTTTCATGGTTCAAAACGAACTGGCTGAAAAATATGGCGATCGTTTGGTGGAACAGGGTGGTTTAATAATTACCACCACTCTTGATTGGGATAAGCAAAAGCTGGCTGAAGAAACTATCAACGAACAAGCTGATGGCATACAAGAGAGGTACAATGCTGGTAACGCTTCGCTGGTGAGTATAGACGTGGCCAGCGGCGATGTCCTGGCCTTAGTCGGCTCTAAAGATTTTTTCAATGATGATATAGACGGACAGGTTAACGTGGCTATTTCGCCTAGACAACCAGGTAGCTCTTTAAAACCCTTTGTTTATGCCGCGGCTTTTGCTAAGGGCTTTAATCCCAAAACCATACTGTTTGATTTGGTTACTTCCTTTTCAGCCGGCGGTGATCCATATACACCCCATAATTACGATCTTAAAGAACATGGCCCGGTCTCTATGCGACAGGCCTTGGCCGGCTCACTCAATATCCCGGCCGTTAAAACCCTGTACTTAGCTGGCGTTGATAATGTTATTAAACTGACACAGGAATTAGGCTACACTACCTTAATTGATCCTAACCGTTACGGCTTATCATTAGTATTAGGTGGTGGGGAAGTTAAACTGATTGAACACGTTAATGCTTATGCTTCATTAGCCCGTGATGGTGTTTATGAAAAATACTATACTGTTCTAAAAGTTGTGGATGCTAACGGCAAGGTCTTGGAAGAAAAAGAAGAGCCAAAAGAAAAAAGAGTCCTTGATAAGCAAGTGGCCCGCGAAGTGACTGACATTTTAACTGATAATTCAGCCCGGGCTTATATTTTTGGGGAGAACAATTACTTAACTTTAGGTGGTCGCCCGGTGGCTGCTAAAACCGGCACCACCAATGACTATCATGATGCCTGGACCATGGGCTATACGCCGCAAATTGCCACCGGCGTTTGGGTTGGTAATAGTGATAATACCGAAATGAACCGCGGAGCAGACGGTTCAGTGGTAGCCGCCCCAATTTGGAACGCTTACATGCGTAAAATTTTAGCTATTTACCCAGCTAACGGCTTCCCCAAACCAGAGGAGATTAACTGCGATAAACCGATGGTCTGTGGCCAGCTAGCCGTTGAAGAAAAAATTAGAATTGATAAAAAAACCGGACAACGAGCTACTGAATTTACTCCGGCCGAAGATATTGAAGAAAAAACTTATCGCGAAGTTCATAATATTCTACACTACGTAGATAAGAATGATCCTTTAGGCTCTATACCGGAAGATCCGACCAAAGATCCCCAATATACTCTTTGGGAAACGGCGGTTACTAAGTGGGCGGAAGCCCAAGGTTATCTGGATGAACTGCCACCCGCGCAAGACGATCAGCAACACACTGCTGAAAACCAACCAACCATTGAGTGGCGACAACCACAGAATGGTCAGACCATTAGCGATAATAAAATCACTTTGCGAGTTCAGACCAGTTCTAAACGCGGTGTAGTTAAGGTTGACTACTACCTAGATAATCAATTTTTGGGCACCGCCACACAGTCGCCTTTTGACCTAACAGTAGATGCTAAGCCCAATTGGCAAAACGGGCAATACACTTTAAGAGCCACTGCTTATGACGATGTTAATAATTCCAAAACTGCCAGTATCAATATTAATTTGGATATAACCAGGGTTGATTTAAATATTAAAACCACCTGGGTAGCGCCGGTGAATAATGAAAACTATACCTTAGCCAACTTTCCCAAAGAATTGAAAATTAATATTGATAAAATAGCCGATATTAAAAAGGTGGACTTCTATTATATTTTCAACGATCAATCCAACTGGATAGCTTATCAAGAAAATTTGAAGTCCAACAATCTTAATCAAGCCTGGTCGCCGACCAAGGGCGCTGGAGTATATAAATTCTATTTGATTATTACTGATGCTTTCGGACGGGTATCGGCTACAGATGAAATTGTGGTGAATATACAATAATAATAAGACAAATAATCATTAAAATTATCGTATGAGCAACCCTATAAAGCGACTTTTGTTAATCACTCTGATAACCTCTTTGGGTATCGGGGCCATCATTGGAATCTTTATATTTTTATTCGGTAATTTTGGAGATACCGAACAAAAACTATTATTTACAACATTGACTCTCGGAGGATTTAGCCTAACAGGTTTGTGTTGTGCTTTGTTAATTGGTAAGAACAAATTATCTTGGTTTGGGCTTTTGGGTATAATTATGTCCTTAGGAGCCTTTATTTATTCTATTTTGATTATCTGGGGGTATCTTGACATTTGGGATGATGATGCCCAAATAAAAACTTTTTTTATATTAATAATTTTAGCGTTAAGCTGCGCACATGCCAGTCTGTTATTATTAATTAATCCTAAAAATAAAGCCATTAAACTGATGCTGACAATTACCTTATTATTCCTAGCAATTGTAGCAGCTCTGCTCGTTTATTTTATAATTAATGATTTTGATCTTGGAGTGATAATTTTAAGATTTCTCGGTTCTTTTGCCATCTTAGATGTTTTGGGGACAATAGTTACGCCCATTACTAATAGAATGACTACCTCTAATAATTAATTATTAATTAAATAACCATGACTAGTCCGGAAAACGGTGGTTTCTGGAAAGGAGTCTTTCCAGAAAGAACACCTCTAACTCCAGAGGAGCGGGTGGAGGCTGATGATTGCCTAAGAGAAATTGAGGGGCAAATTACCAGTCTGCCACCAGAGCAACAAGCAAAATTAAAAACTTTTTGGGAAAATTTGGGTAAGGAAAATTAACGTCGCTTCCTTTACTTTTCTTCTCATAAAAAATAAAAACAACTCACCGAGGTGAATTGTTTTAATTTTTGTACATATGAAAGTGTGATTATTGTTAGGTTGCAATTATGTCAAGAATAAAAAAATGAAATATCTTACAACGTCGCATGTGTGGCCTACTAAATCTTTTATAAAATTTTTAAGCCCTTATGAGGAACTGATCTGCGCTATCATCCGCAGGAAATAATGTTTGGTTTGTAGAAGCTAAAACGCCGATCGGGTTAAACCGATCGGCGTTGTTGTCCACAAAACGGGGGGGTCGTTGCTACTTCAGCGGCCCGTGGAACAAGCAGCCGTAGCTCTCCTCATCCTTCTTGACGAGTGTCTTTCCACAGCGGCCGCACTTGTAGCGCGTGTGTGTGGTACAACACTCGTTCCACATTTTCAGGATCGGTCCATCATCGAGATGACCGAAAAGCTCGCAGTAACGAGCTCTCGTCACCTGTTGCAGCGACACCTCGTTATAGCCGCAACAAACGCAGCTGCCCGGCTTCTGCTGAAAAGCCCGACAACTTTCACACCTGAAGGCCGTTAGGTCCCTGGCCGCCTGCTTTTTCTTCGTGGGCATGATTCCTCCTTACTTTGCGAAAAGAACTCCGAAAAACCAACATTCTCAAGCTTTCGTTGACTGGCCAATATACCACACCAGGTTCCCTGGGTCAATTAGGAAAACCCAGCCCTATCTTTTTTGAAATAATATCGCACAGCGATGTATATGCAGTTCGTCCTCATGGATAGTAAACTGTCCAGTTAGCCGACGTTTTATTTTTTTACCCCGTGTTGACATTTGGGGTTTTAAATGATTAAATCATTCAGCTGAAAAATTTCTTGCTAATTGGTTTGTCGCTAAACAACCTAACTGGAGGGTAAGGTGAGACTAGCGCTTTTCAGACAGCCGGAGCAGGGCTCTGCTATCCGGCTTCAGGTTGACCGCGGTGGTACTCCAAAAGAGCGTCTAGCCCGTATCAAAGCGGTCCATTCGCCTCGTCGCTTCTGGAAGGGCATCCCCTACGCGGATAGTATACCTCTTTACACTAAGCCGACCGAGGGCGTCTTCTGCCCTTTGCCCTTAGTAGAGGCTCAAAACGGGCTGGTCCTCCTGGAAGGACTTCGGGATCATCCCAGATTTCGTCCGGCCGACCTGACCGAACTGTTTGCTTATCTGCAAGTAACTCGGGGGGCGCTCCGACCACAGCAGGAGATTCTGGCTTTTGGTTCAATTGTGCCGGATCAAGAGGGGATTCTGCGAGTCCCTTGCGCCACAACCAAAGGTTCAACCAAAAAGCCTCACTTGGCGTTCCGTAAAGTGGCCGATATCTTCGGCTTCTCTTCCGAAACCAGCGTCTTGGTTTGGCAAAAGACCTAACGGGGCATCTGCGCGGTTATAACAAACCGGCGACTAACTATCACAGTTGGCCGCCGGTTTTCAATTTATAAACTTAGCTTTTAACCACAAACCTAGTCTTCGAGTTTATCGAGAAGCTTTAAAAAAATATGTAGTGAGATAACAAAATATTCTTAGGGGGTGAGGAAAGAGACGTTCTCTTTCCTCAATGGGTGTTGGACTTGGTGCTGATCACCGCCGAGCTTTTGGGATATTGATACGTCCAGAACTCTCCCACTCGTTACGAATCAGGCTAGTGATTATGGGGATGATGAATAGCAAGACCCCAAAGGTCGCTTCCCATTCACCCCCCTTACTCCTGATGAAGTTGCCATGCACGAACAGGAGTAACCCCATAACTAACATCGCGGGGCGGATGATGCGTGGATACACTTTGTTTTTTCTCATCAGAGCTCCTTTCCTAGGGCTTGAATCTGAAATCGCTACAGCTTAGGGTTTGTATTGTCGTGAGGCACACCGCGCCGTGCGGATATGATGACTAAAATCACTAAGACCCAAGCCGACCCCAGGAGCATGCCTCCACAAAAAGTCACCACCCATACCCACAGAGGGCATCCATCGGTCATCAGACCGATAATCGCCAGCGCTGCGCCGGTAATCAAGGCGACAATAGTTGTTGGGGAAACGCTCTTTGTTTGACGTTCAAATTGCACGATTCACCTCCTTTGTGAAAACACCCCCAAAGAATATTTTGCTAATGAACCAACAAACGAATATATCACCGTTGCCGCAAATCGTCAAGATATCACCTCAAAATCTCACTCTTAAAATACCTCTCCTGAAACTCCGTAGCCTTCATTATCTCTTCATTAGACAGCCTTGTTCCTTGAGGCACTACTATTAATTTATCGTCATCATCATTTAAACGATGAATAATAGCAATGCATTGACCGGCGAATTCTTTAAGCGGTTCTTTTACTCCTAAAACATAAACATCTATTTCTTCGCCATCGGCCGCAATTGTGTTGGGCACATAACCGTAATTGATGGGGTAAACAAAATCAAACTTTGGGTGCTTTGAACCAATAGGTCTATCAACCAGCACCTTTACCGTTTGACCGACGTATTTAGAAATATCGGGCATCCGTTTATGCCTTTCTTTTTAGCCACCATTTTTTAACCACCGGCACTGTCAGGGTTGATAATAAAAAGGCCAGCGATGGAACGATGGTATTAAGAAAGGGTTTATTTAAATCGGTAACGAAGAAAAATATTACAATAACTATGTAAGTTAAAACAAGGATTAAGAGTTTTCTGACCCAACTTGTTTCCCAAGCCTTATCAGTCTCAACCCGTTTGTTTCTGTTTTTTATATCTTCAATTTCTTTCTGTAAATCTTCTACGGTCATCATGGCGCTTATTGTGATATATACTTTTCCTTAAATTCTTTTTCATCACCATAAATTGTAAAATTCTTTTGGTGATCTGGTTCTAAAAACGGCTTCTCTTTTTTATGCTTGATACCACACCAATAGTGTTCAGTCTGTCCGGCGATTTCACCCCAATAGCGCACCACTCCATTGGCGTACCCACAATACATACAATAAAGTTTCTGCCTCCAACCAAGATATGATAATTTCCCACGATCCCATATCTTAATATACTTTCTGCGGTTTATATACAGCATCCTACACAAAGGAAAGCAAATTCTGTGATACATCTCCACCCAAATATCCATAATCAATAAAGGGATAATAACCGATGTGATAAACGGTATTAAAATGATGTGCTTGAATAGACCGGTACGACTTTTTTAAATAGAGCATTATTTTAATTTAATCAATATTACGTTAATTATTCAATGCTATCATCGGCTCCGCGCTTGAACAGCCCAGATAAAAACAGCTTGAGGAAGCTGTTTTTTAAATATCGATCTTACATTAAATATATTACTGTTTAATCGGCATTATTAAATACAAAAAACCTTCGTCTTTAACACCGGTTAATAGCCCCGGGCTATTAGAATCAATTAGTTTTAAAATACCATCTGAACTCTTGAGATTATTTAAGCCTTCTAGTAAATATCGGTAATTAAAAACAATTTCACCAGCCTTACCTTTAACCTCGGCGGCCAACTTGGACAGGTTGTCTCCTGCGCTGCTGTTTTGGGCCCGTAGCTGCACTTCTTTGGTGTCAGGCACATAAGATAGCCTAATGTCGTTAATTCCTGCCTGGCAGAACAAGGAGGTGCTTTTAATATTTTGAATAAACTCGCTGACACTAAATGAGACTTCGGTGGCAAATTTGTCAGGAATAATTTGCTGATAATCGGGGTATTGGCCGTCAATAATTCTGGATATTAACTCGGTATCCCCCACCTCAAATTTAACCTGATTTTCGTTAATAATAATCTTGGTATTTTCAGCCTCTTGTTCATTAAGTATTCTGGCTAATTGTTGCAATGTTTTGATGGGTATAATAACAGCCCTATTTTCTTTAATTTCTTCAGTTAGAGCGAGGTGTTTCTCTGATAAACGGTAGCTGTCGGTAGCCACCAAAATCATTTTACTGCCCTCCAGGCTAACAAAAACAGCATTTAATTCTGGTCTGGATTCGTCTTGGCTGGCGGCAAAAATAACTTGCGATAAAGCTTCTTTAAAATCAGTTGTTTTGACGGTTGTTTGTAAATCAGGGTTAATTTCTGGTATTAAAGGGAAATCGGTGGCGTTTTCTCCCTTAATCTTGGTTTTATGATTTTCGCCTTCCAAAACCAGAGTATTGTCGTTTAACTCAATATTAATATTTTCCTTTTTTAGGGAGTTAACAAAGTCCGACATTAGCTTTGCTTGAACAGTAAAACTGCCGGGTTGCTCAACTTTACCCCTAACCCTGGTCTTTATACCAATTTCTAAATTCGTAGTTATTAATACCAAGCCCTCTTTGTCTGCCTGCAGGAGTACATTGTTTAGAATTGGCAAATTTAAATTTTTACTGGTCAGGTTGCTGACAATATTTAAACCCTTAGACAAGTTCTCCTGTGTACAAACAATTTTCATAGATATAAATAATTACTAGTAATAAATAAATGTAGTAGTTGTAATAGAGAGTGTTAATATGTTGATAAGAAAGGAACGGGAAAAAAGAAACAGGTCTTTTGTTTTGTTTTTTTGCAGTTAGGTTAAAATGTTTATCAACCGTAAACCTTGACTGATTGGGGATGACTGTTGAGCAAACAAGTGGATAAATTTCAACAGCCTTTTTTTATTTTTTTTGAGACACACCCTGTGCCCTATTTGTTAACAGCTTTATCAACAAAAATTTTTATTCGTAAATTTTTTGTCGTAGTAAAGCGATATCGTTTTTTATTTTTTCGTTGGTAGAAATACTAACGGTAATTTTATTATAGGCGTGCATAGCGGTGGTGTGATCACGCCCGCCTAACTCACTACCAATATTTGGATAGCTAGCGTTCATTTCTTCACGCATCAGAAACATAGTAATTTGTCTCGGCACAACCAACTCTTTTTTACGACAACTGCCCGTCAGGTCGTCAATGTTAATTTCAAAAAATTCCGAGACCACTTTAATCAAGCGTTTGGCGGTTAGGCCACCTTTCCGCGGGTTGGTGCTAATAGAAGATAAAATATTCTTAGTAGATTCTACTGTCGGCGAAGAATTACTAAGCTGATGGAAAGCAATAATACGATTTAGCGCGCCCTCCAACTCTCTAATATTGTTTTTAACATTCTCGGCAATAGAGTGGATGATTTTTGAGTCCAATTTAAAGCCTTTTTCTTGGCATTTTGACTCTAAAATCGCCACCCTGGTTTCAAAATCCGGCGCCGAAATATCAGCAATCATCCCCCATTCAAAACGTGAGATTAAGCGATTCTCAATAGCGGGTATGGCTTTGGGTGGTCTATCTGAACTAATAATTATTTGTTTCTCGGCGTTATGAAGAGCGTTAAAGGTATGAAAGAACTCTTCTTGGGTTTGTTCTTTACCAGCAATAAATTGAATATCATCAATTAAAAGGATGTCCACATTGCGATAAATCTTTTTAAATTTTTCGGTTTCACCAGACTTTATAGAAGCGACAAAATCGTTAGTAAATTTTTCGCTGTTAATATATAAAACCTTCTTGTTGGGGTTGGCGGCGATTACCTCGTTGCCAACGGCTTGGATCAAATGTGTTTTACCCAAACCAACCCCGCCGTATAAGAATAAAGGATTGTAAGCTTTGCCCGGCTTATTGGCTACGGCCTTGGAAGCGGCATGCGCCAACTCATTACCCTTGCCGACAATAAAGTTAGCAAAGGTATATTTAGGATTTATCCCAAAACGATTATTATTAATTTGAGGAGAGTCATTAACAGTCGGACCGAGTTTTTCTTCTTCGTTTTTTTTCTTAACCTTAGAAACCTCCGGCTGAATAGCGGAAACTTTGTACATAATAGAAATTGGCCGTCCACCTCCCAAAAGATTATTAACAGCGGTACCAATTTGTTTGTGGTATTTATTTTCCAGCCAAGCTTTGGTAAAGGCGTTGGGGACACCAACAATCAAAGTGTCGTTTTCACGCTCTAACACAAAAGTACTTTTGAACCAAGTCGTAAAGTTTGCCTTGCTGGTCAGTAGTTCCAGTTCGCCTAGAACTGCTTGCCACAATTGATAATTGTCCATGGGTAATGTATTTACAAAGGGAACTATAACACACGTGGTCCTTAACAAGAATATCCGGGAAGTGCACAGAGTGTTGATAGAGTGTTAACATTTAAGCACTACTCTTTTCAAATGTCCAGACCTTTACAAGGAACAATAAAAGTGTTATTTTTCTATCGAGTTAAGACGGTTAGATTTATCTCTAACAGCTTACCGAAGGTTTTATAAATTTAAATTTTGGATATGCCAAAAAGAACTTACCAGCCAAAAAAAAGAAAAAGAGCTAAGACTCATGGTTTCAGAGTTAGAATGGCAACCAGCGATGGTCGCAAGGTACTAAAGAGAAGGAAAACCAAGGGGCGCGCTAAATTATCTGTCTAATCGGATAAAATCAACATGCTCCAAGCAGAGCACCGCTTAAGAAAAGATCTGGATATTAAGAAGGTGGTCAATAAAGGCCGCTACAGTTATTCTGGTGAGCTGACATTGAAATATTTACCTAACAATTTGAACGTTAGTCGCTTTGCCATTGTAGTTTCCACCAAAGTAGATAAGCGGGCTGTCCGTCGCAACCTACTGAAGAGACGTTTAAGAGAGATTTTGCGCCTCAATTTACAGCAAATCAAACCGGGCTGGGACATTCTGATTATCACCAAACAGAAGGCTTTGGATTTAGATTACCCTCAATTACAGGAATCATTACTGTCATTAATTAATAAAGGCAGATTAAATGTTTGATTATATTGAATACTGGATAAAATGGCCGATATTAAAATTAATCAGGCTTTATCAAAAAACCATATCACCCGACCAAGGTTGGCTTAAACCATTTTTTCCTAATGGTTTTTGTCGTTTTAATCCCCACTGTTCAGAGTATTGTTATCAGGCAGTTAATAAATATGGCTTGTTTTTTGGCTTAATAAAGTGTATGTTTAGGGTCGCCCGTTGCCACCCTTGGTCCAAAGGCGGCAATGATCCTCTAGTTTAATCCCTCTTCCCCATTACCCATTACTCATAACTCATAACTCACCATGACCGAACTATTCAACGATATTTTTTACCAACCGATCTTCAATTTTTTGGTTTGGATTTATAATTTACTGCCAAACCATGATTTAGGCTTAGCTATAATTATTTTAACTTTAATTATTCGTCTGATTCTTTTCCCGTTAGCGCAAAAACAAATCAGATCCCAAAGAGCTTTAACTAAACTACAACCCAAAATTGAGGAGCTGAAGTTGCAATATAAAGACAATAAAGAGGCTTTGGGCAAGGCCATGATGGATCTCTATAAACAGGAAAAAATCAATCCGCTATCCTCTTGTTTGCCGTTATTGATTCAACTGCCATTTTTATTGGCTGTATACTGGGTTTTCAAAAATGGTCTGGCCAACGGCAGTTTGGATTTACTCTATCCCTTTGTTCATAATCCAGGTTCATTAAATCCCATTACTTTTGGATTTTTTGACCTCTCAATTAAAAGTATCCCCTTAGCCATACTGGCCGGCGGCGCGCAATTTTGGCAGTCAAAGATGATGATTGGCAAACAAAAGGCGCAAGGCACGGCCGCGGCCATGAATAAGCAAATGCTTTATATTATGCCGGCCTTTACTGTTTACATTGGTTGGGTTTTTCCGGCCGGTTTAACTCTTTATTGGTTTGTGACTATATTATTCTCCATTGTCCAACAGAAGATATTGTTTAGACAGATGGACAAGTTAGATAAAGCTAGTAGTAAGTAGCCAGTAGCTAGTAGGTGCCCCAGTTTTAGAACACGAACAAGTTGTCATCCCAACCCAGTCTTCGAGCCTGTCGAGAAGTTTTAGAATAGTAACTAAATTAAAATAACAAAAAAGCCCTTGTAGAAGGGTTTTTATTAATAATTAATTATTAAGACTTAAGTATTAATTTAGAATGCCCGCTGGGCGCCGACAATAACGCTTAGAATACCCGGGGCAATTTCAATTTCTGCCGGCGTCTTCATAATAACCTGCTCGTCTGTCAAAATCGGGATTGCTTCTTCGCCCAGACTTTTGACGGTAATTTTTGTAAAAGGAAGAATTGTAGATTTTAAAGCTTTTTGACCGCGAAAAAAACCGGCCTCAATGGGCGTGATTACAGCTTCTAACAAACCATCGGTCGGATCAGACGGAGATTTTAAACCGCCAAAGTTGCGGAAATCAATGCGGTGAAACTTGGTAGTCGGCCTTATAGCAAATTTATTGCATTTTATAGAAACCTCGGCATTAGTTATCTCTGCCGAACCCATAAAATAGTGATTGTTTATTTTGCCCAGATCAATTTTTTTAATGATACGGCCGGACAAAACATCACAAGCTAACTCTCTGGGCGGAATACCCAGAATCTTGGCAATTTTACTGTCATCAGTAATCGGTATGAAGCCTAAGATTACATCCAGTTCAGCTACCACATTGATTACTTTAGCAAAAGTTTGATCATCGCCAATAGCCACAACAGTTTTAACACCGTCTTTAACAGCATCTTCTATCAATTCACGCACATTCTTTAAGATTGTTAGGCGGGCAATTTTCCCTTTGATATCCAAATCAGTTACGCGCTGTTCAACCTTGGTTAAAGCGTTGGCGTATTTTTGATCACTTAAAAAAGAGTCGTAAATGTACAAGTACATCTATTTATTTTTTGTTCTTTGATAATTCTTCTTTGTCCGGGCTAACTTTTTCTGCTTCACTGACCATTATCAGCTGACCATTAATTAAACCACCGGATTCTACTGATAAGATCGCGGTTTTAACATTACCGATAATTTGCGCTGTACTGGTCAATTGGAGTTTACCTTTAATACTGACATTACCCTTAACCCGGCCGGCGATAAAAGCATTGCGGGCTTTAATCTCAGCCTCAATGACCGCATCTTTACCGATTGTTAGATCATTTTTGGTGGCTAAATTGCCAACCACGATTCCTTCAACCACTAAATTACCCTCGCCGACAAAGTCACCCTCAACTTTGACAGATGGCCCGATAAAGGTCTCGGCCTCTTTGCGACCGGCCTCAACTTTAGCTTTGGAGTCAAACATATTTAGATATAAATATTTAGTTGCTATCAGCTTAGGTTCTTTTTGAGCAAATGTCAATTAGAAATTTTTAAAAAAATGGCTAATATTAGCAACATATTGAGTAAGTATAAATATATGTTATACTGTTTACGTTGGCTATATTAGAAAAGAATATAACACTCGGCTTTCTGTTGTTAGTAAGTTGTGAATAACAGGCCAAAATATTTTACGACGCTGGAAACAGACTAATGTTAGCGCAATTAGATAGAGAGGTGTATTTATGTCAGAATATCGTTATGTCCCTGTAGTTCAATGGATAGAATGAGGGTTTCCTAAACCCTAGATTCAGGTTCGACTCCTGGCAGGGACACCATCTTCGCGGTTCAGGTTCGCCTGCCTGCCGGCAGGCAGGACTCCTGGCAGGGACACCACGCATTAAATTGAATAATTGAGTAATTGCGGGTTTTAACACGTATTTTGTATATTTGAGCATATGGCTTTAAAAGCCTGTTTTTTATTTAAAAAAAAGACCCCCGAGTCCTACATGGAACGCCATGTTCCAAAAGTAGGACTGGGAGTCAAGACGAGTGCCGACTAGAGAAGCGCGATAGCTTCCTGCAGCTTCTGACGAATCTGCTCTGTCGATACCAGTATCTCCGAATGTTCGTCGATCCAGAGACGGCGCTTCCCGATCTCGCAACGTACTCGCTGAGTTTTGTCGCCACGAGAGAACAGGAATGAAAGGACCGGGTTCTTCCTAGAGGGCATCTGATATGAGCCGGCCTTTATGCCACGAGCCTCGAGCTCCTGCCTTGTCTCGGCAGAAAGAAGTTGAGCTTGTAGCTCGCGCCCCTTGGCAACTCGGTCGCTGTACTGGCCGTCACGCAGACCGAGAAGCTCCTCCGACCACCGAAATTTGCGGTTGAAAGAGCACTCGTCGTGGTTGCACTGTCTGCATACCACGGCCTTTATCTGCGTAAGATAGGGCTCCTCCAGCATTAGAGCCCCCCGAGTCCACTCCGCCGCCTTCATGCCGCGAGCCTCCAGCTGTGGGACTAGCACCGTTGCTAGGTAGGGTTGCGACTCCTCTTCAATGACGCAACCTTTGGGGAAACACAGGAGTTCCAGAAGGTTGAAAGTACGACCTGATTCCATAAGACTCTCCTCCTTGGTAGTTCACTAGCTAGATCAATATCACCGCGCTATGTACCATACTTGTTGTTACATAATGCGATGATATTGATAAGTCCAGATGTTAAAGGAACGCGTGTAAAGTATTTGATTTATGATTCTAGCATAATTATATTAATATGTCAATAAGTAATATATTGCATAATAATCGAATATAATTGCCTAAAAGGCCTGTTTTTTAATAAAAAAAGACCCCCAAGTCCTACTTGGAACGCCATGTTCCAAAAGTAGGACTGGGAGTCAAAGGTCACGTTGACCTAGTCCTCGCCCTGGAGCAACCCAGGATGAAGAAGAAAAGTAGAAAGAAGGCGAAGAGCTTCCAGGCCCACCACCCACCTTCAGGATCTCGAGGATCTGATCCCAGCTTGATCCAAGTCATCAGAAAGTGAGACGTGGCTGTCGCCGTGATGAGGGCTATCCCCATATCCAACAGGGTATTCTTGATCAGCCAGGAGAAGCCGCAACCAAGGGCGAAGGCCACCAGAGTAGCAAACAGGTATGTGTCCCTAGTGCCCTTGGCGGAAACCTGACCCTTCAGGAAGACCGTGACAATGTTCCCCGAGGAACCTTTGGTCACGATCGTAGTGTCACCAGCGGCACCCTTAGCCTTCCTCTCCGCCTCCAGAATCCTTCTACGGGTTTTTTCGGCGGCAGTCAGGTGATCCTCCGGTTTATCCTTTTCGTCAGCCGGGGAGGCCTTGCTCGAGTCCACAGGAGTCACAACAACCACAGCGGGTTTGGGCGGTCGTTGTTCCTTGCGGAACATGTTGGCAGTGAAGACACCGCCAGCGAAAACAGCCACCAAAAGGAAGAGAAAGACCCAGTTGCGGCCACGAATTCTCCGTATCCACCCGAAGGTGGACCGGAAACTGGCGGGATGCTTGACCCGCCAGAAAATCATCACGAGGATGATAAACGGCAGAAACATCCACCAAAACAGGTTCCAGTTCATATACACCTCCAGGTAGCGGTTGAGATCAAAAGGACAGATTAACTGTCAATTATATCACTTATATCTAATGTTGTCAATGTTTGGAGAATTTTTTGGATTAACGATTTGACACGGAGTTTAAAAAGGGATATACTGTGGGGGAGTATGCTAGGTAGCTTATAGCTTATAGCGTATTGACCCCCATTCCTCATAACTCATAACTCACACATGAACAAATGTGAACCGCAAAAAGTAATCAATCATACACACCGCATCGCCGGCCAGATTAGTGCTATTGAAAAAATGTACGTGGAAAAACGTGATTGTCTGGATATTGTTCAGCAAATTATTGCCGCCCGTTCTTCCTTAGGTTCGTTGGCGAAACAGATTTTAAGCGATGAAGTTAATGGTTGTTTGCCAAGCAAAAGCAAAAGCGATAACATAAACAAACTTGTATCCGAACTGGTGGATATATCGTAGGGATTGGTAATTGGTAATTCGTAATTATGGAGATGCCCGTGGTTACAAATTACCAATTACAAATTACAGATTACTAATTTCTAATTACTAATTACAAACATCATGGCACTAGAAATAACAGACAAGAATTTTAAGGAGGAGGTTTTAAGTTTTGGCGGCGTTACATTGGTTGATTTTTGGGCACCATGGTGCGGACCGTGTAAGATGCAAGGACCAATCGTAGATCAGTTAGCTGAAGAAATGAAAGCCGAATCTAAAGTAAAGATCTCCAAACTTAATGTTGATGAAAATCAGACAACTGCACAAGAGTATCGGGTGATGAGTATTCCGACTTTGAAGATTTTTAAGGCCGGGCAGGTTGTAGCGGATTTGGTTGGTCTGCAATCCAAAGAAGTTCTAAAATCTAAAATCAGGGAACAGTTGTAATGAAGGAGTATGATGTGATTATTGTTGGAGCAGGTCCGGCTGGCATGAGTGCCGCTATTTATACTTCCCGTAGGCAACTGTCTACCCTGGTCATCTCCAAAGATATTGGCGGACAGGCGGCGGCTACTGATGTGATTGAAAATTATCCGGGCTATGAAAGCGTCGGAGGTTTTGACTTGATGCAAAAATTTATGCAGCAGGCGCAAAAGACCGGGGCAGAATTCATTAGTGCCGAGGTTAATGAGATAGAAAAAATGGATGGAAACTTTATTGTGAAAACCGGTCAGGAGCAGTATCTGGCCAAAGCCTTGATTCTGTCTTTTGGTTTAACGCCGCGTGATCTAAATGTCCCGGGCGAGGAACAGTTTAAATATAAAGGGATTACCCATTGTGCTACTTGTGATGGCCCTTTATTCAAGGGAAAGGATGTGATGATTGTTGGTGGTGGCAACTCGGCTTTGGAAGCCGGTGAATACATGTCCAGAATCGCCAACAAAGTTTATATGGTCGTGCGCAAGCCAGAGTACAAAGGAGAAAAGGTCTTATTAAATAAAGTCCAACAGGCGGCCAATATTGAAATAATTTATCAGTCTAAAGTTAGAGAGGTTAAAGGCGATCAAACTGTTCAATCGGTTGTTATTACTTCGGCCGAAGAAGACAATGTGGCTACTGACAAAGAAATTAAGGTTCAGGGCATCATTGTAGAGATTGGTTTTGTGGCTAAGACCGAATGGGTTGGTTCGCTGGTTAAATTAAACGACCGCAAAGAGATTATTACCGATAAAGATAACCAGACTTCTGAACCGGGGGTTTTTTCTTGTGGCGATGTCTCCGATATTTCTTATAAGCAAGCAGTTATTTCTGCTGGCGAAGGTGCCAAAGCCGCATTACAAGCCGCCAAGTATATTGCCTCAAAAGCCGGCAAAGATATTAACATCGCTACTGACTGGGGACGTAATTGACATGTAGTAATTGGTGATTGGTAATTTGTAATTGGGGGGTTTGTCCCGAATTACAAATTACTAATTACTAATCCCTAGCCCAATGACCCCTTATCAAAACGCCTTACAACAAGTTAAAGGTGCCGCCGAATTAATGTCTTTAGATCGGGCGGTTTTAGACAATTTACAACAGCCATACAATATTATGGAGGCTGACCTGGAAGTTCAAATGGATGATGGTTCCTCAAGGAAATTTCCAGCTTACCGCGTGCAATATAATAATGACCGCGGGCCTTTTAAAGGTGGTATTCGTTTTCATCCGGCCGCCGATCTAGATGAAGTTAAAGCCTTGGCTTTGTTAATGGCTATTAAATGCGCGGTTGCCAACATTCCTTTGGGCGGCGGTAAAGGCGGAGTAACAGTTGACCCGAAACAATTATCGGTCACTGAACTGGAAAGATTATCACGTGCTTACATGCAAGCTTTTTATAAAATATTAGGGCCTGATAAAGATATCCCGGCGCCAGATGTTTACACCACTCCGCAGATTATGGCTTGGATGGCTGATGAGTATTCCAAATTGGTGGGTAAACCAACGCCCGGAGTTGTAACCGGTAAACCAATTGAAGCTGGCGGCTCTGAAGGTCGAGACATTGCTACTGCCCAAGGCGGATTTTATGTTCTGCAATCTTTATCAGTTAAAGTTTCTTGGGGAGACAAACTGACCGTGGCAATTCAAGGTTTTGGTAATGCCGGTTCGGTGGTAGCTGATTTATTATTTAAAGCCGGTCATAAAGTTGTGGCGGTCTCGGATTCCAAGGGTGCCATTTATAACCCTGATGGTTTAGATATTGTTAAAGTAGCTGAACATAAGAAACAAAATGGCAGTGTGCTAGATTTCCCGGGCTCTAAAAATATTAGCGATCAGGAAATTTTAGGACTAGAACTGGATATTTTGATTCTGGCCGCCCTGGACAATGCCATTACCATAAATAATGTTAACAATGTCAAAGCTAAGGCCATAATGGAACTGGCCAATGGGCCGATTAGCCCAGAGGCTGATGCAATTTTGGCGCAGAAAAACGTGGTGATTGTTCCTGATGTTTTAGCCAACTCCGGCGGAGTGATTGTCTCCTATTTAGAATGGCAGCAAAATCTTAAAAATGAACATTGGGATAAAGAAAAGGTTCTGGGCACTATGAAAGATATTATTGTTAAAGCCTTTGAAGAAATCTACCAGTTATCAGAAGATAAAAAAATTACTTTACGCCAAAGTGCTTTTATTAAGGCACTGGAAAGAATCGCAGGGGCGAAGAAGTGAAAATTGAAAGCCACTCCCCTGCCTTTATTAGGTTTCTTGGGGAGGGGCGCCCAAAGAGCGTAAATTTTTTAGAAAATAAGGGGGGCGAGTCGAAGGCATTTAATTTTTAGGGATGGCCTGCGATAGTTTTTTTAACATGCTACCGTTTTTGACTTGATGCTCCCAGATTCTGATTACCACCCATCCATTGCGGCGTAAGTATGCCGTAACTTCGCGATCTCTTTTACGATTTCTGGCTATTTTTAATTTCCAAAAATTATTTTTTAGTAAATGTCGCCACCGTGGGTAGTTCCAGCCATGCCAGAAGTCGCTGTCGATAAAAATGCAGACCTTGGCCTTTTTAAAAACTATATCAGGCTTGCCTTTAATGTCGGATACATTTGTATCAAAAGAGGCTGTGGTAACACCCCTTAACATATTAATAAAGGTCTTTTCAAGCGCCGTTTCTTTTGATCGGACTCGCGACATAAGAGCGGAACGTCTTTTTTTTGAAAGTCGATCATTAACCCTCGCTTTTTTGAGATTTCTGTTTAAATAATTATTATTATTTCTCACTCTAAACCCGCTTTAAATATATCAGCCGCCTTATAATCGCTTCCTTTTGATTGAGAGTATTTATTTATCATTCTTTCCCATTGATTACGATTTTTTTTGTCTAAGCGTTTCAGCCTCCAATAGTACTTTAGCTTATGAGCGTCGATATTTTTAAATTCAGCGTCAATTTTTTTAGCGTTAAGGTATAGGTTATGGGCTAATCTAGAAATCGTGCGTTTTTTTCCAT
>CAYTUI010000016.1:19679-29668 GCA_964441335.1 uncultured Gammaproteobacteria bacterium
TCCCCCCCGCCGTGAACATATCTCTCAAATTAGGCGAGACCGCGTTATATTGGGCTATTAAATAGGCGGCCGGCCGTTCGAATTTTGTGTTGCTGGCGCTAAATATCTCAGGAAAAAGTATCATTACTTCTATCATGAAGAGGGACTTTTCCCTTGGGGCGAGGCCTCTAAAAGGTTTTATTATTGGGCTGACAGTTTTTTGATCATTTTCCTGATCGATCCACCACAATTCCTCGCCGTCCTTTAATTGGCCTCTATAGTAATCCTTAATAATTTGGATGGAATTTGATTTTTTTCTTAATTTATCGTAGTCAATACCGATTTTATCAAATATTGATTTGCCGCTCGGCAAATCCATGTTAATTCTATAGCGAGGTGAGTGCGTTACGCTAATCTCGGAAAGACATTCTTGGTATAATCTATATCGAATGTTTAATTTACCGCCAAATTTACCGAAGATAATAAATATTCTCTCAACATCTTTGATTCTGGAAGATTCGAGAACGCTATTACCGGTAGAAGTCCAATGATCAGAGGTGGTCATTTTGACTTCTATACCATAGTATTTTTTAGCGATGATGTCTGGGAACGCATAAACACCCGTTTGTTTTACGCAGCCCTCGAAAATAGTCCCAATGGCGGCGATTGTCATTTGCTCAAAAACCGCTTCCTCGAAATAAGAGGGAGTGATGGATCGATTTTTAAATGACTTTAACAGCAGTTTTCTTGAGATTGATAGCAAATCAAGAAACTGTCGCTCTTTCACGTTGGATTTGGCTATGTATACCATGTTGTTTTAGATGTTTGTTAAGAAATATTTCAATAGCGCTCGCAATGTGCCAAGCTAAAACCGGTGGTACGGCGTTTCCAATTTGCTTATATGCGGCCGACGTCGAGGGGTAAAAAATAAAGTCGTCGGGGAATGATTGTATGCGGGCGGCTTCACGAGCCGAAAGGCGCCTTTTTTTATTCCAATGCCATTCAATATTACCATGATGTTCGCTTCTCATGGTGGGCCCAGGTTTGCCAGGATTTACTGTGGAATTTCCTTGTCCTTTATTTTTTTTAGCGCGCGACCAGTGGTGATTGGGCAGCGACCCCTCTTTAGCTTTTTCTAGGTCACCAATAGCCTCTTTTAAGGAAACCCAAGATTTCTCGCTTAGAATTGGTTCAGGATGAGAAAAAGGAGGCAGTAGATCTTTTCGGGTTCCCACGATGATGACCCTTTCCCTGGTTTGTGGGACCCCATAGTCGGCGGCTTTAAGTAATTTATAGACTATGTGATAGCCAAGTTTTCCGAAATCTTTGACGATAGTATTGATTGCGTCCCCTTTATTCATGGTTAATAATCCTCTAACGTTCTCGGCGACGAAAATAAGTGGATTGGTGCGTTCAATTACGTCCGCCATACTTTGATATAATAATCCACGCTCGCTGTTAAAGCCCCCTCTCTTTCCGGCATGGCTGAAATCTTGGCAAGGGAAACCTCCCAGCACTATATCGGCGTGAGCCGGAAGCGGGGACTCAAACAGTTTAAAAGAATGCTTATCTTTAAGAATAGCGTTTACGTCGCCGCATACTAAATTTTTGTCAAAATTAGCGTTAAAAGAAGAGGCGGCAGCTTTATCAATATCGTTAGCCCAGGCTATTTCAAAATTTCTTGGGGCGTATTTCCTACCTAAAAAATTAAAGTCGCCCTTAAAACCAAGATCCAAACCACCACAACCAGCGAAAAGTGAAATAATAGAGTATTTTTTCATGTCAATTAAATTATACCATTATTTGAATACTAGGAGAATGTGGCCTGTTGACAACTTACGCTATTAGCGTTACTATTTATATATAGTATATCAAATTATATGAAATTGACCAGTAAACAGAGGGACGTTCTCCTTGCCATTAGTGATCTTACGCAAAAAAATGGGTATTCTCCCGCACTTAGGGAGATCATGGAGTATCTTGGGTACAATAGTATAAGTTCGGTTCAGCGACATACGGACGCATTGAAGAAGAAAGGTGCTTTATCATCGCATAAATACCAGCAACGTAACTTGAAGGTTAAGAAGTATTTCCAAAAGATGCGAAATATCCCACTCGTGGGCTCGGCTCCTTGTGGCGAGCCGTTGTTGGCTGTCCAGAATATTGAGGCGTATATACCCTACTCCGTAAAGGGGGACGATAAAGATTACTTTTTTCTTAGGGCGGTTGGCGACAGCATGAATAAAGCTGACATTAATAATGGAGATCTAGTATTAATAAAGAAACAATTTAATGCCGAATCTGGGGACACGGTGGTTGCGTTAATGGGAGATGAAGCGACTATTAAAATTATTAAGAAGAATAAGAATTACATAATTTTAGAACCGAGATCGACCAACCCTATCCATAAACCTATCTATGTTTTTGATCAACTACAAATTCAAGGCAAGGTTGTGGGTAAACTAAAAATTAAAACCAATTAATATGCAATTAAAATTTCTCTCATAAAAAAGACGCATAATACCGTTGGTACCAATGCGTCTTTTTCCTGAAACTATCTAATATTTATTACCATTAATATTATACCAGGTTCTGTAAGTACTGGCCATTAACAATTATTAATTTTTTATGCGAACTTATTTAGTTTCTTATGATCTTGGTGTACCTGAGGGTAGCGAGGATTATAAGAGGGTGATAGATTACATTAAATCTTTTACCTTTTGGGCTAAGCCACTTCAATCTGTTTGGTTTGTGGTTTCATCAACAAAGACGGCTGGAGGTATTAGGGATGATCTTAAAGGTTTGACAGACCCCAACGATAAAATATTGGTTATCGATGTATCTGCTGACCTTTGGGCAGTGGCTCGGCTTGAGCCCAAGGTTACGGAGTGGATGAAGTCTAATATCTAATAGTTAACCTTTAACAAAAAAGGGGTGCGGCGCCACACCCCTTTTGGGGTTAGTGGGCTCGCAAATACAGAGGTTTTGGAAATTTGCGATTTGAGATATATTGGAACTTGAGATTTGTATTTTTGTTATGTGCTACAATTAAACGATGAAACTTATTGGCATCGATGAAGCACCACTTCGCTCCTCGCTAAACTCGGAGCTTCGAGAGACCGGTGCTCTCGAGTGGTTTTTTGTGAGATATCGAGTGTAACTATGAATAAGATAATCATTGGTATTGATGAGGCTGGTCGAGGAGCATGGGCTGGTCCGATAGTAGCGGCGGCGGTTTGTTTTAAAAAACCTTTTAGTCATAAATATTTAAAAGATTCCAAACTCTTGTCTGCTAAACAACGGCAGGAGCTTTTTGATTTGCTAAGTCAGCACTGCGATATTGGCATCGGAGTTGTTAGCCATAAATATATTGATAAATATGGATTACAAAAGGCTAATGTCTTAGTAGTGGAACGCGCATTTAAAGAATTAACGTCTGCCTACAAGCTACCAGCTACCAGCTACAAGCTAGTTATTGATTACATCGGTGCCTTTCAAAAAATTACCAAACTAAAACAAAATTACTCTCTCCACAAACACGGGGAATCAAAATTTAAAGAAATTGCAGCCGCCTCAATTATCGCCAAAGTTTATCGGGATAAATTAATGAAACAGTATGCTAAAAAATACCCTGATTATGGTTTTGATCAACATAAGGGTTATGGCACACTAGTTCATCAACAATTTTTGCGGGCCAACGGCATCTGTGCTATTCATCGATTATCATTTGCACCAATTAGGAGGGAAATTTTTAATAAATCCAAGCACCTTCGTCGTAGCGTATAAAACCATTGGATCGGGGCAAGAGGGTTATTTGTCCTATGGCAAAGTTATATATATTTTGGAAGGTGCTGGATAAAAAAAGAGAGCCGCGACTGATGTCGAAGCTCTCAAAGGCGGAGCCCGCCGGCTAGCTGTGGCAGCCGAAAGAGATTCGTTTGGGAACTCATAGCTGCTGCTCGATGGCTAGCTGAACGGGCTCCAATAGGATGGCGACGGTGCACGGTCTTGTGTCCTGGACATGGAGTCATCCCGGCCTCATGCACCGCCGTCAAAAAGGCAGAACAAAATGCCAACTGATTCTAGCAGAACATAGAAGGGTGTCAAGTAACATAATTGGTTAAAAGGAAGACAGCCTCGTCTTGAAAACGGGGCTGTCGATGGGCTAGACGTTAGCCATGAAACGACGAAAGTCCGGAAAGAGCCTTTGCGCCAGCTTGTTGGACAGGATTATTCCTGGAAAGACAACGGCGTAAGTAAGGAACTTGATAGCGAGTGGTGTGTTGGCCGGTAACAGCACGAAAGCAATTATTGGCGACCAAAGTATGGCATAGACGATGATCGCCTCTATCATGATTGCCAAGCAGTCAAGAGCAAAGCGGAAAGTCGTCATCAGCAGGCCTCCTCGGGTGTTGGTTGTCAACCGCTTTAGTTTAATACCAGCGGTGAAGATGTCAATAACTGGCCATTTAAGTGAAAATATCTTATACTATAGTCGTATGCAAAAAATTATTTCCGGTGGCAACGAGTTGTTAGACGCCAAGCAGATACTAACTCAACAATTAGGCTTAGAACCAGGCAAAGTGGTTGGTGATTTTGGTTGCGGCGGAGCTGGATATTTTACTCTGGCGGCGGCCAAGATTGTTGGTGATAAGGGGCAGGTTTATGCGGTGGATGTTTTGAAGACGGTCTTGTCAAGTGTTGACAGTAAGGCTAGAATGCATAATCTGTATAATATTAAGACGGTCTGGAGTAACCTGGAGATCTACGGTGCGACTGATATGCCCGAAGCCTCGGTTGACTATGCTTTCCTGATAAATATCCTGTTTCAGTCCAAGAAACACGCCGAGATTACCAAAGAAGTTGTTCGTCTGATGAAAACAAGCTCTAAATTATTGGTAATTGATTGGGATAATACAGCTTCTGGTTTTGGCCCTGCCGCGGAGGATAAAGTTGATCCCGAGGGAATGAAAAAGATTGCCAGAGACAATGGTTTGGTTGAAGTAAAAAGTTTTAAAGCCGGGCAGTATCATTTTGGGATTATTTTTAGTAAGGTGTAGAGAGCAATGTGTAATGGGTAATGTGGGAAGCGTTTTTAACTCACCACCTTAACTCTCATTACATATTACTCATTACCCATTACCTATTACCCATTACCAATCACAAACGATATGAATAAAATTTGGAATTATCTATTTGATTTTTATGCCGGGTCGCCAAACCTGCTGTTTTGGAAAATTGCGATGGTCTTGGCCGGCCTAGCTATTATCGGCAGTTTTGTCAGTTTAATGTTTCACAAATCGTCAGATAAATTTGTTAAGCATCTTAATTATAGACTGGCTATTTGGGGTTTGACGACAGGACCGATTATTTTTTTGTTGGCCGCTTTCAGATTCATGAATATTTATCTGTTGAGCATGAGAGTGTTGATTATAGTCTGGTTGATTTTTTGCGCTTTTTGGCTGGCTCGTATTGCTAAATGGTGGATATTAGATGTTCCTAAAGCCCGTAGCCGCCGTAGAGTAAATCAGAGTTTTCATAAATATCTGCCGAGATAGAAGATGGGGAAATAGGAGATGGAAGATTGGGATTAGGAGATGGGGGTTAGAAGATAGAAGATTGGGAGTTAGTAGTTGGGGGCTGGGTAAAAATAGGGGTATATTATTCCTATTTTTTTATTATGAAATCGTTTAAAGATTTGAACACGTGGCAAGAGGGGCATATTTTAGTTTTATTGATATATAAATTTACTAGATTGTTCCCGACTGATGAGCGATTCGGTCTTACTAGTCAAATGCGCAGAAGTGCAGTTTCGATAACTTCTAATATTTCCGAAGGCTTTGGTAGATTTTCAAAAAAGGAAAAAGTTCAATTCTATTGTTATGCTAACGCCTCAATTAATGAGCTGCATAATCAGTTGATGATAGCCAAGGACGTTGATTTTTTGGAACAAGCAAAATTTGCTGGGGTTGAACAGCAACTTATACGGGTACAAAAAATGTTATGGGGTTTAATTAAAATAATAACAAGCCGAGTATCATGAACAAAGCTCAATCCCTATCGTCAAGCCCCCATCTCCCATCTTCTAACTCCAAAATCCGATTAGGCAAATATGGAGAAGCGGCCGTTGTACGTTATTATCGGAGTTTAGGCGGGGTGGTCGTTGACCGCAATTGGCATTGCCGCTGGGGAGAAATTGATTTGGTCATTTATTATTCAAATAAGCTATTGTTTGTGGAGGTAAAAACCAGAAGCTCGGATGCTTTTGGTAGATCAGGCGAAGTTATATCAGAGTTAAAAATTGAAAGAGTCTGTAGGTCAGTAGAGCAGTATTTGGATAATAAAGGCTATAAGGGTGATTTTGAGGTAGTTTTCGCTATTGTAAATTTGGCTAATGAAAGAGCAAAAATTCAGTTTTTGTCTATTTAATCACCAATTTTTCCACTTTTTTTAAACAAAATAGCCACTTTACAGGTGTTGACAAGCTTTTTCTATATGATAATGTGCTGTTCAGTACGTTGGAAAAAGTAGTATGGCTAGGGAAACGGGGCACCTTTGCGGGGCACCGGGAAGTACAGACTGGATCAGCGGTCGCGTTACAAGTTGCGTCTAAAACACTTCGGTGTGAAGGACAAAACGGCGCACTAGCGGGTTACCAGCTGGCTCATTCCGACAAAGCGGGTAAACACACAAAGCCCGCGCTAACTACTCTTGGTAAGGAACCGGAGCAATTTCCGGAAAAGACTGCTCGGTCAAGCAACGATGCTAAAGCACCAGAGCTATAAGTCAGCGAACACCACCAAAAAGTGAATAAGGTAGGTATGACCACGGAGTTGGGTCAAGTTCGTCTGACAAAGACCGAGGAGACTGTGGCAAGACAAAGCCGCCCCTATCATCAAGGCGAGCTTGCTCGCCCAAGGGGAATTCGGCCCATCACGCCGAAACAGCAGTAAACCAAACCAAGCATCTCCGCCAACGAACGAGCAGGGGGCCAAAATCGCGCAAGCGACGGCGGCCCCCTCTTTTTTTATTTTCAATATAGCTAGTGGTTTAATAGTCGTGCCCAACTGTTGATGAAGTAATAAGAAATAACAAATATCAAGAAACAATAGATTCCAAATCCCAATATTTAAAGCATCAATGTCAGTGGTTGTAATATTGGCTATTTGATATTTGAAATATATTGTAAATTGTAATTTGTTTTTTTAATTAATGGCCACCCTCGACTCTAAATACTGAAGTTTTCAGATTCCTTGACAAAAGCTGCTCGACGGTCTAAACTATTGACAATAGGCTAGTAGAACATACTAGACCTTTTTTATTTACCAAAATATAATTTCATGTCAAATAATGAGATCTTCCAAGCGATAAAAAATATCTGCGAGGAAAAGAATTTGCCCATGGAAGCGGTGATCGCGACTGTGGAAGCGGCTTTAGCGGCTGCTTATAGAAAAGACTTTGCTGAAAATAACCAGAATATCAAGGCAATATTTGATGTTAAAACTGGCAGCTCTAGAATTTTTGATGTTAAGACAGTAGTGGAAGATATTGATTTGGAGGAGCAAGAAAAATTGTGGGAAGAGCAACGCGCTAAACGTGAGGCCGGTGAAGAAATCCCCGAAGAAGAAATCATCAAAAGGTTTAATCCCAAGACCGAAATCATGATTGCCGAAGCTAAGAGCAAAAAGAAAGGTTTAAAAGTCGGCGATGAAATTGTGACAGAATTAGAAGTACCGGCTGACTACGGACGCATGGCCGCGCAAACCGCTAAACAGGTTATTATCCAAAGACTACGCGAGGCTGAACGACAAAATGTTTTTGAAAACTTCAAAGACAGGATTGGTCAGATTGTTAATGCTACCGTCCAACGGATTAATGGTAAAAATGTTGTTTTTGATATCGGGCAGGCTCAAGCTATTATGCCGCCGGAAGAACAAATTCGCAGTGAACATTATAGTTCCGGCGCCCGTTTTAAGGTTTATATTGTGGGCGTGGAATTAAAAGCCAAGGGGCCGGAGATTATTGTGTCTCGCGCGCATAAAGGTTTGGTTGGAGAACTGTTTGCTATGGAAGTGCCGGAGATTAGTGCCGGCACAGTTGTCATTAAAGAGGTGGCTAGAGAACCCGGTTCCAGAACCAAGATTGCCGTGCATACTGATGATGATAATATTGATCCGGTGGGTTCCTGTGTTGGTCAGCGTGGTACCAGAGTGCAGACAGTTATTGCGGAGATGGGTGGCGAGAAAATTGATATTATTGAATGGAATGACGACAAAGAGTTTTTTATTGAAAGAGCTTTATCGCCGGCCAAAGTTGTGTCGGTGACGGTTGATGAAGAAAATAAAAAAGCCACTGTTAAAGTATCTGATGACCAGCTGTCACTGGCTATTGGTAAGGCCGGCCAGAATGTTCGTCTGGCTTCAAAATTGACCGGTTATAAAATTGATATCGCTTCTGTTGACGGTAAGATTCAAGGCGCTGACAAGAAAGAAGTGGAGGTTGCGGCTGACATTGAAGAAAAGCCTGAAGAAAAAATTGCAGCAGAGACCCTGGAGGTTAGCGCTGATCAACCAGCCACTGATAATGAAGTGGTTGAAAAGAAAAAAAAGAAATCCAAACCTTAACTAACAATTAACAATTTACAATTAACAGTTAACAATTAACGAATATGGACTACTCAATAGTTTTCGCCATCAGTGCGGCTGTCGTCGCTATTATCGCCGGACTTTTTTTAGCCCGCAGTATATTAAGCAAATCTGCCGGTAACGATAAAATGAAGGAAATCGCTTTGGCTATTCAGCAAGGAGCCAACGCCTATTTAAAAAGACAGTACAAAACAGTTTCTTTTATTGCTTTACCGTTGTTTATTATTATCGGCTTTGCTTTAAGTTGGTGGACAGCTTTAAGCTTTATTATCGGAGCTGTCTTATCAGCCGCCACCGGTATTATTGGTATGACAATTTCTGTCAGAGCCAATGTCCGTACTGCTGAGGCCGCTAACAAAGGTTTGAAAGAAGCTTTGAATGTCGCCGTGCGGGGCGGAGCTGTGACCGGCTTTTTAGTTGTCGGTTTAGCATTGCTTGGTGTCTCCGGTTTGTTTGCTCTCGGCATCAGCGTAAAATATTTAATTGGTCTAACTTTCGGTAGCAGTTTGATTTCCGTTTTCGCCAGACTGGGCGGTGGTATTTTTACCAAAGCCGCTGATGTGGGGGCTGATTTAGTCGGTAAAGTTGAAGCGAATATTCCTGAAGATGATCCTAGAAATCCTGCTGTTATCGCTGATAACGTCGGTGATAATGTCGGTGACTGCGCCGGTATGGCGGCCGATTTGTTTGAAACTTATGCTGTAACTTCGGTTATAACCATGTTAGTTGGTTCGCTGACTTTTGCTGCTTCTCCTGAAGCTGTTCTTTACCCGTTGGTAATTGGTGGTATTTCCATTGTCAGCTCATTAATTGGAGTATTTTTCATTAGACTGGGTAAAGGAAAAAATATTATGGGCGCCTTATATAAAGGATTGGCGGCTGCTGGCATTATTTCGGCTGTTGCCCTTTATTTTGTCACTAAAAATATGATGTCTGATTTGGGCAATAGAAGTGCTATGGATATTTATTGGTCAGCCTTGATCGGCTTGGTGGTTACCGGTTTGATGGTTTTAGTAACCGAATATTACACTGCCAAAAAATATAAACCTGTCAGGAATCTAGCTAAGGCTTCAGAGACAGGACACGGTACTAATATTATTGCCGGTTTAGCTTTAAGTATGCGTTCAACCGCTTGGCCGGTATTAATTATTGTGGCCGGTATTATTGCCAGCTTTTCTTTGGCTGGTGTTTATGGTGTGGCGGTGGCGGCCATGTCTATGTTATCTTTAGCCGGCATCATTGTAACTATTGATGCTTATGGACCAATCGCCGACAATGCCGGCGGTATTGCCGAGATGAGTGGTATGGATCAGATGGTCAGAGATGAAATTATTGATCCTTTGGATGCCGTTGGTAATACTACTA
>CAYTUI010000017.1:0-24529 GCA_964441335.1 uncultured Gammaproteobacteria bacterium
CGCAAAGACAGGATAACTTATGATTTCTTTCTTGCTCTCACGTACTGTTTATTTAACTTAAGTTTGAATGTCGCAGATGTTTACTCATTCGCGAGGAGCAGAGGGTGTTTAGTATTCACAAGGCAATCAGCAGAAAGGTTGAAATTTAATAGAATATTGCGACGAAGCGATCTCTCATAGCCGAGACCGCGTCGCAAGCTCGCGGATGTCTGCTAATTTACGATCTCTTGACTTAACTTAAGGCTTCATTTAATCTCCCTACGGTTCTCCAAAGCCGAGGAGAGTGTGACTTCGTCAGCGTATTCTATATTACTACCCACGGGTAGGCCGCGGGCTGGTCGGGTAATTTTTACGCCCAGAGGTTTTAAAACTTTAATTAAGTACATAGCTGTGGCCTCGCCGTCCATAGTTTGATCTAAAGCCAAGATAACTTCCTGAACATTATGATTTTTGATGCGCCCAAGAAGTTCGGTAATTTTTAAACGGTCGGGTGTAATACCTTCAATAGGATTGATGGTACCGTGCAGTATATGATATAGGCCTTCGTAGATGTGGGCCTTTTCCACGGCCTGAAGATCCTGACTGCTGGAGACAACGCAAATCTGTTTTTTATTACGGTTCTTATCGCTACAGATATTGCAGATAGTCTGATCGGAGACATTTTGACATTCACTGCAAAAAATAATTTTTTGACTGGCGTCTTCCAAATCACTGGCAAATCGTTTTACTTCCTGGTCGTCCTGTAATAAATAAAAAACCAGCTTGGTCGCGGTTTTAGGACCAATGCCCGGTAGTTTGTCAAAATGATCGACAAGTTTTTGGATGAAGCTTGGAAGGTTGTTCATGATGGCTGGTTGCTTGTGGCTAGTAGCCTGTGGCAATTAGGTCGCTTATTCTTTATCACCGCCGCCCATACCGGGGAGATTAAAGCCGCCCATTTCGCGCATCTTCATAGCCATGGCTCTTTGAATTTTTTTCAAAGCTTTATTCATATTGTCCTTCAGCTCGGACTCCAGTTGATTTTTCTTTTCCGGTCGTAGGTATTCAGGACTGATTTCTACACTTTTAACGTCCTGATTACCGTCAATGACTATTTTGACGGCACTGCTTTCCATAGTAACGACTTCCTCTGCCAATTTCTTTCTTAAATCATTAGCTTGGTTTTTTAGATCTTTGTATTGTTTGAGTTTGTTGAACATTTTGTTTGATTAGGTAGTTAGCTATTTAGGTAATTAAGTTCTTAGGTTCTTAAGTTCTTACGTTATTAATAGTAATGAGTTATGAGTTATGAGAGGTGGGGGTTAGGAAATCTCCGGGGCTGAACTGAATGGTAGGTCAGTGGGGCTTTCGTAGGGCGGTGGAACGTCAGCTCCGCTCATCACTCTTTGTGGCGCGCGGCGGGTCGGCTGGAATTCATGCTCCAGACTGCGGAAGGTAACTTTGTTTTCATCAAAAAATAGTCTAATCATACCGGTCGGTCCGTTACGGTGTTTTTCAATATGAATTTCGGCTAGATTTTTTTCTTCTTCAGGACATTCTCTGGATTTGTCCTTGACTTTTCTGTAAATAAACATCACGACGTCGGCATCTTGCTCAATCGAACCTGACTCGCGCAAATCAGCCAGTTTAGGTATAGCCGGTGATCGGCTTTCAACGGCACGGGACAGCTGGGACAAAGCCAATACCGGCACATTTAATTCGCGGGCAATAGATTTTAAAGCACGACTGATTTCAGAAACTTCCTGCACACGGCTGTCCGAGTAATGATTGGAACGGCCTTCCATCAACTGCAAATAGTCAACCACCAACATATCCAGTCCGTGTTCCATTTTTAAACGTCGGGCTTTGGTACGGATTTCCATAACGTTGGAAGAAGCGCTGTCGTCAATAAATATTTTAGCTTCAGACAAAACACCCATAGCCTGACCAATGCGCGGAAAATCATCATCTTCTTCACGGTCGGATAAGCGGCCGGTACGCATTTTCCAAAGATCAACGCCGGCTTGCGCGCAGAGTAATTTGTCCACCAACTGTTCCTTGGACATTTCCAAACTGAAGATGCCGACCGACGCTTTACTGACAACGGCCACGTGTCTGACTATATCCAAAGCTAAAGTTGTTTTACCGATTGACGGACGGGCAGCCAGAATAACCAGATCGGACTTTTGGAAACCGGCCAAAATATTGTCCAGATCACCATAACCGGTGGGCAGTCCGCGGATTTTTCCGGACTCGCGGTGCAGTTCGTCAATTCTATCAAAAGTGTCAGTCAAAACGCTCTTGATAGGAATAAAGTTTTGTTTAAGATACTTTTGGGAGACATTAAAAAGTTTCTGTTCGGCTTTATCCAACAGATCGTCCACGGCCTGATCTTCCATGTAGCTGTATTCAATAATTTCAGCGGCGGCTCTTTCCAGCTTGCGCAGAGTAGCGGTCTTTTGAATTATTTCAGCATAGTGCAGAACATGAGATGAAGAAGCAACATTCTCGGCCAGACCGGTCACAAAACTGGCACCGCCAACCTGATCCAGTAGTTTTCTCTCTTTTAGTTTGTTGGTGACGGAAATGATATCAATCGGCTGACGTTCATCATAGAGTGAGACCATAACCGAATAAATATCGCCGTGATTGTTATTATAAAAATCCTCGGCGTTAATTTTATCGGCTATTTTTATGATAGCCTCCTTATCCAAAAGCAGAGCGCCTAACAGGTCGGCTTCAGCTTCTAAATTGTGTGGGGGCACTTTTTGTAGGGCTGGCATAGTGGGGTCATTTTACTCTGGGCTAGGGAGTTTTTCAAGCCCTGTTTTTTGGACAGTTTTTGCACTTTTTAAATATAAAAATGACCATTTTTGTGGTCACTTTTAAATTTACAAAATTTGGTGGGTCCAGGAGGATTCGAACCTCCGACCGTTTGCTTAAAAGGCAACTGCTCTACCAGGCTGAGCTATGAACCCAAATCGTGATTACGCGAAAAAGTATACCCATTATGCCTGATAAAGTCAATGTTAAAAACTATATTTGAATCGATTGACATTATATGTTATATTGATAGCACAACTTAATCAAACGTGTTTATCACGAGTGGCAGTTAGGGATTTGGCCCGATGATCTGCCCGGCAACCTTTAAAGGTGACTCCTTTAAAAAGGTGCCAATTCCAAGCTCATTTAATGGGGCGGAGATAAAAGTCGATTTTTATATTAATAAAAACTCCTGCTCTTGATGGGAGTTTATTTAATTATGAATATTATGAACAAACAAAGAACATGTGAGTTTGTTACGCCCGGTCATCCGGATAAAATGTGCGATCAAATTGCCGATGCGATTTTGGACGCCTGCATAACCGAAGATAAAAATAGCCGAGTGGCTTTGGAAGTTTTGGGAGGGCACGGCGTGATTACATTATCCGGTGAAATTACCTCTAAGGCGCAACTGAATATCAATAAAGTTGTTCAGCAGATTGTCGGTGAAGGATTAAAGATTGTCAGTCATCTGGAACAGCAAAGTCCGGAGATTGCTAAAGGAGTGGACAGCGGCGGCGCCGGCGATCAGGGGATTATGACAGGCTATGCGACGTCAGAAACAAAAAGTCTAATGCCTATGGAATACGAATTGGCCAGAGAACTATGTCAAAAAATTTATGCCAAATATCCTTTTGATGGAAAAGTTCAGGTGACGCTGGATGGGCAAAATATTAAAACGGTTGTGGCCAGTTTTCAGAATGCGCCTGCCATAGAACTTGCCCCCTTGGTCAAGTCACTGATAACAGCCGAGGAATATTTAGTTAATCCGGCCGGTGATTGGCAGAGTGGGGGTTTTGACGCTGATTCCGGTTCGGTCGGTCGCAAGATTGTGGTAGATAATTATGGTCCGCAAATTCCGGTGGGCGGCGGTGCTTTCTCGGGTAAGGATTATACTAAGGTGGATAGAAGTGCGGCTTACATGGCCAGATTGATTGCTGTTGATTATGTTAACAAAGGCGCGGCTACGGCTTTGGTAAAAATTGCTTATGCCATTGGTAAAGCCCAACCGGTCATGGCTATTGTGGAAATTGACGGTCAGCAGTATCAGTTGCAGGATTATGATTTAAGTCCGCGAGGTATCAAAGAAAGACTGCAATTGGATAGACCGATTTATCTGGAGACTGCTAAGTGGGGGCACTTTGGTAGGGGATTTAGTTGGAAGTAATTTTATTAGGAGAAATGTATGTATAAGAAAAGGACCGGACACTGATGTGCCCGGTCCTTCAGATAGTTACCGTGGTTCACGGTTTTCACCTCCTTGGTTAACAGTCGGGAATGACCAGACCGGAGCCGCCACCGCGCTTACGGGTTTTAGCGGCTTCGTTCAACTGATCCCAGACCAGCTGGCGAGCCGCTCTAGCAACATCCTGGGGGATTATGAGAACCTGTCCGCAGCTACAGTCAATTCTGGTAACCGCGACGAAGGCTGAAGCACTGACTGAGGGTTTAAGACCGCAGTCACAGGTCATGTTAATTTCAACAACCTGTCCGGTGCTTGGTGACAGTCCAACTTGCCAGATCCGATTGACGACATCGGTGAAGGTCAGCCGAACAGAGAAATCAGGATGGCTGGGAGTGAAGCGCGACATGGTTAGCTCCTTTGTTGGTTTTGAGCGATCAACTTGATGAACAGCTCGATCCGAAGCTGACAGTTGGGGCAGGTGGTGGACACTTTTACTTTACCGCCCACTGTCTTAATGCCTGATTGATCCGTTTCTACTCCGGCTTTTTTCAGCATCTCAAGCTGTCGCTCAAGATGCTGTATGTGCAACCGGTCTTCTATGGCACTAATGGTTCCGAGGCCGTGCATGGTCAGCTCCTTTTTTGTAACGAACGGAACTAAAAACCCGCTTTCGCTTTGAAAGTGGGCTACTGATGCATCGTAAACCAGACGTCTTTTTGACTATCAAAAAAGTCGCTGTAATTAGCGACGCATCCAGTTGGATATCTGCCCACTTTATTCAAGTGGCTGGATTTCGCACCTTGTCCTTTTGAAGGTTAGGTTGCGGGCAGAACTTCGGGCCAGTTCCCTTTGAAACCCTTATCGACTGATGAAGTCGAATGGGTAACATTTCTGCTCTCTGGATACGTAGTATTTAGTTGTAAAAGCAATTTAGCAAAGAATTATATTTGTGTCAAGTAAAGTTAAATTGAGATGTAAAAAAAAGACAGCCCCCGATCCGTAGACCAAGGGCTGTAGCCGGCAAGTTGCCGTGCTTAGGGTTTGACGCCGAAGTTGAGGGTCAGCTCGTGAAACTGGGAGTTGTTGCTGATCTTCGCCATGACGTAGAGATCCGATGCGAGAACATTGAACCTCAGGTACGCAACCATCAGCATGGCCGCCTCATCCCAGTGCTCGGGCAGACCGCTGAATGACAGGATGCGGTTACACCTTCTGATATAGATGGCGCCGCCCCACTGGCCGGTTTTCGGATCACGGCTTTGCCAGGACGTGACGTGGCGATCGGCCTTCATCATCAAAGCCAGACGGCTGGCCTTTTCGTGTGCCAACTTGACGTACTTCTCGGCCCTGGCGTCATCAGGCACATCACCAATGAACATTCCTGTCAGCGGCAGACCGGTATCAGCGTCTGCCAGAACGAAGTAGCCACCGGTGCAGTCACTGCCATCTTCTCGCTTCGGTTTGAAGTGATTCAAGATGTGCTGTACTACCACTTCTGCGGAGACCAACGTATCTGCTACATTGTGAGCGTAAGTACCCTTCATCGGATCCTCCTTATCTTGCGAAGCAGGGTGCGGGTTGTTCAGCACGAAAGCGGACTGCGTTTCCAGCACGAGCGTTAAGCAAATCAAAGAACATTGTATTATACTAAAAAATAGCATTTTGTCAAGCCCCTTAAGTTGGTAGCTTATTTGAGTAAGGCTAAATAGCAATTTTGCGGTAACCACCCCCGCCTGCTATGCGTTGCACAGCATCGTGGGCAGGTCGTAAGCGAGAGGGTTGTGCGAGGGTCTCTCTTTGGTAAGTCCCAAACCTAGTCTTCGAGCCTGTCGAGAAGCTTTAGACAAATAGGTCATCAACTTAAAGTTTCTCGACTCCTCACGTCGCTCGCGAGCGACGTGATCCGCTCGAAAACTAGGTTTCGTCTTAAAGTTTAAGCAGCCCAGTCTTCAAGAATACATGTTTAAAGCCACCAAGCTGTCGCGAACAGTTAAACAGAAACCCCCGGCAATTAGGCCGGGGGTGTGAAATTTTTTAGCGACTACACTATTTGGTCTGCCAGATTCTGATCCTGGCTGAAGCGAAATGATCGCTGGCATCGCCGGTTACCTGCAATTTGATAGTATTACTGGTCAGATCGTTCCACCAGAGATAGTTATCAGCGCTATCTTCAGATGAGATCACGTTCAGACTGCTGGAAGCTTTGTATTCAGAGTCAACAACATAATTATTGACGTTGCCGCTTAAGTTATGATTCAGGTTGACAGTGGTGGTGGCTGACGGTATGGAAACCCAGCCGCTGTCGTAGTCAGGTTTTGAAAATTTATAGCTGACTGTGGAAGTACCATTACTGTGATCGTCATCGTCTTCAAAATCATCTGAAAGATTATTGACCTGCGTTTGGAGTTTATTAATAGCTTTCCAAATGGCGTTAAAGGGTTGGCCATTAGCATCACCTTTGGCCGCTACCACGTTGACTGATAACAACATGGCGATGGCTATGACCGCAAACATGACTTTTTTCATATATTTATTATTAGTTATTTAGTTTCCTCAAAACGAGGCTGATATTTGTATAATATTATACGTACGGTCGGCAATTTTGTTACAAGGCTGTAGCTGAATATTCCAGTTGCGTTTTATTCAATAAAGTAGCATGATTAAGCATATAAATTTGTAAACACTAATTATATGAAGAAAATCATCATTGTTCTGCTGGCGGCCGTGATAATTGCCTTGGCAGCCTTTTACTTCTGGCCAAAAACCAGCGTAGCACCGACCACTGACGGTGTTAAAATTGACTCCACTGCTGATTGGCAGACTTATACCGATAGCGATTTTGCCTTTAGTCTACAATACCCGCAGGCATACGCTATTAATCAGGGTGGCAATAACAGTCATAATGCGGGAGAATTTTTCCAGGGCCGGGGAGTGCAGGTGGTGACCATTAGTATCCCGAAAGATGATTATCAAGGGACAAACTTTTTTGATGGCTTTTTGACGATTGCCACGCAACAAACACAGGCGACTGCTGACAGATGTCAGACTATGCAAAATGACGGCAGTACTGAAGTGATTGCTATGCCGGATACTAAAGTAGTCAACGGTTTAACTTTTAACCGCGGTGAAACTAGCGGTGCGGCGGCTGGAACCATGGCTAAGGATATTGTTTATCATGGTTATACTAACGGTATTTGCTACGAAGCCAGTCTAAATTTATTCCAGGGTAATATTGACAACTACACCGAGGGTGCTGTAGAGCAAGTTGATGAGGCTGAAGTTTTTGCCAAATTGCAGGCGGTCTTAGAGACTTTAACTGTCACCAATCGTTTACCCATCAAGCCGACCCCTCTGTTGTATCTGCCGCAAGTCTATCCGGCCGGCGATAATTTGACTGGCGCGGCGGCCGAGGTAGATTTCACAACAAATTTAGCGGCCAAAGAATTTAGTAGTCAAATTACCGAGGCAGTGGCTAAGGGAGCGAATTTTGCCGGCTACTATACTTTAGCTAGCTGGGGTTGCGGTACTAATTGTCAGTCAGTCGCTATTGTGGACGACCGAACCGGCAAGATTATTGCTTATGGTTTACCAAGTAGTTATGGCTATCAATTTAGTCTGGACAGCAATCTGCTAATTATTAATTCGCCAACCAACTGGCAGGACTTGCCGACACTACCGGATTTGACTGTCGCCTATTATGAACTGGTTAACGGTAAATTAAATCTATTGGCTGAGCAAAAACCCGGTACAGATATTTCTAAGGAACAGTTGTCAGTTCCCAGTGGCTTACGCGCTATGGTAACAATCGGGCCAACCTGCCCGGTGGTTCAAAATCCTCCTCAAGATGAATGTCAGGATAAACCTTATCAGACTCAATTTAATATTAACGGCTCTGATGGCATATTGGTAACAACAGCGGCTTCGGGAGCTGACGGTAGTTTAGAAGTGAAATTAGCGTCCGGAGACTATACAATCTCCAAAGCCGATAAAAGTTCGATGCCGTCATTTCAGGCGCAGGATTTTTCTGTGGTCCAAGGTCTTTTTACTGACCTAACCATCACTTTTGATTCCGGCATTCGCTAGCAATTATTAAAACCTCTTGGTTTTAATGCCTAGAGGTTTTTAGTTTGACTATACCTGGATTATGTAGTATAAATGCCTGTTGGTTAGATAGTTCTACCAGACAAGGAGGTGCACTTTGACAGTGTCAAAAAAGACGATGCTCGGTCCGTTGCCGACTATCCGGCAGATTTGTACTATTTCCTGCGGCATGGATGCCCTGGAGTTTTTCCGGTTGCTTCATCAGTTTCAGGTCAAGGTGCTGGTGGACACCCGCCAGAATCGCACCTATCCGTGGGCACGCTTTGCTTTCGGGCCTGATTTGGAAGGGCTTTGTCAGTTACAAGGCATCAAGTATCTTCTGATTCAGGACCTGCTTCCGACCACAGATCTGCGGCACATGATTCGGCTCGGTGAGAAGAATCGCGATGACGAGGCCTGGACCAGGTTCCTGCAGGGCTATACCAACCTGATCGTTAGGTCTCGCAAGTTCCTAGCCGAAGGTAGACCCACCAGAAGGTTGTTGTTCGGTGACCTAGACGGTATCGCTTTCATGTGTTCCTGCCCGCACCCCGAGGACTGCCATCGTCAGGTTATCGCCGGAGTGATTCAGCAAAACGTTCACAGTCTGGCGGTGAAACACCTTACCCCGGACCTGATTGGCGGGCGTAAGCCTACCCGCAAGAGTCCGCGGCGCAGGCTGTTGGTCGCGATTCCGGCGGCGGGCCTGACGCCTGCCAGCTAAAGGAGGGTTCTTTGCAAGGTATCATCCTGTCCCAGACGAAGATGAGGGAAGGGTTCTGTACTTGTGTGGCCATTCAGACTCCAAGGGGTTGGGAGCAGATTCGGCCCATGCATGGACCGGGTTTGCATCTGACGGCCGAGTCAGTCGGTTTGACCGAGGAAAAACTGCTACAGCTTTGGATTCCTGGTCGGGCTGTTTCTTTTGAACTGCTGAAGGTCCAGCCACCGCCGAGGTCAACGCACCCTGAGGATCGGTTGATCAGGACAGGGACATTGAAGCTCCTGCCGCAACTGAATCAGGGGCTCTACAACCAGGCAGTGGAGGCCTTGACCTTTCCGAGCATCCGACGACTCTATCCCAACCTGCAGTTTGACAACGGCAAGGGCTACGTGTTGGCAGCACCGCTCGCAGGCTCTGTCGGCTACATCCGCTGTCCAACTGTGCTGTTGTATCCCGATGTTTTTCGGGTGACTATCATCACACCGGAGAATCTTCGGGCCACCGTCAAGGTGACTGATGCGCAGTTGCTCCGTCGTTTTCAAAACGGAGAATTCCGGTATGGTCAGGAGTCCAACAACAGGCTGGTGCGCCTGTCATTGGCCCACCCCTGGCATGAGTTCAATCCCCCGCGCTGTTATCTGATGATGTCGCATCTGGACATCTGAAGTAGCTGTCGCTCCCTGTCTCCCCAGACCGCCATGGTTTGGGGAGACTTTTTTCTTTTTTAGAACCTTGCCGTGTACCGACCAAATCTGACACTGGGTAGCGGGGCGATGGTGGAGGTCTGGTGTGGGGTTGTAATTTACCTTAAAAAGTGGGATGATAGGGGCAGAAAATATGAGAAAAAAGGGAACAAAAAAAGATAAATTAATTAGTTTTGGAGAAAGGAAAAAAATGAAAAGCTATATACCTTACTTCAAACAGGGCGATGTTGAGTTATATCATGCGGACTCCATCGAATTTATGAATCGCATGAAGCCAAATCAGGTGGATATGATATTTGCAGATCCGCCTTACAATTTATCTAATGGAGGATTTAGTGTACACGCAGGCCGCCGGGTGAGCGTTGATAAAGGGGATTGGGATAAGAGTAGAGGATTTAAAGACGATTATGATTTTCATTTTCGTTGGTTGGAAGCTTGTAAAAGAATTTTAAAACCAAATGGCACAATTTGGGTTAGTGGTACTTATCATTCCATTTATCAATGTGGGCATGCTATTCAAGCGTTGGATTATCATATACTTAACGACGTAGCATGGTATAAACCTAATGCCTCGCCAAATTTAAGTTGTCGTTTTTTTACCGCTAGTCATGAAACGTTAATCTGGGCACGAAAGGAAAAGACAGGAAAACACACTTTTAACTACTCGGCTATGAAAGATGGTGGCTGGATTTCAGATTTTATTAAAAAGCCAAATAAACAGATGCGCTCGGTATGGGCGATCAATACACCGAAACCAGTAGAAAAAAAATATGGTAAACACCCAACACAAAAACCGCTCGACCTTTTAGTAAGGATCATTGTAGCTAGTACGGAAGATGGTGATGTAGTTTTAGATCCTTTTGCTGGAAGTTCGACAACTGGAGTGGCCGCTGTATTAAACAATAGAAAGTTTATAGGTGTAGATATGGAAAAAAAATATCTAGACGTATCCACTAAACGAATTAATGATGTATTAACTCAAATAAAATATGAATAAACTAAGTTTTTATAAGAGTAAACTTGGACTTGCAACAGAGGATCGGGTTTTTAGTTATTTTATTGAAACATTGAAGCCCAGTATTATGCTCTGGTCATATTTTGTTAATTGGGAGAAGGTTTTTAGGAACGCAAAAAAAATTGAAGTAGCGCTAAATAAACTTAATTATTTAATTGGCAAAAAGAATTTTGATGAGGAGTTTAAATATTTAGTGAAGAGTAATCTCGACATAGTTGAAGTATTGCCTTCTTTAGTTGTGAGAGATGGTAAAAATTCTCACCAATTCAAGATACTGGTTAGTTATCAACATAAGAGGTTTGAGTATGAAGAATTTAATTTTAATAAACAGAAAATTACTGACGTCGATATTAACAAATATTTGAAATTCGTAAGGGAGACTGGATTTAAGTCATTAATATTATCGCAAAAAATAAAAAATTTGGTAGACTATATGATTGGTGTGGAGGCTGGTTTGGACAGTAACGGACGAAAAAATAGGGGAGGACAGTGCATGGAACAAATAGTTGAATATTTTGTCAAGGATGTATGTTTGCGACACAGATTAGAGTATTTATCTCAAGCTAATGCCAAGAAAATTTATGATCATTGGGCAATTACCGTCCCTGTAGATAAATCAAGTCGAAGTTACGATTTTGTTATCAAAAATAAGTCTAAACTAATAATAATTGAAGCCAATTTTTATAGCGGCGGAGGGTCTAAGTTGAAATCTACAGCTGGTGAATATCGAAACTTATTTGACGTCCTGGATGGTAAATATAAGTTTGTATGGGTTACGGATGGACAGGGTTGGTTAACGACAACAAAACCGCTTAGAGAGACTTATAATCATAATGAGTATGTTTTTAACTTATCCATGGTTGAAAATGGTATACTAGAAGACATACTAAATATATAGATGAAACGGTAATATTTATTTAGGCTGAAAAGAAAATGAATAAACGCAAGTCGCATATATAGAAATTGTTAAAAAAGTTATGAAATTAATATTGGAACAGGAAGAATATAAATGTTCTGATTGTGAAGAAGGGAAGTAGGGTGCCAAGCAGTCGGCTATTTCCCGTTTGAGACGGGGCACGTTAAATCCGACGCTAAAAACTTTTTTCAAATTTGCTAGGACACTGGATTCTAAGGTTAAGATTAGTGTGGAGTAATCTTGTTTTATATTTCCGCTCGTGTAAAATATATTTCAACAGGGCATTAATTAATTAAGCATGAATTATGCCTAAGAAAAGCGTCTATAAAAATGTTACTAACGAAGATTTAGCCCTCATGATTCGGGAGGGTTTTGATGATCTTGCGTTCATGGTCAAGCAGGGGTTTGATGATACTCCTACCAAAGGGGAGATGAATGAGCGTTTTGAGCGGGTCGATGAAAGGTTCGAACAGGTCGATAAGAGGTTTGAACAGGTGGATAAACGTTTTGATTCCCTGGAGTTTAGAGTCAGTCACCTGGAAATAGACAGAGAGGTTATTAAAAAAGTTAAAAGCGCCTTGGCGATTGAATAGTTTCACTCTCCTTTTTCAGCGCATTGTATTAAGATAAAAAAAGACCCATCGTCGTCCAGTGGACGATGGTGGGTCTTTGACGTTCCAGTTGAACGTCAGTTCGGGTTCACGCGAACCAGCTTGGGCAGCATGACAGCAAAGCGAATCGTGTAGACCACTTCACTGAAAGCTACAAACGGAACCAGTGGGTGTTTGACAATGGCTTTTGGGTGCCAAAGCAAGCGCCACTTGGCTTGTCCGTATTCCAGCCAGAAAGCGTTGAGCCAGCGACGGCTCGGTCGTTTGCCGAATGTAAACCGCAACCAGTCGTTCAGACTGTGAGCCCTATCGCTAGCTTGAGCTTTTTTGGTAGCCCAGGCAGGCGACAGTTCAGTTTCGAAAATGACTTGTTGGAAGCGGTAGAATTCGGCCAGAAAGCGGCCACCGTAGCGTAGGTGGCGCCACAACTCCTGACACAGGAATTTCCAGACGGGAATGGCTGGAGCTCCGGAGCGTCGGTCGTTCAGAAAGCGGTAGTGATAAGCTCCCGCAATGAATGGATGAGTCCCTTCGGTGAAGGCCGACCACCTGTACCAAATGAAGTTTCGCAGTAGCCCCAGTCGAACCTGGCGACTGCTGTGACGCTTCAAGGCCCGGATCATGTTCTCGGTTGAGAAGAACGCTTTCCAAGCGGACAGGTAAGCCTGCAGCCATTGCTCGCGAGTCATTCTCGGATGCTCGACAACAGGATGGAAAGTGTCGTAGAGGTCCCAGTCGGGATCCATCCACTTGCCTTCAACGAAGGCGTTGACATGATCCACACTGCCGGGAGCGGGCGAGATGATGAAGAAGGCAGGGATGTCCGCTCCGTTGTCCGCCAGTTGTTGAACATCTTGTTCGACAGACGCCTGCGTGTCGGCATCAAAGCCGATCATGAAGGCTGTCTGGACAAGAATGCCGAGACTGTGAAGCTCTTCCCAGGCTGGCTGGTAAGAAGCAACCTTGTTCTGTCCTTTACCAACCTGTTTGAGGTTAGCCGGGTTCATCGTTTCCACACCCATGAAGACTTGGGTGCAGCCGGCAGCCGCCAGCTTGGCGAAAAACCCCGGGATGGTGTGACTGGCCAGGTCCACTTGAACCATGAAGCTGAAGTTGTAGCCTTGCTTCCGTCGCGCAATCAGACCGTCCAGCAACTCATCACGTCCGGGAGAGCGGGCGATGTTGTCGTCGGTAAAGAAGATGTGAACCATCTCCTGACCGATGCCGCAGCAGAGTTCCTCGACCCATTGCAGGATCATTTGCGGATCCCTGGGACGGGAAACACGTCCGTGGACGTTGATGATAGAACAGAACGAGCAGACGAACGGACAGCCGCGACTGGTATCAGCAGTCACGGTGTTGGTCATGACGCAGTTGTCGAAGTAGCCTTCGGGGTATTGTGGGATAGGCGCGGTCTTGAGATCCGGGCTGGCTCCGCGGTAGAGAGGCTCTGGATGTCCTTCAAGAATATCCTGCAAAGTCTTGGCCCAGGTAATCTCGGCCTCGCCTTTGAACAGGATAACTCCTTGGTCCATCAGCTGCTGGAGTTCGGTCGGCATGATGTGCGGTCGGGGAATGTTCGGACGTTTTTCGTCGAAGACACCGTCGAACATGGTGGCGAGTAGTCCGGAGACATGAAAGCCACCGATAACGCAGGTGGCGCCGACAGCTTGCCACTTAGTGATCAAGTCGCAGGTCCGATTGAACTCCGCGGTTTGCACTCCGACGAAACCGACAACGAGCTTGGTTCCGTCTTCAGGGAAACGTTTTAGCAGCTGTAGCAGTTGGTCGTAGTGTGACTTGGAGTTTTCCTGCAGAGCGTAAATCTCCACAGGTATACCCTCGGGCATGATGTGCTTCAGTGCTTTGAGGGTGATGGAATATAAAGCCGCCAGAGAGTTGGACGGCATGATAGCCCGCCACGAGACATAAGGGAATTTGCCTTTCCCATATTGTGTTGGTTTGATCAGGATCAGGACAAGACGTTTCATGGTTGCTTTTTCGGCCAGTTCAGCCGAAGCAGCATTCACAGGATAGGTATCCAACATGGCTACTCCTTCGGCGAAGACCGCCTGGTGAGCGTTAACTTAATAAGGTTCCAGTTTGGAACCTCGGTAAAGGTACTATGGTAACATTAGGCCGAATTTTAGTATTAGGCAAGCGTTTGTTATGATGTTTATGTTATAATAACTCTATGACTAAATTCATCTTCCACGGCGGGTTTCCTAAAGAGGTTAAGAAATTTGATAACGCTCTTTTTGAAGCTTTACAAAACGATGTGCCTGACAAGGGGACAGTGCTGTTGGTTTATTTTGCCAAACCGGTAGAGATGCATCAGGAGCTTTACGATTTACACTTGCCAGCCTTAAAGGAAGCATCTAATGGTAAAAAGATAAATTATCTCTTGGCCTCTGAACAGAATTTTATAGAGCAAATTAAACAGGCGGACGCTCTTTATCTGGCCGGCGGGGATGGAATTTTACTGCGGGAGAAATTTAAGCAGTACCCGACATTTAGCGAGGCTATCAAAAATAAAATAGTTTTGGGTTCCTCGGCTGGCGCTAATGTTTTAAGTAAGTACTTTTATTCCAGTAGCGGATTAAGAGTATTTAAAGGCGCGGGAATTGTCCCAGTCTTAGTGCGGGCGCATGATAACGGCGATCAGAAAGTATATGAGGAATTGCAAAGTCAGTGCCCGGAATGTCAGTTGGTGGCTTTAAAAGAGTTAGAGATGAAAATTTTGAAATTTGATATATGACGACACAGAATAAATCATTTAGCCCGATGGCCTTGACTATTGTCGGTTTGATATTAGCTTTGTTGGGCTGGATGTTAAGTACTATGTCCGACAGTCAGGGGCTAATTTTTACTGTCATTTTTTTTGCTTTTATTATTAGTATGCTGTTAAGTTCACGCTGGATTTTAACCCCGACAGAATTTGGTCATCGGAATTTATTTTTCAAACAGCTGTATAAAATTGACAGGATTAAAAAAATTTATGTGGCGCAGCTGCCGAGTGACCCTAAAGTAGTGGAGACTAACTTGAAGATGGCCAATCTAATGGTTGATGTTACACATCTGAAGATGCCTAAAGGAAGTCTGGAAAAATTGATGACCACTCGGGCGCCGAAACAGTTGTGGATTGATTTTAGTCTGCCTAACGGGAGTGTTACCTCTGTGCCACTGGATACTTTCGAGCCTAATAGGAAGACTGTTGGTCGAAAAAAAATGATCAGCAAATTAGGCGAGCTGGCTAAATTGTATCCGCATTTGATTGATCAGAGCGTTTATGAGACAGAGGAGTTGAAAGGGTTGAAGGTTGGATAGTTGATTATAAAATAAATATATGAGAAATAAAAGTAACTTTCTAATGGTAATTGTAGCGGTTGTTGTTGTAGTTTGTCTGGGCGCTGGGTATTGGTATTTGAATCAGCCGGAGCAGAGAGGCTGTACTATGGAAGCTAAGCTTTGTCCTGACGGTTCGGCGGTGGGGAGGAGCGGGCCGAACTGCGAGTTTGCTCCCTGTCCTGAAGGATTAGGTACTAATGAACCTGTTCCTCCTGATACCGAAACTCCTGGATGCGTGTTAGAAAATTGTCACGGTTTGGACATTCAATGCGGGGCTAAGGCGCCGGAGATGTGTACAGCTATGTATGGTTTGGGAGATAAATGCTTACAGTATGCGGAGTGCGGTATTGTTAATGGTAATTGCCAGCAAATAGAAAATGCGCAATTTACTAGATGTAAAACTTGCGTTCAAGATTGTATTGTTGCCAGTCCGAACGATCCTATTAAAACGTTTCAGTGTGAGAGCGAGTGTAGTTAGTAGATGTTTTAATCGATAGAAATTGAAAGCCCCTCGATCCGCTGATGCGAGACCAAGGGGCTATTGTTGGGGTTGGCTCACCAGTGTTCGTCGCAGAGAGTTGCTCCAAATGTAGTGAGGGCTCCACAAACCGAACAGCTTCCGGCACTTCCGTAGGCGCCTCCAACACTCTGATACTCCGGCGCTGAACTTGATTGTGGTCGTGGGGTAGATGCGAAATCCAGCGGTTCTGGTTCCTCCGTATGTGTCTTGCGAACGGCCTTGGCTACACCTTTGACGATAGCGCTGACGGCCAGTATGCCGAGCAGTGCAACGATGAGCTCGCCGTCCGATATTTGCCCGTCTTTTGACATAGCTACCTCCTTTCAAAGGTACTACCTTGAGCCTGGACTAAATGAAAGTAAAAGTCAACCATTTTGTTTATTTTGTGGGGTGGCTCAGAAAATCCAGCAAAATTTAATCCCTGACACCTTGATGTAAAGGCGGTATAATAGAGTTATGAGGAATGTCAGGTCATCCGACCTGATCGCCCTATGGGCGAAGTGATGAGGAATTGGTAATTAACTAAAAGCTATCAGCTATCAGCTATAAGCTATTAGCCAACAAACATATGACCAAACAATTTCTTAAAGACGTTTTAGGCTGGGGAATAATTCTCTGGCTAATCGGTTATATTTTAGGCATTATTTTTTTTGCCATCATGCCGGCCGGGCTGATTGGTTGGGTGATTATGCCGATTGGAATTATTATTACAGTTTGGGTGGCCTTTGAAATAATTCAAGGCCTTAATTTTCGTTATTACCTTTGGGTGGGTATTGGCTGGACGATAATTGCCGCAGTTTTTGATTATTTGTTTTTAGTCCTGCTGTTTAAACCGGCCGACGGATATTATAAGTTGGATGTGTATATTTATTACGCTTTAACTTTGTTAATGCCATTGCTTGCCGGTTGGCGAAAACCAGCGTTAAAGAAATAATTATGAGAGAAGCATTTGAGCAACGTGAATCTGACGCAGATTTGGCTTTAAGGGCCTTGGCCAAGTACTCGGGCAAATTAAATGAAGGTTTGGGGTTTGAGTTGCTTGATGATGAAGGGCGTTTAAGACCTGAAGTTTTTATTGATGAAGAACAAAGGGGTTATGAAGCAGATGAAGTGGCTGCTGATTTGGATCATGTCAGACGCAAGGAAATTATGTATGCCGGTTTGGATAACGAAAAGGTGGTGAAGTTTAAGGCGACTGAAGTTGGCCTGAATACCGAAGGGGTTGTTCATGAAGAATTAATTTCGCAATTGCTAAAATTAGAGGCACGCCGCAAATATAAACATGCTGGCAGTCAGGCAGAGGTGGCTATTCCTTTGGCTTTGGCCGAGGCTCTGGGTGATAGATATTTAGTTGTTAGGACTTCGGAGTATGACGATTTTGAAGCTGGAGTTGACCATTTAATAATAGATCGTCAGACCGGTTTGGTAGTCTGCGCTATTGACGAAGTGGTGGAGTCAGGCAGAACGGTTGAAAAGCAGGAACGTTCGGCTGCTAAACTAAGACGGGGCGGCAGTTCGGTGAAATATGGATTAAAAGATGTTAACGGCCAGTTAGTCAAAGGCCGGCTGAATCATTTAGCGACCTTTATTATGCCGATTGAGAAGCAGAATATCAGCGGTTGTTTAAAAGAATTGGCGGAAGGTCAGACCGGAACTTTTAGTCGTCAGGTAGTAGCTAATATTGTGGCGTCAATGGAAAGTCAGCTGGAATATTTGTCACAAGTTGATGATGACCACTCTCTAGATAAGCAAGCTCTACAGCAAGCGATAGAAAAATTGCGTGAATTTTCTGGCAGTCAGTTGTAAAAAATAATTATTTAAATAAATTCTGTGCAACAGGAGGAATTAGAATCAAATCAGTCGTCAGAGGAATCTCAAGAAATGGCTGATTTGCGACGTTTTAATTTATTTAAAGACGGTGATGACGAAGGCCGGGAAGTAGTAGTTAAGACCATTGGTAATTTTGATCAGCTATCGGAAAAATTGGAATTAGGTTCTGAATTTTCACAGGCCAAGAGAATTATTACGGCTTTTAATCGTGTTCGTGTTAGCCATAAAGCTGATCAAGTCGAGCGGCGGCCGCATTTTTTAATTGCCGGCGGTTTTGTGCGTGATACTTTGCTGGATAAGAAGCCGCTTGATATTGATTTCGCCACTGATTTGTCAGCCGACAAAGCCACAATGATTTTACAGCATGAATTTCAAACAGAGCTGGATAGTGGTCAGGTCTCTTTGGTGGAAACCGGTAAGCAGTTCGGGGTTTTGCGCTTACGTTTTCGTGATAGCGGAGAGGAATATGAAATTGCCACTTTCCGCGTGGAGTCAGAGTATCGTGATCAGCGTCATCCGGACAAGGTGGAATTTATCAGACAGCCGGGCAAAGATGCCGAGCGTCGTGATTTTACCATTAACGCAATGTTTTATGATCCGCAGTCAGGTCGGGTAATTGATTATGTCGGCGGACTGCAGGATATTAAAGATCGGCGTTTGCGTTTTGTCGGCCGGGCCGAGGATCGTATTAAGGAAGATAAATTAAGGATGTTAAGGTATGTCCGTTTTTTGTTAAAGACAGGTTTTAGTGAAGACCCAGAAGCAATAGCCGCAATTAAGGAACACGCTACTGATTTGGCTAGCTTGGATGCTGATGGCGTCAGACAGGAATTAGAAAAAATGTATCAGACCGGTCGTTTTCGAGAAATTTTAGAACGTTTGAAACAAACGGAAATTTTAAGTCAGATTTTGCCGGAAGTTGATCGCACAGAGGATTGTCCGCAAGGGCCACCATATCACATGGAGGGTAATGTTTTTGAACATACTAAATTGGTAGCGGATAATTTACCAAAAAACGCTTCCTTTGAATTAGTTCTGGCCGCCTATTTGCATGATGTCGGTAAAGTGACGACTAGACAAGAAACAATATCGGCTAGTGGTCCAAAAGTAAGTTTTCACGATCATGAACACGAAAGTGTTAAGTTGGCGCGTCAGCGTTTAAATGCCTTACGTTTTTCCAACGCCAGTCAGGCGGAAATTTTATGGCTAATTGAATCGCATATGCGTGCTCATAGTCTGTATGAAATGAAAGAGAGTAAGGCACGTCAATTAGTTTTACATCAATTTGGGGAGGAGTTGATGGTTTTGTCTGAAACTGATGCCCAAGGTGCAACGCCTGCTCCGGCAATGGTTGAGAAAGTTGAAGCTGAACGGCAGGCTAATGCTAACAGGCTGCATGAAATCCGGCAATATATGGCACAGCACAAAGAAGTGTTGACTAAGTCTTTGCGTTTAGTTAACGGCAGTATTATTGTGGAGAAAATAAAAGAATTGCGTCCTGATTTTACTGCCAAGACCCAAGGTAGAATTATCGGTAAAATTAAAGATAGAGTTTTGCAACGATTAGCCGATGAGATGATTCATGAACCGGAGTCAGTTCAGAAAATATTGGAGGAAGAAGTAACGGAGGCGGTTAAGGAGCTTGTTTAAATGAGACCCCTCCTTCCCCGCCGCTCGCTCGCACTACGTCGTTCGAGAACGACGTGTGGAGCGGCGGGGTCCGTCCTCCCCTTAGCAGGGAGGCTCCTTTAGTTAGAGCCCCTCCTGACAAGGAGGGGTAAGGGGAGGTCAAGAGGTAGTGCTAAAAAGTTTAGATTTTTAAAAGTAAAATTGCCGTTTGACACCGAACACCTATTTTGTTAAACCATAGGTGTTCTTTTTATCGGCAATAAACAACCAAGGAGGGTCTTGTGGCAGAACAAAAAACCGGAGTTCGCTGTCGTGTTTGCCCGGGCGAGATCGTTGAGATAACGGAAACAGTAGTCCACTCGAATGGTGATCGTTCATATCGGGCTGTCTATTATTGTGACAGCTGTCAGATTGTTTACCGCAATCCGCGACAGGTGAAGGCAAAGCAGAAAGGGGACGATGATGGGACACGGTTCACGTTTACCGAACAGCAACGATCTGCCGCCGGCCGATCAAAGCCGCTTTGGCGGTAATGAACTGGCGGATGACTTTTGTTTGCTGTTGAACGGCTTGGCTAAACGCTGCGTCGCCTGTCGATCTGTGACGCGCAACGAGTATCTGCAGGACGGCAAGTGTCCTGACTGTCGGCCTAACAGCTGAAAGGAGTTTCTATGTCAGAACGTACACTAGTTAGTCCGAAGATCCTGAAAGAATTGATGTACCTGGACTTGTCCGGCTGGCAAATCCTTAGGGCTTACTTTGCAAGGTTGGATGGCATTGGTCTAAGGCCCTTGAAGTTGCGGATCAGACAGGAGATCGTCATCAGTCTTAACTATCAGTCGCTTAGCGCGGTAGCTAGCCAGGCGGGTATGCCTCCTCTTGTGATAGAAGGCCGGCTGTATTTGTACAACGAGGCATTGGGGATTGCCTTTAATCTGGAAGCTTTTTCCGCAGATCTGCCGCCTGGTAGGGTTTTGAGCGAGACTGATTTTGAGGGGTTTCTGCGAGACGGCGCGCTACCGTTTGTCTGGTAGCCAACAAGGTAGCTTTGACTGGAAAACGGTTTGAAGATAAGAACGTCAAAGGAGACCTGGGACATGACGGAGACGAACAAAACCAAAGGCCGCTGTCGAGTTTGCGGTGGCGTGATCGTGGAGGCTACGGAAAGTAGGCCGACGCGTCCGAGGGAGATGATTCCTATCGGACCGGGTTCCAAAGATTACTACCACGAAGCACATGTGGACTTCCACTGCCAGGACTGCCAGCTGGTTTACCACGACATTCCGCGCGATGTCTGCGAGCCCAAGAAACGGCTGCGCAAGAAGAAGACCGGTAAGCGATCGCTGACCGCCTGATTTCTACAACAAGGAGGTGTTTTACCCCTCGTCGCCGACATGGTGACGAGGGGTTTTGCTTTTATAAATTTGTGCATTATTTTTAAAATATGTTCGAGCCATATGCTTTGTTATTTATGTGTTATAATTAGTTAGTAATGAGTAATGAGTAATGAGGAATGAGGAATGTCGCCCATAGGGCGACCGCCCTCCATTCGGCCCGAGCTCATGGCCGAGGGCTGGGCGGAGAGATGAGGCCTTAGACTTTAATTACCAATTTCCAAAAATTATGGTCCAAAATTGGCACGCGTTATCTGTAAATAAAACTTTAGCCGAGTTAAAAACCAAGCCGGACGGTTTATCTAGGGTTGAAGTTTCCAAAAGACAGCAGCAATATGGCGCAAACCGCTTGGCGCATGAAAAAAAACTATCCGGTTTGACGATTTTATTATCTCAATTTAATAATGCCTTGATCTATATTTTACTGATCGCCTGTGTGATTAGTTTTGTTTTAAGCGATCCGATTGACGCCAATATTATTTTGGCCGCTGTGGTCATTAACGTAGTAGTCGGGTTTATTCAGGAGCAAAAAGCAAACCGGGCCTTGGCTGAATTAAATAAAATAGCCCAGCTAAAGGCCAGAGTTATTCGTCAGGGCAAAGAAATATCTGTAGCTATTGAAGAATTGGTTCCGGGCGATATTGTTTCGGTTTTGTCCGGAGATAAAGTACCGGCCGATATCAGGTTAATTGAGATTAAGCATTTTCAGGTTAACGAAGCACCTTTAACCGGTGAAAGCGCCATGGTAACTAAGCAGACTAATACATTGTCAGCCGGCCTCACCCTGCCGGAGCGCAATAATATGATTTACATGTCCACCTTAGCGGTTGAGGGTTCGGCCAGAGGAGTGGTAGTGGCAACCGGCAGTCAGACCGAGATTGGGCGGGTGGCCTCGTTATTAAAGGAAACTGAAGATGACAGTACGCCGATTCAAAAAAAACTGGATTCTTTAAGCAAGAATTTAGCTATTTTAGTTTTGGCTGTGGCGTTGCTGATATTCTTTTTGGGTTTGCTAAGAGGTCGAGAAGTTTTAGAAATGTTTAATACAGCTGTGGCTTTGGCTGTGGCGGCCATACCCGAAGCTTTGGTTATTGGTGTGACGGTGGTTTTAACTATTGGCATGAAACGCATCCTGAAAGAAAAAGGTTTGGTGCGAAAATTAGTGGCGGCGGAAACCTTAGGTTCAACTACCGTTATTTGTACTGATAAAACAGGTACGCTAACCCAAGGCCAGATGCGTGTGGCCATCGCTTACATAGGCAAGAAAGAATTTGACGGCAATTCATTGGTGGCGTCGATTGGCAATCAAGAACTGGAAAAATTATTGTCTATTGGAGTGTTGTGTAACGATTCTGTTATTGAGGATATTAGAACGCCACTGGAAGATTGGGTAATCGCGGGGAACTCTACTGACAAAGCATTATTGATAGCCGGCGGTCAGTTTCGATTACTTAAAGATAAGTTGGAGAAAGATTTTCCCCGCTTGGATGCTGTGCCTTTTAGCTCGGATAGAAAGTATATGGTTACTTTGCATAAAGCCGGTCAGGATAATATTTTGTATTACAAGGGCGCACCGGAAATGATTTTAGCTTTTGCCGATTCACTGGAACTGGCCGGAAAGGTTAAACCATTAACGCCTGATTTGAGAAAAAATTTGATTGCCAAACAATTGGAGTTAAGCCGTCAGGGCCTAAGGGTTTTAGCCTTGGGTTATAAATCAGCCGACCAACATTCTTTAATTGAAAAAGATAAGTTGGAGCAAGAAGTAGTTTTTTACGGTTTTGTGGGTATTAGCGATGTGCTACGTCCGGAAGCGGCTGAAGTTTTAGCGCAGGCCAAAAAATCCGGTATTCACACCGTTATTATTACCGGTGATAATAAAGTTACGGCGAGGGTCATCGCTACCCAGCTGGGTATGAAGATTAAGAGCGATAATATTATGGAAGGCAGTGAGCTGGCTAAATATTCTGATCGCCAGCTGGTTAAGAAAGTTAAAGATATTTTGGTCTACGCTCGGGTGACTCCACAGGATAAATTGCGGATCGTGCGCGCCTGGCAACAGCGGGGAGAGGTGGTGGCTATGACCGGTGACGGTATAAATGACGCACCGGCTTTAAAAGCGGCTGATATTGGTGTAGCTCTTAACAGCGGGACTGATGTGGCCAAAGAAACTGCTGATTTAGTTTTGTTGGACAATAATTTTAAAACTATAGTGGCGGCAGTGCGTGAAGGCCGGGTAATTTTTGATAACGTCCGCAAAGTTGTTTTGTATTTATTGGCCGATAGTTTTGGAGCAGTTTTTTGTATTTTGATATATTTTGTCTATTCATTTTCCTATGGCGGTCCCTTGCCTTTGGTGGCGGCGCAAATACTCTGGCTTAATTTAGTTACTGACAGTCTGCCGGATATGGCTTTAACTTTTGAACCGGCGGAGAAGGGTGTTTTAGACTCTAAACCGGCCAAGCGGCAGCAGCCGATTTTGGACTTTGAAAGAAAATTTTTAGTGGCCATTATCAGTTTGTTGTCCGGTCTGGGTGCATTTGTTATTCACCTGATAGTTTTACGCGAAACCGGTAATGTGGCTATGGCGCAAACTGCCACTTTTGCCGCTTTAGGAACTGTTACCGTGACTTATGTTTATAGTTTACGGAATATCAAAAAGTCATTTTTTCGCTACAATATTTTTTCCAATAATTTTTTAAATTTAGCGGTGATGTTTAGTTTCTTATTGCAGTTAGTGGGAATTTATTGGCCGGTACTTCAGAAAATTTTAGGTACGGCAGCCTTAAATTCCAGAGCCTGGGCTTTGATTATCGCGTTTTCGGTTTTGATGATTGTCATCATTGAAATTGTTAAAATGGTCTTTATTATTAAACGTTCGGCCGGCAGGATTGTGGTATAGCTAACTGTAACGTTTGAGCTTGGATCTCGTATATTAGTGTAGGTTAGCAGCCGGTTAAGGAGGGTTAATCGGCTGCTAGTCGCTAACAGCTGTCAGTAGAAAAAATATGGCCAGAAACAAAATTGTTTATCTTGGGCATTATTTAAAATATAAGGACAAAATCTACTCATATTTTTGGTACCGCACCGGTATGCGCCGGGAGCTGGCCGAGGATTTGACGCAGGAAGTTTTTCTTAAGGCTTGGGATAAATACAGCAGTTTTGATACTGATCGTTCCTTTCAAGCCTGGATTTATAGTATCGCCCATAATCATCTGGTAGATCATTATCGGTTGAAACGTTATGAGTATGATTTGGAAGCGATTGCCGATAAAACCGCCGAAGAAGATTTTTCTTGGGAGTTGTGGCAAATTCTGAACCGTTTGCCGGAGCTGGATCGGGAAATCTTAAGTCTGAAATATTTGCAGGGTTTTAGTTATAAAGAAATTGCCGAGATGCTGGTTAAGACCGAAGAAGCAGTCAGAGTGGCGGCTCACCGTGCTATTAAACGTTTACAAGCAGAAAATTTACTATCATGAATATTCAAGACAAATTAGAAAAAGTGAGTGCGATAATATGCCCGTCTTTCCCCTCGAGATCTTTGCGCTTAA
>CAYTUI010000018.1:0-20180 GCA_964441335.1 uncultured Gammaproteobacteria bacterium
CACGTTAAAAAAAAGTTCTAAAAAAAGCCGAGCCAGATTAGGATTATTAAAAACAGCTCACGGAGTGATTCAAACTCCGTTTTTTTTGCCGGTGGCAACTCGAGCGGCTATCAGGGGGCTGGAAATCACAGAATTGCAACAGATGGGCTTTGAAGCTGTCTTATCAAATACTTACCATAATTATTTACAGCCGGGTTTGGAAGTTTTTAAAAAGTTTGGTGGTTTGCATAAGTTCATGAATTGCAGCTTGCCGATTTTAACTGACTCCGGCGGTTTCCAAATTTTTTCTTTAGGACACATGGCCAAACTGAACGACAAAGGCGTTACTTTTCGTTCTCACATTAACGGTGATCTACACACTTTAACTCCGAAGAAGGCGATTGATATCCAGCGAACTTTAGGTTCGGATATTATGATGGTTCTGGATTATTTTCCCGGGTATCCGGCAACGCGAGTAGCGGCCGAAAGATCTGTTAAGTTGACGAGCGATTGGGCGGCACAATGCCTTGAGCACAAAAGAACGGAGGAACGGAAGAACCAAAGAACAAAGGGACGGAAGAACAGAGGAACTAAGGAACAATTGTTGTTTGCGATTGTGCAGGGGTCAACATTTAAGGATTTACGACTGCGGTCGGCTAGAGAATTAACGGCTATGGATTTCAATGGTTTTGCAGTGGGTGGTTTGGCAGTCGGTGAGCCGGCGGAGAAAATGTATGACATGCTGGACGTTACTGTACCGGAATTGCCGGAGAATAAGGCGCGTTATTTAATGGGTGTGGGCTATCCTGACAATATTGTGGAAGCGGTCAAACGGGGGATTGATATGTTTGATTGCGTCATACCGACCCGCGAAGCCCGGCATGGAAGGTTATTTTATTATTCTGACGATCCGGCAATTTCCATACGGCGGGCGCGCGGGTCGCGACCCGCGCGTACACGAAAGGTGGCGGGCTTCGCTCCCTTTTCCGCTAAAGGCTGGCCAGCCTCGGGCTGGTGGGATACAATTAATATAAAGCTGGCCAAGTACAAATCCGATACCTCACCGATTAGTCTTGGTTCGCCTTATTCCAAGGCCTATTTGCACCATTTATTTCGCACTAATGAAATGTTGGGATTAAGGCTTGCGACTATACATAATTTAGAATTCTATTACCGGCTCATGGAGGATATAAGACTAAGTATAAAGCAAGGAAAATTATGAAGCAATTTTTAGCACAACATTCAAGTTTTCGATTCGCATCTATAGTAGCTTTTATTTATTTGGTATTGGGCTTTGTGTCGAATTTGGGAGATTCTTGTTTTAGTATTAGGTTTGACGGGACAGACTCTAATTTATTCTGTTCTCTAGGGGCTTTAACATATGGAATTCTTGTTGAACCTCTAGATTATTTCCCTAATTTTTTTTGGGAATTCTTTTTACCTGATATCGAATCGAAGACATTCGACATAATTGCGATGTTATGGTTAACGTTATTTTTATTTTTTGTGGTTTACTTCATTCATAGGTTTATAAGGTTTCTGAGAAAATAGATTAAAAACAGGACTAATGAGATGTTGGGGTTAAGGCTAACGACGATACATAATTTGAAGTTTTATAATCAATTAATGTCTGATATACGTCAGGCAGTGACGAGGAATAAATTATAGAATGTTTCCTGATCTTATATTTATACAGAAAAATGCCAGATTGAAACCGCCCAAGACAAACGGTCCGGAATTTGTTTTTAGTTTAATTGTTATGATTCTGGTGCTGGTTATTATCATTGCTGGATTAGTATATTTTACCAAGGGAATTACCAGAACCTAAACATCTAATTAGAGTTTTATAATCAGCTTATGAAAAATATTAGACTAAGTATTAAGAAAGGACTCTTATGAAGTACATATTTGTTATATTATTAATAGGTATATTATCCGCGTGTACGCCTTCGGTATCAACACCTTATAATGATTGCAGACAAAGCTGTATTAATAAATATGGTGAAGTTCCTCCTGATATGCCTAATAGAGGTATTAGTAAAACAGAGCAATGTTTTATTGATGAGTGCACAATTGATTGAGGCTGGCGACAACACATAATTTGGAGTTTTATAATCAACTAATGCAGGATATAAGATTAAATATTAAGAGGGGAGAAATATGAAGTTTCTATTTATATTGTTCATATTTGTTTTGTTTGCCAGTGGATGTGCAGTGAAACAATTTAATTGTGAAGATTTCTCTTATGATGACTGTCCAGCCAATTGCCACAGAACTCCATGCCAAACTTATTCGCCAGATGGAAAAATTACTTTTCCGGGATGCTTTATAGAAGATATGAAGTGTTTGAATCCAAAGAACGAATAAGATGTTGGGATTAAGGCTTGCGACTATTCATAACTTAGAGTTCTATTATCGGCTCATGGAGGATATAAGATCAAATATTAAGAAGGGAGGATTATGAAGATAAATTTTCGATTATTAGGTTTAGTTGTTGCGTTTATCTATTTTGCTGCCGCCCTTTACCTTTATGGCCGAGCGATTAACGCTAGCGGTTTTTTGGGAGGTTTGGGAGACAGTTTAAATGTTATTACTATGGGTCTGCCTTGGTCCTTAATCATGATAAGCTACTCATGGTCAGGTTTAGAGTTGCTGTTTTCTGTTGCCATCAATTCGGTCATTTTATATTTTGTCGGATTTTGGATACAAAAAGCGATTATTCGTAGGAGAGTTTAATAATTATTTATTTTATGTTACCGCAGGATATTAGATTAAGTATTAAGGAGGCAATAATATGAAATGGTATAAATCAAAAGTTGGTTATATTTTGGTCGTTATCTATCTCCTAGGAGTAGTGGGGGTATATATTTATAATGGATCTTTTTGTCAGGGATGGGGCTGTAATTTTATTCTTTTGTTAACTATTTTACCATGGATCGGTGTTATTCCGATAGTGTTAATGCCTTATGGTGCGTGGTTTGTTAATGTGGTATTTCTTTATATAATGGGATGGGGATATCAGAAGATAAAGGAGCGCCATACTTTTAAATCTTAAATTTTCAGAATTTATGATTTAATTTTTTTAGAATGTTGAGAATGGATATAAGATTAAGTATTAAACCCTCGACTCATCCTTCAATGCGGGATTCGCTCGGGGTCTAAGGAGAAAGAAAAATTATGAAAAAGTTTTTCATTTTAACCACCATTGCTTTATTTGTATCAGGTTGCGCTCAGTGGCAATATTCTAGTTACTACAAAATTTTAGATTCTAAGTGTGATAATGATAGTTGTTGTGAATCTTCAGTGGGAGACATGTCAAGGGGTGATTATTATCTTGTTGATGAAGATAATGGTTGTCCTGATGGTTTTGCTGTTAATCAATTAAGGTGCGCAACAAGTTATAAGTGGTGCGAGCCGACTACTAGCTATTATAAAGATTTGCGCGTAGCATGTAATGGAGATAATTGTTGTGAATCTTCAGTAGGAGATATGCAATTGGGTGGTTATAAATTGGTTGATGAAAATTATAGTTGTCCGAAGGGTTTTATAATTAATCAATTAGAATGTATAACGAGCTACAATTGGTGCGTACCTGATGAAATTTTTTATGGACAGTTTGAGGTTAATTCTGATGGTAACAATATTTATAGTCAACTAAAATATAGGGACGTCAAAACATCAGATGCCGATTATTGTGACAAAATGTGTTCTACGGTTCAGTGTCAGACTGATCAAGATAATCCTTGGGACATTGTTGATGGTGAATGTAAATGTAATTGTATTTTTAATTGGAAGGGTCAAAAGTCAGATGCCGATTAGAGTTTTGTGGTTATGAATATATTAGAAACGGTGAAGTCTAAGCAACTTATGAAAGATATAAGACAATTAATAAGGAAGGGGGAGGGTATGAGGATTTTTTTACTATTGCTCTCTGGCTGGTGGGATACAATTAACATAAAGCTGGCCAAGTACAAATCCGATACCTCACCGATTAGTCTTGGCTCGCCTCATTCCAAAGCTTATTTGCACCATTTGTTTCGCACTAATGAGATGTTGGGATTGCGGCTGGCGACGATACATAATTTGAAGTTTTATAATCAATTAATGTCTGATATACGTCAGGCAGTGGAGAAGAATAAAATATGATGAGTCTAAAGGTTAAGAAAGTGCTACAAATTATTAGTAATATAGTACTTTTAACGCTCCCCCTTGTTTTCGGAATAACTTTTTTATTATTTCTATTATTTCCTGGCGCTGGAACGGGGAGTTTGTTATTTCCAGTTTTTTCTATTCCACCTGCGATTCTTATCTCCCTAATCATAGTGATGAAACTAATTAATAAAGGAGAAAGTACGACTATTGGTCTTGCGATTAGAATGTCATGGGGATTAGCTTTAACTTTATTATTTATTAGTTGGTTCTTTCGGTCTGTCTAAGCGCTTGGGTTCCGCCTTGCGACGATACATAATTTAGAGTTTTATCAACAACGTAGGGGCGATATAAGATTAAGTATTATTCACAAATATATATGAAGCAAAAAGAAATTAACGAATCTTTACTCTCAATATATTTAATAGCGGGAACGTATATTGGTGGAGTTATCTGGTCTTCTTTGTTGATAGCTTTGTTTTTTTTACTGACACCGTTCTCATTTTTTGAAGGTTTTTATCCCCACACGATGGTTAGCCAATATCCATTGTTAAAATATTTTTGGATATTAGATAGTATTATTGGATTCACCGGTTTATTTCTAAGTACATACCTAGCATCTCATCTACTATCTAAATGGTTTGTGGTTAAAAATATTAATAAGGTGATAATCATCTCAGTTGTTATCCTTGCTATTTTTTCAATAGTGGGAGCTATGGCGCAGTTTGTGGCATCATGGGCAAATTATAATTACTTTTCTTTTGAAGGTATCATCTCAACCGTTATATCATTATTAATTTTTTATTTTACGGCTAAACATGCATTAACTAAAATAAATAAAAAGAAATTTATTTTTTGGTAGCCTGGTAGTTGATACGTAATTTGGAGTTCTATTAGTAACTCACGAGTTATATAAGATTAAGTATTAATAAGATGTAATATAACATGTTCGGCTTGGGTGTTTTGGTTATAATAGTTATTATCGGTGTGACTATTTATATTGCTGTAAAGGAAGATAGACATTAGATTAATTATTTATTATGGAAATATGAAAAACCAAATTAATTCCTCTGACCAGCACTCTGTATTTGATAAAAGGAGGATTCGGCTATTGGTGATCGCCAACCTGGTTACTTGGGTGCCTTTTATAGTTGGTTATTTTTGGGAATTTATTGGTGAAATTATCAGTGGTTCAGAAGAGGCGCCCTGGTCTTTATGGGCATTGGGAGTATTAATACCCATTCTTGTTGTTGTTTTAGGGTTAGTTAATGGTTTATTAATGGGACAAAAAAATAATCCCAAAAATTTTACTAGACTGGCCTATTTTTTTATTACTTTAGGCGTAGTCTGGAATTTGGCGTTTTTTGGTTATATCATTGTGGAAAACATACAAATGCGCGCGCGAATTTCTGATAATGCTCAATGTAAGCAAAGATGCCAGGCACAGAAGTATGAGTTGGGAAATATTGGTAAAGATGGCAAATGTCACTGTAATAGCTATAGACCATAGTGGCGGGCGGAGGACTATTTTGTTACGATTGATGACAACAGCCGGTATTATCTTAACCCTTGTCTTTTCTCCCAAAAATAGTATTATTCCCGCAGACTTGGAATATAGTTTAATAAACTTGATTATATACCGCTAACATAATGAAAGTTTTAATTACCGGAGCCGCTGGGTTTATTGGCTCACACCTATTTGAAAAACTTAAAAAGGAAGGGCATGAGGTTGTTGGTTTGGATAACTTTCAGCATTCTTCGGGTCATCCGATTGTCAAAGAGGTGAAATACGGCGACGTACGGTATTACCAGGATATTGAACCTCATGTTAAATGGGCGGACGCGGTTTATCATTTGGCCGCGCAGATTCACGTTGACAAATCTATTACCAATCCGCAGGAGACCATTGATATTAATGTGATTGGCACTCTAAATGTCTTAGAGGCGGTGACCAAACATAAGAAAAAAATGGTCTTTGCTTCCAGTTCGGAAGTCTACGGCACGGCTCAAAGCGAAATGATAGACGAGTCACATCCTTTGGATTGTCAGTCGCCCTATGCCGCTTCCAAAGTAGCCGGCGATAGATTATGTAAAGCATATTTTGATACTTACGGCACGCAAGTGGCCATACTTAGGAATTTTAATACCTTTGGAAAATATCAGGCTGACGATTCTTACGGCGGAGTTATTGCCATTTTCACCAGAAAAGCTTTACTGGGACAGCCGTTGGAAGTTTACGGATCGGGTGAGCAGGAAAGAGACTACATGATTATTGACGACGCTCTTAAGGGTTATGAAATGTGTATTGAGAAAGAGCTATGGGGCAGACCGATTAATTTTGGCACCGGCCGAACCGTGAAGATTAATGACTTAGCTAGCATGATTAAGGAAATATCTCAATCCAAGTCAGAAATTATTCATGTCGGAAAAAGACCCGGGGAAGTAATGAAATTGAAAGCTGATACAAAACTGGCCGAGTCTTTGGGCTTTGTGCCCCAGACAAACTTGAGCGAAAATCTCCAAGATTACATTGACTGGTATAAAACAAAACTGGCCAATGGCACGCAGAACTCCCACAACCTAGTTTAAGTTATTCTCGCCTCTGATAACAATAAACCCTGGTTTATGTTATAATATCTATGCGTAAATAATTATATTTACTCGTGGCTATTTATAACAAATCAGGTTTTTCTGTTACGGAATTTATTATTGCGGTGGCTGTGATGGGAATACTCGCGGCCATTTTGATTGTTCTTTTGAAACCTAGTATTCGGGTCGGCGAAGGACTGGACGCGCAAAGGCGACAGGATTTGCAGACAATCGCCAAGGCTTTGGAATATTACGCGGCCGATCACAATGGGAATTTACCCTCGTTTTTTTCCAGTTCAACAGTCGGAGTCGGTCAGAAGTCCCCGATTTGTAGCACTGCCGGAACAAAATCTTGCGGCGATCAGACTCGAGCTTGCATCGTTGTAAATTCGCCCGATTTTATTGGAGTCTATTTGGCAAGTTTACCGATTGATCCTGATAAAACCGATGCCACGGATTCTGGCTATTTCTTAACCAGAACTGACGAAAATACTTTAGCATTAGGCGTGTGTAAGCCTTATGACAGCCGGGGAGTAATGTTTAATTCGACCCTGGCTTTACCTAATTATATTTCGGTACCAAATTAGACGTTGCTAGTATTAAAATTTTCATGACTAAAAATAGAAATATCGTAATTTCTGCCGCCAAGTATTTAGCCCTGGATTTAGTGGGTGATATTTTGTATTTTCCGTTATGGTGGTATTCAGCCGGACTGAAAATGATTATCAAAGATCTTTATTCTAATGCCAAACAAACCGGTAATAATTTAGCCTTGCCTTTATTGCTGTCCAATATTTTTAAACCGATGTTCGGGCAGTATGACAGAACCGGCTGGATCATAAGTTTTTTTGTCAGATTGATAATTTTAATTTTTAGATCAATATTTTTTATCGCCAAGGCGTTGGTGTTAGTGGTTTTGTTAATTATTTGGCTGGTATTTCCTATTATAGCGGTCGTTAGATTAAAGGACATTTTGATGAATATTTATGGATAAGGGTATTAAACCATTAGAGTTGCAAATTTGTCAGGTGTGTAATGGCAGTGGCAGGAACAAAGGTTTGTCTTGCAAGGAATGCCACGGCGCCGGCGAGTTTTGTTATTTTAAAGACAACTATCTGTTTTGGCGCTGGGATTTTGGGTACCTACATATTTTGTTGAGAAGAATTAAATCCACTGTTGCCGCAACAATCAATATTTTTTTAGTTCTATTGTTATTCGTGAATTTATTTTTAGTTTATCGGATTGGAGACAGTGTTGATTTTTCTCACACGCTCTGGCCGCTGACGATGATATATTCTTTCAACTATTTGGTTAGCTGGTTTTGGATATTAATATTCTTTAATCTTTATCTAATTTATCGTCTGATGACTGAATCGGGCGATAATAAGTATATAGAATTTGGCAAATATAAAAAACATATCAGCGGTAAGAGTATTAACGTGGCGGAGTATTTGTCCAAAGATGTGATGAAAGCTCTTGATAGCGCTTGGTTGGTGGCTGAAAAAAATAAGCAGCCTCCGTTACGGGCGTTGCATCTGATCGTCAAGTTAATGGATAACCGTGATGTAATGTTGCTGTTTGCCAGAATGGGTGTGGGCATTGCCGGCATTAAGGAAATTTTTGTCAAACAGGTCATCAGATTATTGCCGGAGAAAAGTAATTTACCGATTAGTCAGGAACTTTATGAAATTCTAGTCAAATCTTATATCTCGGCGGTCAATAAGAATCACAGAAAAATTCTGATGACTGATGTCCTACAAGCTATTACTGACACAGACTTGCAGTTGCAGGAGGTATTGGCTGATTACGGTATTGAATCAAGTTCGGTCGGTAATGTGATTGCTTGGATTGAATTTCAAAATCAGTTGTATAGCCGTTATAAAAAATATCGTGCCTCTTTTATTTATAAACCTAAAGGCCCGATTAACAGAGCTTATACCGCTACTGCCACTCCAATTCTGGATCGTTTTGGCACTGATATGACGCAGTTGGCGCGGCGTGGCGCTTTGCCATTATCTATTGGTCGGGATAAAGAGCTGGAGCAGATTTATACCATTATTGAAAGTGGTAATACCAGTGTCTTATTAATCGGGGAGCAGGGTGTCGGCAAGACCAGTATTATTGAAAGTTTAGCCTATCGTATGGCGGCCGAGGACGTGCCCGAAGTGTTCCATGATAAAAGATTGGTCAGTTTGTCTATTCCATTTTTGGTGGCCGGCGCATCGGAGACCGGTGAATTGCAGGAGAGATTGTTGATGATTACTCAAGAAGTAATCCGTTCGGGCAATATTATTTTATATATTGAGGACATTCATAATCTTGTCGGTGTGGGGGCTAAAGGAACGGAAAATGTGGATTTGTCAGATGTTTTGGCTATGCAGATTAAAGATCCTAGGGTCATAGTTGTCGCCTCTACTGATGCCACTAATTATAATAAATTTATTGAGGGCAGTAGTTTGAGCGCCGATTTGGTCACCATGAAAATTGCCGAGCCGGAAAGAGATGAGGCAATTCAAATATTGGAAGCTAATGCCGGCTATTTAGAAGCTCAACATAATATTTTCTTTACCTACGGAGCTTTGGCTAAAGCTGTTGATTTGGCTGACAGATATTTGCATGATCAGTTTTTGCCGGCTAAGGCAGTTGTTTTGATGGAGGAAGTCGCGGCTACTGTTGCCGCCAAAGGATCTGAACAAGGCAAAAAAAATAAAACTACCCAATTGGTGGTGGCTGAAGACGTGGCCGCCGTGGTGTCGCGCAAGACCAATATACCTTTGTCGCAGATTACGGTGGCTGAATCTACTAGACTGCTAAATTTGGAAGAGACTATTCATCAGAGAATTGTCGGACAAGCAGAGGCTGTACAATTGGTAGTAACGGCTTTACAGCGGGCGCGGACAGAATTAAGAGACCAAAAGAAGCCAATCGTCAATTTGTTATTTTTAGGACCGACCGGAGTCGGAAAAACGGAATTGTCTAAAGCTGTGGCTGAAAGTTATTTTGGCGATGAGGAAAAAATGATCAGGCTGGATATGAGCGAATACCAAAATCCTAATTCGGTGGCCAGGCTGATTGGTGTGCCCGGTTCGGGGCAGGGCGGTTTATTAACTGAACAGGTTCGGGCTAATCCTTTCGCGCTGTTACTGCTTGATGAAATGGAAAAAGCTCATTCGGATATTTTAAATATTTTCTTGCAGGTGATGGAAGACGGACGTTTAACTGACGCCTTAGGCAGAACAATTGATTTTACCAATGTTATTTTGATTGCCACTTCCAACGCGGCCAGTCAGTTCATTCAGGAGCAAGTAGCTAAGAAAGTTGATATAAGGCAGATTAAAGAGGAGCTGATTAAAGACAAGTTGAAAGAATTTTTTTCTCCGGAATTTCTGAATCGTTTTGACGGTATTATTGTTTTCAAACCTTTGACAGAAGAAGAGATTTACCAGATAGCCGGTTTGTTGCTGAAAAAAGCGGCCAAGAGATTGGAAATTAAGGGTATTCATTTAACCGTTGATCCCGAGGCGCAGGCCGAGCTGGCGCAGGCCGGTTTTGATCCTGTTTTTGGAGCCAGACCTTTAAGGCGGGTTATCCAGGATAGGGTGGATAATGCTTTGGCGCAATATTTGCTAAAAGGCGCCATTGGCCGCCGCGATACTGTCATTTTGAAAAAGGGCGGGGTCATTGAGGTTGACAAAGCGAAGAAGCTCTATTAGCTTGTAGATAGTAGCTTGTAGCCTGTAGCCGAGCCTAAACTACAAGCCACTGGCCACCAGCTACCGGCTTCGCATCTCTTATTTGGAACATTAACTTTACAAAATACATGCGTAAAATTGAACAGATAGTCAATCTAGCCAAGCGACGTGGTTATATATTTCCTTCGGCCGAGATTTACGGCGGCCTGGGATCTACTTATGATTACGGTCCTTTGGGCGTGGAGTTGAAGAATAATTTGAAAAAGCTGTGGTGGGATAATATGGTTTCACGACCTGATGTTGTAGGTTTGGATTCGGCTATTTTAACTCCGGAGATTGTTTGGCAGGCGTCAGGGCATTTAGAGAGTTTTACCGACCCCTTGGTTGATTGTAAAAAATGTAAGAATCGTTACCGAGTTGATCATTTGGAAGAGGAGTCAGGTAAGAAGATTAAAGATTTAAAATGTCCGAATTGTGGTGGTGAGTTGACAGAGCCACGTAATTTTAATTTGCTGATGAAAACTGAACTGGGAGCAGTGGCCGGACAGAAACAAGAAGCATATTTACGAGGTGAGACTTGTCAGGGTATTTACATGAATTTTAAAAATGTCCTGGACAGTATGCGTTTGAAATTGCCTTTTGGTATTGCGCAAATCGGAAAAAGTTTCCGCAACGAAATTACCACCAAGAATTTTACTTTCCGTATGAGAGAGTTTGAGCAGATGGAAATGCAATATTTTATTAATCCTGCTGACAGTAAAAAAGTTTTTGCTTTTTGGCAGGCCGAGAGAATGAAATGGTATCAGGATCTGGGCATTAGCAAAGATAATCTAAGATTCAGAATTCATGCCGACGATGAGCGGGCTCATTACGCTAAACAAGCGATTGACATTGAATACAAATTTGAATTTACTGATGACAGTGATGGTTTTAAAGAAATGGAAGGGATCCACGATCGGGGAGACTGGGATTTGTCCAGGCATCAGCAGTTCAGTAAAACTAAGCTGGCCGTTAAGGATGATAGCAACGTTGAATTTATTCCTAATATTATTGAGGCTTCCGGAGGTGTTGATAGAGCGACACTAGCGTTTTTGATTGAAGCTTATCAGGAAGTTCAGGGCGGCCGATCGACAACCACAGAGGCAATTAAAGAAGCAGAAGTCGTTTTGCGTCTGGATAAACGTTTGTCGCCGATAAAAATTGCCATCTTACCGTTGTCCAAAAAACCAGAATTGCAGGCAGTAACGCAGAAAATTGTTGATTCTCTGCGTTTGAAGTATCGTGTTCAGTATGATGACACCGGTTCTATCGGTAAGAGATACCGTAGGCAGGATGAGATTGGTACACCATATTGCTTAACCATTGATTTTGATTCCTTGGAAGATAAAAAGGTTACAGTGCGCGACAGGGATACTATGGAACAGGATAGAGTCGGCGTTGATCAGTTGGATAAATATTTCTCGGAAAAATTTAATTGCTAGAAATGAACGGTCTGCAAAAATTGCAAATAGTTGCCACCATTGCTGTCACTGGTTTTTTATTGTGGCGATTTGGGGGTCTGGCGACTGGTCTATCATTTCTGCCGATGTTACTTTTTTTGTTGGTATTTTTCTATATCGCCAAGTCATCGAAAAAAAATTGGGAGGGGATTAAAAAAACTGTGGCTACTACCTTTAAGGAACAGGCGCAAAATAGTCAACCGACCGCTGGAAATAGGAACGATATATCAAAGATTTTGTCCTTTTTGAGTGCCACGCCGCAAGCTGATCAAATCATGAAAGTTATTACAGGCCATAATGCGCCTCAAGATAAGACGGTTATGACAGTCATGCCACGACCTTCAATAGTGTATGATAAGCAAACAATTTCTTGGAGGATTTTAGGAACCATCATTTTTATTGTGATCATGTTGTTGACTTTTTTGATTAGCGCTTTCGGTAATTAAATTTTGAGTAACAGGGACGAATTTTCCGCACAGCCGCGGGAATACTAATTCGTCTTTTTTTATTTGTATGAATAATAATTGGCAGCAGTATAAAAAAATTAACAGGCTACAGAATTATGATTATAGCCAGCCGGGTTTATATTTTGTGACGATTTGCACGAAGAATGGCGTGCATCATTTTGGGCATGTTAATAATGGAGTGATGTGTCTAAATGAAAGCGGTTCTATTGTCATGCGCCAATGGCAATGGCTGGCGGAACAATATCCTTACGTAATATTAGATGAATTTGTGGTAATGCCGAACCATGTTCACGGGGTTATTATAATTGATAACCAATCTGATAACATGCGGTGTACCCGCAGGTCTAGACCTGCGGGTACGGAGGCGTCGCAGAAAAATTTATCGTTATCAAATATTATTGGCGCTTTTAAAACAACTTCATCGAAATTAATCCATCAATATGGTTCGGCAGAATTTAGGTGGCACAGATCATTTTACGATCACGTTATTAGAAATTACGGATCATTAGAGCGTATTCGTTGGTATATTAGCCACAATCCAGAATTATGGAAGAAAGATAAATATAAAATTAATCATTAAAAAAATAATATGGAAATTAAATGGTATCACAAATTTTTGTTGAGATTTTGGCCGTCAGCAGGAATTAAGTATTTGGCAATCAAACAGGGTAATAAGAATAGAATTTTTGAAAAATTACATAACTGTTTGGTAACGGTCGAACGTGTTGATTTTTTTCCTTTTTTATCCAACGAAAGAGGTTTTATGATCATTTTGGATAATGAAACATCGCTGTGGTTTTTTCAAGACGGTGATCATTTTGTCTATGATGGATTTGAAATTGGGAAATATAACGATGGTGAGGTGACAGTTTTGGATAAACTACGTGCATCAGATTAATTTAACTCATATTGTCAATCTCTCCGTTTTTCTGTTATAATTTCACTAGTTTAGTATTAAATGATAGCTAATGTTTAAGAAAATTGTCCGGTCAGACGGCAGTACAGTAATTCTGGCTCCCAAACAGGATACCAAGGCTATTACTTTTCAGGTTCTCTATAAAGTCGGTTCCAGACAGGAAGCCAAAAAAATCAACGGCGCTTCCCATTTTGTGGAACACCTGATGTTTAAGGGTACTAAAAAAAGACCGAATACCAGTGTAATCTCCCGCGAGCTGGACAGTATTGGCGCTGAATACAACGCTTTTACCTGGAAAGACCGTACCGGTTATTATATTAGGGCCGACGCTTCACATCTGGAAAAAGCTATTGATGTGTTGTCAGATATGCTAAGGCACTCTAAATTTGATCCTAAAGAGGTGGAAAAAGAAAGAGGAGTAATTGTTGAGGAGATCAATATGTATGAAGATAATCCTATGATGCATATTGATGATTTGTATGAAGAATTAGTTTACAAAGGAACGATCATGGGTAGAAATATTGCTGGACCGCGGGAAGTAATCCGCACTGTCAGCCGCGATGACTTGTATAATTACAAAAGGAAATTTTATTATCCCGGCAATATGGTTTTGGGTGTGGCCGGTCATTTTGAAGAAGTCAGGGTGTTGAAATTGCTGAATAAATATTTTCCGGTGGATAAAAAAGTTTCCAGCCGGGTTACTATTGATAAACTGAAGCTGAAGCAACAACAGCCCAGGATTAAGATTCATTATCAGGAGGTGGAACAGTTGCAGATTGGCTTGGTTTTTCCGGGTTTGGCGTTGGGCCATAAAGATCTGGCGACTTTAACAGTCTTGGCCAACATCTTGGGTGGTAATATGAGTTCCAGATTGTTCATCAATGTCCGAGAGCGCAAAGGTTTGTGTTATTTTATCAGAGCGGCGGCCGAGAGCTATGAAGATGTCGGAAACTTTGTTGTCAGAGCCGGTTTGGATAAATCACGGATTGAGCCGGCTTTAGAACTGATCAAACATGAGTTAAATCGATTAAAGACTTCGCTAGTAACCAGTGAAGAATTAAAGAGATCTAAAGATAATATCAAGGGCGGTACTATTCTCCGAATGGAGGACAGTAGCGATTATTTAGGATATCTACAGACGCAAGAATTGTTACAGAATAAGATTGAGTCTTTGGACACTAAACTGGGTAGAATTATGGCCGTCACTCGAGCCGATGTCCAACGGGTGGCTAAAAATATTATTCGTTGGAAGCAAAGTAATCTGGCAATGATCGGACCGTTTAAATCATCGTCAAAATTTTTAAAGATTTTAAAATCGTAAAACAAAATATATGAAAGACAACAGTAGAGTCTATGATATCTCCACCTTATCTATATTTAAGGTAGTGATAATTTTATTAAGTTTAGCTTTCTTGTGGTTAATTAGAGACGTTTTGGGATTGGTCTTTGTGGCTATTATTTTGGCCTCGGCTTTTGACCCGGCGGTAGATTGGTTACAAAAAATTAGAATTCCTAGAGGCATCGGCATTATCGCTATTTTTATACTAATTTTGGGTGCCCTGGGATCGGTTGTTTATTTGGTGTCCGGTCCGATTGTGGAACAGGTCAGCGCTTTGGCCGCCAACTTCCCGCACTATTATGACAGCATTGTCGGCACCTGGCATAAGTTTCAGTCATTGGGCGGCGTTGGAAATGTTCCTGTCAGTAGCAGCCTGGGCAACCTTGGATTACCGGAAGTATCTAATTTTTTTGGTTTTGTTAGCAATTTGTTCGGCAGTATTTTTGCTTTCTTTTTGGTGTTGGTGATGACTTTTTATTTGACCATTGAAGAAGAAAATATGCGCCGCTTCATCAGAAGTTTAGCGCCGACCAGATATCAGCCTTATTTGATGCAGTTAATATCCAAGGTTCAGACACGTTTGGGTTATTGGCTACGCGGCTGGCTGATATTATCAGTTATTATTTTTATTTTGTCCTACGTCGGTTTGACATTGATGGGGGTTAAATATGCTTTGGTCTTAGCTTTATTGGCTGGGGCTTTAGAAATTGTTCCTTTCTTAGGACCGATTTTAGCCGCCATTCCGGCAATCTTTTTGGCTTTTCAGCAAAGTCCATTTTTGGCCATGATGGTCGTCATTCTTTATGTCGTTATTCAACAAATAGAAAATAATGTAGTTGTGCCGAAGATTATGGGGAAAGTTACTGGCTTGAATCCCATTATAGTTTTAGTGGCTGTTTTGATCGGTGCAAAAATTGGCGGTATGGTCGGAGCTTTATTAGCCGTGCCGGTCGCCACTGCCTTGGCGGTTTTTATGAGTGATTTTGGTAATTCCAAACCATCATAGACTATGTCTCAAAAGTTTTACATCACCACACCTATTTATTATGTGAATGACCAACCGCACCTTGGTCATTCTTATACTACTTTAGTGGCCGATATTTTGGCTCGTTATTATCGCCGTAAATTAGGTGACGATAAAGTTTTTTTGCTGGGAGGAACCGATGAACACGGCCGCAAGATAGAGGAGAAGGCGGAAGCGGAAGGCGTGCCGGTGGAAACTTATGTTGATCAAGTGGCCGAGAAGTTCCAGAAAACTTGGCAGGCTTTGAATATTCAGTTGAATGATTTTATCAGAACAACTGAAGACCGACATCAGGGCGCGGTTACTAAAATAATGGGCAAACTTCGAGCCGCGCAGACGCCAGCCGGACGGGATGTGTTATATAAAGGTAGTTATGAAGGCTTATACTGTGTTGGCTGTGAAAAGTTTTTAACTGACAAAGATTTGGTTGACGGTAAATGCCCCTTGCATAACCGCGAACCGGAATTGATTAAGGAAGAAAATTGGTTTTTTAGGTTAACAGATTTTTTGCCGCAGATTGCCAAAGCTATCAATGAAGGTCAGCTGGAAATTTATCCAGAGGCCAGAAAAAATGAAACGTTGGGGTTGATTAAACAAGGGCTGACAGATTTTTCCGCTTCCCGACAGTCGGTGAAGTGGGGTATTCCCATGAGCTGGGACAGTCAGCAGACTATTTACGTTTGGTTTGAGGCTTTAATGAACTATATTACAGCCATCGGTTTTGGCTCTGATGAGAAAAAATTTAATCAGTGGTGGCCGGCCGATGTGCAACTGATGGGCTTAGAGATTCTGAAATTTCACGCAATTTATTGGCCGGCGATGCTGATGGCTTTAAAATTGCCATTGCCGAAGAAGCTACTGATTCACGGTTTTTTTACCATTGATGGACAGAAGATGAGTAAGAGCTTGGGCAATGTGATTGACCCAAATGAATTGGTAACTAAATATGGCAGTGATGGTGCCCGCTATTTGATCTTGTCACAGTTTTCTTTTGGTTCAGAGTCGGATATCAAAGTTTCTGACTTTGACGAAAGATTTAACGCCGACCTGGCCAACGGTTTGGGAAATCTGGTGGCGCGGGTGACTACCTTAGCCGAGAAATATTTACAGCCCGGAGATAACCCCCTCGGCTTTCAGCCACTCCCCCTTGCTAAGGGGGAGGAAGACCCCACTCAAAAAGTGTGGCAACTGATTGAAGAGTTCAAATTCAAGGAAGCTCTGAATATTATTTGGGAGCTAATTAGTTATTGTGACTCCCAGATTGAGCAGATCAAACCTTGGGATTTGGCCAAAACCGATTTGCCGAAAGTGCAAGAGTTTTTAACAGAGATGCTGGCTAGAATAAAAGTTATTGGGGAACTGGTGGAACCGTTTATGCCCGAGACGGCGCAAAAAATTGCCTTAATATTTTCCGCTGATAAAATTACCAAGCCGGAGAATTTATTTAATAGAATAACTTAAATATATGGCCATCGTAGATTATGCCGTCATAGTTATACTAATACTCTTTTTTGTTAAAGGTTATAAGTCCGGGTTTTTAGGGATGTTGGGTTGGCTGGTTGGATTGTTGGTCGGCATTTGGATTGCCGGGCAGTACTATTTGCAAGTCGGAGATTGGTTGGCACAATATATCAAGACACAGATTATCGCTTTGGGTTTGGGTTATATTATAGTTCTGGTTTTGGTTATGGCGATAGTTGGTATAATTTTTTGGGTGCTTAATCGGATTTTCAATTTTTTGCCGGTCATTGGTTTTTTCAATAAAATTTTAGGTGGCGTACTGGGTTTAATTGAGGCGATTATTATTTTAGGCATTGTTTTCTGGCTGGTAGTGGCAGTGCCGTTTTCCAATCCTGTGGTGGATAGTATTAACAAAGCCCAACTGCGCCAGCCGATTGTTAATATGACCGCGGTCATTAGGGGGATGTTACCGGAATCTTTAAAAGCTCTGGCAGAAGTGGGTCAGTCGTTAAAAGTGAACAATATAGATTTTAATAATTTTGATCCGAATAATATTAATTGGAATAATGTTGACCCCAGTAAAATTAATTTTGCCGCTCTGCCTGATGCGGCCATTAAAGATTTCGCCAGTCAGTTCAGTGAAGAGCAAATTACAGAATTTATGAAGAAACTGTCACCGCAACAAGCGGCAGATTTAAGGATTAAGTTGAGTCAATAATGAATCTGATAGATACACACGGCCACGTTAATTTTGAAGGCTATGAAGAAGACCGGCAGGCTGTTATAGATAGGATTAAACAGCAGGGCATGCGGGTTATTGTGCCTAGCTCACAGTTACCGACCAGTCAAAAAGCGGTGGAGTTGGCTCAACAGTTTGATTTTCTATTTGCCGCTATCGGCATCCATCCGATTCATGCTTATGACGAGGAGTTTAGGCCAGAGGCCTATCAGTTGTTGATTGACACGGGGTTTGTTAAAGCTATTGGTGAAACTGGTATTGATTACTATCACGTCAAGGAAAAGTCTGTTCCTTTTGAACAATTGGCCGCTAAACAGGAAGAGCTGTTCAGAAATTTTATTAAACTAGCTTTGATCAATGACCTGCCGATAATAGCGCATGTACGCTTAAGTCAGGAGCACCCTAACGCTTATCAGGAAGTCTTGAGGATTATGAAAGATTTGAAAGTTGCCAAGGCGGTAATCCATTGTTACACGGGCGATGTTGGCGATGCCGCTGATTTAATCAAAGCCGGTTATTATCTGGGTTTTACCGGTATCGTAACTTTTGATAAAACAGGAGTTCTGGAAAAAGTGGTTAAGCAAACGCCCTTGGAACAGCTATTGATTGAAACTGACGCGCCGTATTTGTCACCAGAACCGTATCGTGGTAAAAGGAATGAGCCGATATATGTCCTTGAAGTTGCTCGTAAAATCGCCCAGATTAAGGGACTGACGTTGGAGGAAGTGATCAGGGTAACAACTACTTCGGCTGTTAAATTATTTAAATTACCATAATGGACAGTTCAACAATATTATTAATAGTCCTGCTGATTGTCGTGGTTATTCTAGGTGCCATGCTGTTTTTTCTGTTTCAAAAGATTAACAGCTTGGCGAAGCCTAGTGATGAAAAGTCTATGCTATTATTACAGAACCAAATTCAGGACATGACCAAGTCCCTGGATCATAAATTTGGCATGTCAGCTAAACAATTGCAGGATCAGTTCATTGAGATTTCTAAGTTGAGCCGCGATACGACTGAAAAATTAACAAAGTTAGATGAAACCAATAAACAAGTTTTAAATTTTTCCGATCAGTTGAAAAATCTGCAAGACATTTTAAAAAATCCCAAGCAGAGAGGTGTTTTGGGGGAGTATTTTTTGGAAGAAACCTTGAAGAATGTTTTACCGCCTAATTCTTATCAGATGCAGTATACTTTTAAGGACGGGGAAATAGTTGACGCGGTAGTTTTTGTTAAAGATAAAATCATTCCTGTTGATTCTAAGTTTTCTTTAGAGAATTATGAGCGCATCTTGAATGAGCGTGATCCCGTCCAGCGTGAGGCCTTGGAAAAATTATTCAAGCAGGATTTGAAGAACCGAATTGATGAAACCGCTAAGTACGTCCGGCCATCGGAAAATACCATGGACTTTGCTTTCATGTTTATTCCGTCGGAAGCGATTTATTATGATTTACTGGTCAATAAAGTCGGCGCGGTAAAAATTTCTACTCGTGACTTAATTACTTATGCTTTTAAAGATAAACACGTGATTATAGTTTCGCCCACCTCATTTTTAGCCTACTTACAGACCGTACTGCAAGGTCTGCGGGCATTGCAGATAGAGGAGTCGGCCAAGGAGATTAGGAAAAATGTGGAGGCTTTGCAGAAGCATCTGATGAATTATGATCAGTATTATAAAAAATTAGGTTCACAATTAGGAACGGTGATTAATACCTACAATATTGCTCATCGTGAGTTTGGAAAAATTGATAAAGATGTAACAAAAATTACTGGTGTGGAAACTGAATTGGAAATGGAGTTATTGGAAAAGCCGAAGGAAGAGGAGTAGATTAGTGAGTAGTTGGTGGTGAGTGGTGAGCCCGCCCGCAACGCCTGAGCAAGCTCATGCTTGCGATGGCGGGCGGGTAGTTTTTGGAAAACAGGGGATGGGTCCTTGTTTTTTTATGAACCCGAATTCTCGACGAAGGGGAGATCTTCAAAACGTCCCGAATTCTCGAGGAGGATACGACGAGAGATCTCCAAAATACCCTGTACTCTCGACGAAGGAGAGATCTCCAAGACAATAGACGTTAATCTATAGGAGATCTCTCCCCCTCGACTATTCTCCGTTTGATCATTGTTGATTTTTCGACACTCTCGGTGTTATGCAAGGTCGTCTCGGGTCGAGAATACAGAATACCAGAAGATCTCCAAGACGCTCGGAATTCTCGAGGAGGATACGACGAGAGATCTCCAAGACAATAGACGTTAATCTATAGGAGATCTCTCCCTTCGACTATTCTCCGTTTGATCATTGTTGATTTTTCGACACTCTCGGTGTTATGCA
>CAYTUI010000018.1:20280-23599 GCA_964441335.1 uncultured Gammaproteobacteria bacterium
AGGTCGTCTCGGGTCGAGAATACAGATAAATATATGGAAGAAAAAAGTTGTTGCGTATATATAATGACAAATCCCAAGTGGCATACAGTTTTGTATGTGGGCATGTCCTGTAGTCTAGAAGGAAGGGTATTCGATCATAAGAATAAGCAAGTGGAGGGATTTACTAAGAAGTATAATTTAACAAAGCTGGTTTATTATGAATATTGCGGTGACCCTTATGCGGCCGCTTGCCGAGAAAAGCAAATAAAAAAGTGGAGAAGGGAAAAGAAAATTATATTGATTGAATCTATAAATCCTGATTGGCGAGATTTGGCTGATGATTTGTTATAAAAAAACAACCCCCTGCCGAATTAACGACAGGGGGCGACGCCGCAGGTGTGCGACGTGTTGAGGATGACGCCGAGGTGGCGTCTAGCGAGAGACGGGCTTGTCCTTGCCCAAGATGCTGTACCGGATGTCATCCAGTATCATCATCACAGCTCCCAGTATGAGGCTGAACACCAGCACCACTGATGTCCAGGCGAGAGTGGTTTTCCAGGGAGTTGGTATCTGTGAGTACATCGACACTTCCGGCACTAGGCGCACGATCATTGCCATCTGGATGAAGATGAGACTCGCGCTTGCACAAGCCAAGGCCAGCAGGTAGAAGCTTCTACCCTTTTGACCCTGGCGAGTCAGTTCAGTGGCCTTCCACATGAACAAAATCGTTGCCAACGTGAAGACCAGGATCAGGAAAACGAACATGGTTGTCTCCTTTCACGGGGAAACGCCGAGGTGGCGTCTAGGTTGAGGATTTGTTGGTCGGCAGGCTGCCGTTGATGTCGTCCCCGATTACCATCAGGAAGCCGAGCATCAGCAAGAAAATGCCGATAATCCCCAAGTAGCTTAGCCACGGCATGTGCTGGTAGAGCCAGGACAGGTTTTTAGGTCTGTCAAAACTCAACCAAACTTTGTGGCTGTACAGGTAGCTGAGGATCAAGGGGAATGATCCAATCAGGAACAGACTGCGGCCTTTCTTGCCGCGGAATTGCAGCCTGATGCCCAAAGCGAACAGAATCAGGCTGACCAGGAAGAAGAGGATGGTGGCGATAAGATGGCTCATCGTCCGTTTCCTTTCAGATGAACGGTGTCAGCAGAATTGCCCGGTCGTCTTTTTCCCAGCGGCGCTGCATGCGTCGCATGACCTCCTCGGTTACCTGATGACGACAGCGCTGAAGAAAGATCTGTAGGGTAGCTTCGTTCGGACAGAGAATCTGGCGAATCACTACCCGACAGCGGTAGCGCTTGGCCAAGGCGATGTAGTCTTCATACTCGACGAGCCTAGAATGGGTATTATCCATGATGGCTGACTGACCGCTGGTCAGAATAGCCACCAATTGAGATTTCAGGTTTTCAATACCCTCTTGTACTCGTTCGCCTTCAAGCTTGTAGGTACCGTCAGGGCCGGTGAAGAAGTTGTCCAGGCTGACGATCGGGATGTCGTTCCCGTTCAGCTGACGAATTTCCTCGGCCAGGTAAGACTTGCCTGAACCAGGCAAGCCGCGCAAGATGTACACCGTTTGCGGTTGACGATTCAAGTTAGCCTCCTTGGCACGTCATTCGCGAATGACGTGCCCTTGCCCCGTTTGTGGGACTTGGTTCGTGTAGGTTGGAAAGAACGTGAACTCTCTTAAATTCACTAAACAAGTTAATGAACTTGAGAGAGTCCCGTCACGTCGTTCACGAACGACGTGACGGGGGTAACTCACGCCGTGAGGGCGTTCAGGTCAATGGGTTGCCGGCCCGGGACTGTTGTATCTTCTGGTGATTTTCAAGGCGCTTATAGCCTCTTTAATCACCGAGATGATGTACAGACAGATCACCGCGGTGATGACAGTGTGGAGGGAGCCTGTGATGATCATGTTGAGTCCGATCAAAGCGCAGGTCATGCCGGATTGAAGCAGAACTCGTAGCAGATTCCGGGTGATCAGGGTTGAGCAGCTTCTTTTGGTGCTCATGTGCAGAGCTACCCCGAGCATTTGCAGAGCAACGAAGGTCAGGAACAAAAAAACGATGTTCAGCACTGACATATCCTCCTTGACCCCGTATTGCGGGACCTGGTTCGTGTAGGTTGGAAAGAACGTGAACTCTCTTAAACCCACTAAGCTAGTAATGAGTTTGAGAGAGTCCGCCACGTCCCGACAGAGTGTCGAGGACGTGGCGGTAGCTGACCATGAAGATCAGGCTAGGCAGCGGACGGAGGCGTGGTGCCTGCGACCGAGGTGTGGACATGGTGCACGAAGACGTGCATTTCCGCCGGATTCGACGGCGGGTAGTTGGTGATGTTCACCACCGGCGGGTTGATCACGGTCGGGGAAGGCGGGGTCGCCGAAGACCGGTGAGCCAGCAGGTAGATGATCGCCCCCATCACGAACGCGATGAACAGCAGAAACAGCGAGGTGACGAAGGCGTCGGGGTTGAACGGCATAGCAGAACTTTCCTCCTTGGAAGTGGTCGCGATTTCCGGAGGCGGAAGTGCCTGCGGCTTGACGACCGGGTTGTTGAACCAGCTGTTGGGCAGTTTGACGATCTGCCCTTGGTACAGGAAGTCACTGGGCATGTTCGGGTTTTCTTCCCGGAGACGGTTGACGAGGGTGGGGCGGTAAGTATTTACCACACCCCACCAACTGTCGTTCGGTTGGACAGCGTGGTAGTACGCGTCGTAGCCCGGTTCGCCAGTGAGCATCACCGGCGACTGGGCGGCTGCGACTCCGACGGTGAGCATCACCACCAGAGCCAGCATCAGGGTGAACAAAATGCGCTTCACGTTCTCCTCCTTGTTCTGCACGATTTGGTCGTGTGACCGTTTAGTTCGTTTGAATCTGCGCTCGCTCTTGCGCCAGCTTGCGGCTGATGCGCATGATGATATTGGAATAGGGCGGAGCTTCTACCTCCGCCACTCCGTGCATCCTCGCCAGGCAGTTGCGGACTGCAACCAACTCTTCCCAGTCGCCGTCGTTGCCCTGCTGTTGGAGTCTATCGCAGTCGGCGTCCATCAGGAGGATGATCTTCTGGCATCGCTGCCTGTCGGTCATTCTCGGGTAACGCCTTTCCACCTCCACTCGCATGTTGGCGAATTCAGAAGGCGTGAACATGGATCGCTGTCGTTTGGACATCTCACTTCCTCCAAAGAGATACGGTCTCTAAACCGCCGCGTTTTCTGCGGATAGTAAGAACAAAATAACAGCAAAATATATCATTATTTATTGTAAATGTCAAGGTCTAGTGGTAATGTCTAAACACATTTGGCACTTTTTACTATTATCCAGTAATGAGTATC
>CAYTUI010000019.1:0-23453 GCA_964441335.1 uncultured Gammaproteobacteria bacterium
TCTTCCGCAGGAAGTAAGGGATGTTACAGACCCTTTGGATGCAGTCGGCAACACTACTAAAGCTGTAACCAAGGGTTATGCTATTGCTTCGGCTGGGTTGGCTGCACTGGTTTTGTTTAACGCTTATATTATTGAATTAAAGGCCGCCGGTGTTGATGTAGTTTTTGACTTAAGCAGCCCTTATGTTCTGGCCGGTTTGTTTATCGGTGGTTTATTACCGTTCATATTTTCGGCTATGGCTATGGAAGCTGTTGGTAAGGCGGCCGGAGCGGTTGTTAAAGAAGTGCGCGCGCAGTTTGCCGCTAAGCCTGGTATTATGGCCGGGACTGAAAAACCTGATTACTCTAAGACTGTGGACATTGTGACCAAGTCAGCTTTAAGACAAATGATTGTGCCGGCTTTGATCCCGGTTCTGGTACCAATATTATTAGCTTTAGTTTTCCGTGGTGAGCCCCGCATTCTAATAATTGGTGGGACGCTAATTGGTAGTATTATTACCGGTTTGTTCCTGGCTATTTCCATGACTTCCGGCGGTGGCGCTTGGGACAACGCTAAGAAATATATTGAAGAAGGAAATTTTGGCGGCAAAGGCAGTGAGGCCCATAAAGCCGCGGTGACCGGCGATACAGTCGGCGACCCTTACAAAGATACAGCGGGCCCGGCGATTAATCCGATGATTAAGATATTGAATGTGGTTGCCTTGCTGTTGGTTGCATTTCTGATTTAGATTAATTGTTAATATGTAGATTGGTAGAGTGGTAGCCTGGTAGTACGTTGTCTGCCAAGCTAATTAACTACCAAACTACTCTCAAAATAATGAAGGTTGAAAGAAAAGAATTGGGCAAAAAACTCGTTGAGCTAACTGTTGAGTTAGCCAATTCCGAAATAACCGGGCAGTTGCAGAAAGCGGCCGAACGGATTTCGCAGAAGAATAAAATTGAAGGTTTTCGTCCGGGCAAAGCTCCTTACGACATTATTAAGGCTCGTTTTGGAGAGATGGCCATTTATCAGGAAGCTTTGCAGGATATTCTGCAGGATTCCTTTTGGAAAGCCGTCCAGCAGGAAAAACTGACGACTGTCGGACAGCCCGAGATTAATGTTACTAAAATGGCCCCGGATAATGATTTTGTTTACTCTGCTAAAGTAGCTTTGTTGCCTGACGTTACTCTGGGCCAATGGACAGATATTAAAGTGGACGAGCCGGAAGTTATGGTGGTTGATGAAGACGTGGAAAAAGTCATTAAGGATTTTAGCTCTATGCAGGCCGTGGAAACAGCCGTAGACAGACCGGCAAAAGAAAATGATAAGGTTGAGGTAGATTTTGAAGTCTATGTTGATAAAGTCATGCTGGAAGGCGGCAGTGGTAAGAGCTACCCTTTGGTCATTGGTTCGCAGGCTATGATCCCGGGTTTTGAGGATCAGCTAATTGGCTTAAAGGCCGGCGAGAAGAAAAAGTTTAAATTAAAATTTCCCGATAAATATTTTCAGAATCATCTGTCGGGTAAAGAAGCGGAGTTTTCTGTAGAAGTAAAAAGTGTCTTAGACAGACAGATGCCGAAAATTGATGATGATTGGGCTAAGAAGTTGGGGGCGCCAGATCTAGCCGGTTTAAAGAATCAGTTGTTGGATAATCTTAAAGCTGAGCGTCAACAAAAAGCTACTATGGATTGGGAGCGTCAGGCGATTGAAGCTATTGTAGCTAAAAGTCAGTTCTCGGATTTGCCGGATGTTTTAGTTGATTCTGAAGTTGAGAAAATGAAGCATGAATTGCGTCACGGTATTGAAAATCAAGGGATGAAATGGGATAAATATTTGGAGAATCTAAAAAAATCTGAACAGCAGTTGATAGCTGAATTTAGACCCCAAGCAAATGAACGAATAAAGGCGGCTCTGGTTTTACGAAAATTAGCTGAAGAAAATAAATTAACAGCCGAACCCGGAGAAGTTGATGAGGAAATTAAAAAACAGGAAGAACTTTATGGCTCTAATCCGCAGGCAATGCAAAATATTCATAACCCGGGGTATAGACAGCATTTGGAGAATGTCATTATTAACCGCAAAGTGGTGAAGACGATCAAGGAGAGGATAGGAAAAAAATAGGAAGAATAAAAAGTTGGCCTCTCAGGGCCAGCTTTTGTTATAGATACTTTTTTAAATTAAAAAGAGAGCCTCACCTTGTGCAAGGCTCTCCCTGGAGAAGAGGGTCTACCCCCTAATCACCGCTTGTTTTCAGTGTCAGGCTCACTCTTCTCCGCCGAAAGGCCGGACAGGCACCCCATCTGAATGGGGTTCTGTATTTTGGCGCTTAACGCGCCAACGTCTCCGCTCTCATCGGCACCTGCGCTTTCAGGTTGATACGGCTCTGCCGTGGTGACGGGCATCGTTCACCGAGTCTATGCACCTTGGTCTTGTGCTAGTGAGACTCGATGGCCTCGGCCGTGAAACGGAACTTGACCCAAGAGGATACATTCATATGGCGTCCCCCATGTGTCTTTGTAGGCAGACCGGCTGATCCGGCCGCCGATATAATTATAGCTAATTGTATTGTTGTGTAAACCACGCCGCTCACGAGCGGCGTGGTAAAAAAAAGACCGGGCCCCTCTCTTGTGTCCAAGAGGAGCCCGGCAGGAGACCGATTACCGGCGAGACGGCGCGGTAAGCGGTTGGGAGACTATCGGGATTGGCGCCTAGCTAGCAGATGTTCGTGCTAGGCGCGGCCCCGGCGTCGGCGGAGTCAGATCGTGCGCAAATAGGTGTTGAAAGAGCGGCGTATTCGCATTGTCTGCCTTTCGGTTCGGCGTGAATGGGTGAGATTACCCCGGAATGGAGCATCCACCGCCATTTGGGCCACTTGCGGACCCCGGACTTTGTGGCCGTATTATACACGAACATAGATTTTTGTCAAGCCCCGCCGCTCGCGAGCGGCGGGGTCCGGTTCGCGTCTGATAATTGAATAAAAAATGCGCCAGAGCAGGGTTGCTCTGGCGCTTCGGACGACGACGGCTAGTAACCAGCGGTCTAGCCTTCGATGTCCGCGGCCTTTTTGGCGCGGATGTCGTCGTGATCGCCAGCGTCGGCGAAGGGACTCGTCATGTCCCTGTTCTTGGTGTTGTGCGCGTGGACGCGCGCCTTGGGTCCAGCTCGGGTGGCCATGATTGAACCTCCTGTTCTGACCGCTACGAGGGCTACCATTGAGGTCTGGTAGCTAAATTGATTATATAATCAGACAACTTGGATGTAAAGGAGGGCAATTTTTTCATAATCACAAAACGTAAATCCTATGCTACAATAGCTTTATGTATTTCGGATTTCATGCCTCTGCCGCGGGCGGAGTAGATCAAGCACCGGCCAGAGCCGCTCAAGAAGGCGCTGAAATTTTTCAATTCTTTTCCCGCTCACCCCGCGGCGGCCAGGCGCCTAAATTAACCAAGGAGGTTGTCGCTAACTGGCAACAAGCTATTAAAGCCAATGGCATTAAAGCCAGTTATATCCATGCCCCTTACTATATAAATTTTGCTTCTTTGAATAATAAAATTCGCTTCGGTTCTATCAGTGTTATCCGCGAGGAGTTAGAACGGGGCTCAATTTTAGGAGTCAGAGCTATGATGACGCACTTAGGTAGTGCTAAAGATGTTGGGGAAGTAAAGGGCACGGCCATGGTGATTGAAGGTTTAACCAAGGTTTTGCATGGCTACTCCGGTAGCACCAAGTTTTGTATAGAAAATTCCGCTGGTTCAGGTGCGGTAATCGGTGATACTTTTGAAGAGATCGCAGAGATAATTAAAAAAACAGAACACAATTTAAAAAAGCGAAATATAATTGGTGTTTGTCTGGATACTCAACATAGTTTTGCCTCCGGTTATGATTGGCGAGGTGGTTCGGTGGCTATTAATAAGGTCTTGAATAAATTTGATAAGTTGATTGGTCTTCAGAGGTTGATGGCCATGCACATTAATGACTCCAAGGCAGAGTTTAATAGTCATGTTGACCGACATGAAGATATTGGGCACGGAAAAATCGGCAAAGACGTATTTGAATTAATGATCAGAAATCCCCGATTGAAAAAGGTTGATTTTATTTTAGAAACCCCGGACACAACTGATATGACTTACAAAAAAACTATTAAGTGGTTTAAATCGGTCAGGATTTTAAGAACTAAATAATGTTGTTTAGATTTAAATAATGAAGTTAGAGGTCAATGTAATCCCCGGTAGTAAAGTCAATCAGATCGTTACTTTTGAAAAAAATGTTCTGAAAATTAAGATCAAGGCCAAGGCGCAGGATAATCGAGCCAACCTAGGGTTGGTCAAATATTTATCCGGCGTCTTGGATATCCCTAAATCTTCTGTTATAATTATAAGAGGTCAGACTGGCAGAAAGAAGTTATTGGAAATCCCCGACGGTCTTGACTTAGCTAAGTTAATATCCAATTATGAATCCAGCCAATAGATTTCTAATGTTGCTCAACCTGCTTTTTTTCGTGGCAATCATTGGTGTGGTGATATATTTTCAGGCCAGTAGTCAGTCAGTTAAAGAAAAGGATTATATTACCGAAATTCAGTCGTTATAAAAACGACGGAAACAGCAATTAAGCTGTTTTTTTGATTGATTTGAAGTGACCTTAACCTGACTTGATTTTATTTCTTAAACTGTTATTATATCAGCGATTTAGCGAAGTTTGATTGATTAGCGACGCGAATCAATTTCATACCACATGCGGGTGTAGTTCAGTGGTAGAACGTCTCCTTGCCAAGGAGAAGGTCGCCGGTTCGACCCCGGTCACCCGCTCCAACCTTCGCTTGCGAAGGTTGTCGTCCGAAGTTTTAGCGAAGGACGACACTAATTATATAAATTTTGTGAACTTGTTGAATTGTGTCGCAAGCTTCGGTTGGCAGGCCACCCTTGCATCTCGTCATGCTAACGCAACGGACAAATAGGTTAAGTGGGGTTGTAAGATCAACCTTTTTTTGTTAGATTTGATGCGTGCCGCCGTGGTGCCTTGTACCACGCGGGGTACAGGGTTAACAAAGATAGTTAATTAATTTGCAGAAGTTTGTTGTGAACTGGCCTGCTCCGCACCCTTGTGGTGCGTGAGTAGACACAAGGGACTTACCCCATACCACGCGGGGTATGGGGTACCCAGAACCCTATGTGGTTCTGGGTAAAATCCAACAGGGACATTAACAATTAAATGAAAAGCGATTATGTTTTATGTTTATGTTCTCCAAAGTTTACTAAATGGGCGGTTATATGTAGGAAGGACTGCAAATTTAAAAAGACGTTTTAAAGAGCATATTGACGCCAAGGTTTGGACAACCAGCAGAATGTTACCCGTCAAATTGATTTTTTATGAGGCTTTTGCGGTAGCAGGTGATAGTATTCGTAGAGAAAGATATTTAAAAACTTCAAAGGGGAAAGCAACATTAAAACAGATGTTAAGAGAATCAATGAAGTAATACATGCCGCCGTGGTGGAACTGGTAGACACAAGGGACTTAAAATCCCTCGATCTCACGGTCGTGTCGGTTCGAGTCCGACCGGCGGCACCATGTATTAAAATTAATACTTATGAACTCAGAACTTAAAAATAAAAGGATTTTAATCACAGGGGTGGGTATTAAACCCGTTAAGTTTATTTTTAAAGATATTACAACTGGTCAGCCATCCCATACACCGATTATTGTTAACGGAGAAGAATATAAAGCCAATATTGGTGCGGCAACTGCTTTTGAATGTGCCAAAGCGGGTGCCATTGTACATCTTGTTGCCCGTACTGAAGCTAATTTGGCGATTGTAAAAAAATGGATTGAGGAAAATATTTCAGGTGCGCAAGTAGAATATTCAGCAGTGGACTTGAGTGATAGCAGCGCCATGCAAAAACTTGCCGCAGCGATTCCAAATGATCTGCCTTTATTTTGGGTTCAATCGGTAGGTCTTGGCGCAGGGACAGTTAAGTTGAAGGATGATAACCCCTACTTATTGATTGATGATTTATCGGAAGAAATTATTGAAGCAGAATTGTCCGTGTTAAAAAATACCGTAAGTTTATTACGCCTCTTACTTCCAAGATTTCGTAAACAAAAAGAGACCAGAGTCTGTATCGTGTCATCAATGAGCGCAATTCGCTCAGTAGTTTCTGGTAGTATTCATATGGCCGCGAAAGGTTCAATTAGTAGGTTTGCGAATGCGGCAATGATTGAACTAGATAAAGACAATATATTTATAACTGATATACGGCCAGGAGGAGCGGATACAGGGATGTACGATTCCAAAATTGTACAGGATACAATTGTTATGATGGGTAATAACTATGGCTATGATTATGCGAAAACAGGTTTGTTCTTTATGCCACCATCATCAATTGGAAAAGCGATTGTCAATGCTGTAACTTCAGAAGCACACATCACCTCAATCAATATGGTTGCTCGCGGGCAATGGCCACATGAGGGCTCTTAGAATTTCTGTGATGCCAAGTTTCATAGCCACCCAATTAATAATTAACCAATAAATATATGGACCTCGAAAACCCATTTAACAATGCTCCAAAGCCAGAGGAACAGGAAAGAGGTATTCTAGCTCCAGAAGGAATATTTTTTGATGAAGGTAAAAATACTCTACTTCTCGATATTGATAAAGGCGCGGTTGATCTAAGTGTTTTAAAAGAGATAGCAGATAAAAATGGGCTAGATCCAAAAGGTGATTTTCATATTACTGTATTAGGCTTTAAGAACGGTGGAGAAATAAAGAAAGTATTAAAGAGCTTGCCCGAAGAGAAAAGGGAGGGTGTAATTTTACAGATAAAATCGTTGGTTGAAACCATTGATTGGTGGTTTAGTTTTGAATCGCAGAAATACCACATTTCAAAAGAATATGTTTCTCAGGATCCTAAAAATAAAGGCGCGGAGATAAGAGAAAAAAGAGAGTCATATATCCAAATGGTTAATCTACCAGGGATGAATATATTTTATGATAAGTTGAATGCCATTCTTGGCACTAGCCTTGAGGCGCCTCCGGCCCACATAACGCTCTATACTGGTGGTAGTGACAAAGAAAAATCAAAGATGGGGATTGGTATAAATACACAGGATGAATTTTCAAAAATGAATCCCGAACTGATTGAGGTATAATTTTTTGAAGCTTGATATAAAAGTTAAAAAGGGTTGTTAAAAAATTTGTGACTATCCATTCACTAATATTATTTTATGAACGAGAACCAAGATTTTGTACCTAAGGAAGTACCAGCAAATAAGAATGTAGAAAGTTCAGAGCTTTGGGTTGGAAATGAGCAATTTAATGATAGTGTAGAAACCAAGGCAACTGAAGTTGATACTAGAGTGCCTATAATTGATGAGGCTAGCGTTTCTCAACAGCAAGATATTATTGAATCAGTACATAGCCGAACAGCTCCAGAGGATGGCCAGGCCGTTGAATCTGTTGGATATTTTGATCCGCGTTTAAGTCTGGAGGACAGAGTCGCAATTGCCATGGACGATCTTCAGATACCAGCAGATAAAAGGGAATCGATACAAACATTTCTGAACCTTCTTAGAGAAAAGCACCAAGGGTCATACGAGCACTCTCTTCGAGTTGGATTGGTGGGACGCCGTATCGCTCGTTTTATGCGCCTTGATGAAAAGGCGCTTTTGTATTCCGGGCTACTTCATGATGTCGGTAAGATAATGGTTCCTAAATCCACTCTTGTAAAAACTGAAGGCTGGACCGCAGAAGATTCGATTAATGTTCAGGGACATGTGGAAGATGGATATAAACTTTTACGTGATAAGTTTGATTTTACAGCTGAAGTGGTTTTATTGCATCATCGTTTTCAGACACGTCAATATCCTCAAGAATTGCCAGAATTTCTCCATTCCTATGGAGAGGGCACAAAGACTTTGATCAAAGAGTATGGGCGAATTTTAGCTTTAGCTGATGTCTATGACGCTCTTCATCGTATTAATGACCATCATGGTACTAAGCGAGCGCTGTCCGGCAAAGAAATTAAGGAGCAAATGCTGGCTCTAAATCCAGATCGGCAAGATTTAATTGAACAGCTTTATAGCGCCGGTATATTGACGACTTATGAAGTTGGGGAATCACGCCCCGAAGAACCTGACCAAGATTTATATGATCAGGGTTGGGAGGACGAACCTTTGACGAGGACAGCGGCAGAAATTCAACGTCATGTCCAAATCGCCACCGCTATTGAACCGATTTCGGATAAGCCCGGTTGTACAACTAGGTACGAAGATGTCTCGCGGCACCTTAAAGTTGAGGATTTCATTATTGCCGGAATAAACATTGGTGAGGCTTTTGCAAAATTGACCCAACGGATAATTGATAAAAATCAGCAGCCGGAGGTTATATATGATATAGCACTAGAAGCTCAACGGAAAAATGTTCGAAATCGACGCGGTGGGCGAATTAATCAGGGCATTATTGAGGAATTAGTCCCTATAGTTGCCGCGCATGCCCTGTATGACCAGGAGAGAAAATTAACTGTGGAACAGATATTAGGAAAGGCTCAAGAAATTATGAGGTCAACTGGTCGTCAGGATGTTGATCAACTTCGGGCCATGAAAGAACATGCTCATAAATTGGTTCATTATGACAAAGAAGTCCACGAACACCCGGAGGCTGAAAATGTTTATCAATATTATGAGCAGGATTTAGTGGCCTCGGAGGGTAAACCTACTGGACAAGCTCATAATCGGGAATTTGTTGAAGGATTTCCAACTGTGAAAATAATATATGATACGTTATGCGCCAGCCCGTTACCGAATTTGAATGCGCGTATCGAAGATGCTTTTTTGATGGCTAGAAAAAAATTAGGACCTGCTGTGGGGCCGGGTTTTCTAGCTGATTGTGTCGCCTCGGCACTTTATCTTTATCTGGCTCATCATCCAAACGAACGTCTACTCTAAATTAAAGTATGGGCCGTCGGTGTTCCAACGGCCCATTATGAATTACTTTTCGCCTTCCTTGTTCGGAGCTTTCTTGCTCCGCTTTTTCTTGTTGGGCTTGGGTGCGAACGGGGGCAAGCCCTTGTTGGCGTCCTCGATCATCTGATCGAAGGTCTGACCTCTATCGGAGGGTGAACAGTCGCAATATACGCGACCGCAATTAGGGCAACCCATCGTTTCCTCCTCTGTCAGAGTCTCCAGTGCCGCTGGCTCGGGTCCACTTATACAAATGAACAGTATAGTCTACACTATTAATTGTTATATGTCAATTAAAACCGTACAGCACGGTTATTATATACTTACTGTCGTCGGAAATATACGACAATAATGAATATATTATGGTAAATGTTTTGGAAGAATTGGGTTTACGCAAAAATAAAGCAGTTATTTATATTGCCGGATTACAGGCAAGCCCTGCTTCAGCTGCCGAAATCGCGACGAAAGCCCATCTTCCCCGGACGACCACGATTGAAATTTTGGAGCATTTAGTCACGATGGGGCTTGTTAGCTATGTTTTGAAAGGGCGTAAGCGCATCTACGTAACAGAACCACCGGAGAAACTCAAGATTCTTCTTCAAGAACGTGAGCGGCGTTTGCAGGATATTCTGCCTCAGCTTAAGTCCTTTCAGCAGTCAAAGGGGAAGCGCCCCACCATACGCATGTACGAAGGTATTGAAGGTGTTAAAGCTGTTTTTGAAGATACGCTTACTTCCCGATATAAAACTCTATTGGGTATTTTGTCGATGGCCGATCTTTATAAAATTCCCGGAAAAAAATATATGGATCATTATGTAGAACGGCGAATTGCTAAAGACTATTCATTACGCGTTATTCGCTCAGAGCAAAAAGATATTGAAGAGACCTGGCCATCATCAACTAGTGAATTACGCAGTCTTCGATATGCGCCCCAAGGAATAATTTTCCCAATGACGATGTATATTTACGATCAGAAGGTCGGAATCATTGGCACTGAGAAAGAGGCATTTGGCACCATCATTGAGTCTGCTGATTTTTATCAGACTCAAAAAAATTTGTTTGAAATAGTTTGGGATGTGTCTCGACAAGTAAAGGAAGTCAATAATACCCATTGATGATGCTGCTGTTTGTGAGTTAATAATATTCTGACAATAAATTTAAATAGAAATTTAAAAAACTTCGCTAACATCGGAGTTTTTTATTTTATCTTTTCAACCAATAAAAAAAATGATAAAATGTAATCTTAAATTTAGCTAAGAAAGCAAAAAAGACTTCTCCAAATGCTTTCAACCATCAGAACTTAGCTAAGTATTCATAAAAAAAATCGTCGGCTTTTTTGGCAGACGGCTATAAAGAGTGTGACCAAATAAGTTTAAGGTTGGTCATAGTAATATTATCCGCCCGAGGCGGATCGCCCATTTGGGCGAAAACCAAAACACCCCCGAAGGGGCGTCTTGGCGAAAAGCGATTTTGAGGTTTTACCCTCATTTAGTATTCTAAAGTATTTTATTGATTTGTCAATAAAAGAACAAGACCCTCCTGTGGTGAGACAAAGCGTCTGCGACAGGAGGGTCAACTCCAATTCTAATAATTTTGTAGAAGCTAATAAAATAAGGCCTCTCGGGGCCGAGAAAGGAAAAGCGATATGGACTTGAATAAAGTCTCTCTAATAGGCAATTTAGCTAACGAGCCGGAAGCTAGGGCTATGAAAAATGGCCAAGCTACTTCCAGGTTCAGGATTGCCACTAATTACATCTGGAAAGATGCCAAGACTAAGGCCAAAAAAGAAACGGCCGAATTTCATAATGTTGTGGCGTGGGGCAAGCTAGCCGATGTTATTAATCAGTATCTGAAAAAAGGCTCCAAAGTATATTTAGAAGGCCGTCTGCAAAATCGCAGTTGGCTGGATAAAGCCGGAACCAAAAAATATATGACCGAAGTGGTAGCAAAAGAACTGATCATGCTCGGTCATCGTACCGGTAAAGGCGATCCGGCCAAAGCTCTGGCTAAAGAAGAAGTGGCAGTCGAGGACGAAGACTAACCAACATAGTACTGTTTTGGATTTGGGTTTGGAGTTTTCCCTGTTCTCCAAGCCCCTGTCGAGAACAATATGAGAAAAGCAATTATATTTTTGTTGTTATTATTTCCTGTCATTGGTCAGGCCAAATTTCAGATTACTGAAGTTATGTATGACGTCTCCGGTTCTGACACTGGACGCGAGTGGCTGGAAATATATAATGCCAGCTCCAGCGCGGTTACTATTGGTAGTGATTTTAAATTTAATGACGGTGCTAACCATGGTTTAAGTTTGTCTCAAGGAACTTCAACAATTGCTGTGGGGGATTTTGCTATCATTGCCGATAAACCAGATCTATTTTTAACTGATTATTCGAGTTACTCCGGTAATCTTTTTGATTCAGTGGTAAATATTACTAACGCCGGTACTACTATTTCTATTATGGTTGGGTCTGAAATTGCTGACCAATTAATTTTCAGTAATAGTTGGGGAGCGGCAGGCAATGGATCAACTTTGGAAAAAATAGATTTTACTTTAAGTAATGAGTTGACTAATTGGCAGGAATCTAAGATCAGCGGTGGTACGCCGGGAAAATTTTCCTCTGTCTTGGCTACTTCAACTGATCCGGAACTAGAGCCCGAGCCTGACCCCGATCCAGAACCTGACCCAAAGCCGCAGATAGATTATAGGGATAAAGTTATTTTAAGTGAGTTATTGGCTAATCCTGTCGGCGATGATACCAGCGGTGAGTGGTTGGAACTTCACAATAATACCAATGACAATATAGATTTGATTGGTTGGTCTGTTGCCGATAGTAGTGAAACAAAGTATAAGTTTGCCACTTCAATCATATTAAAGGCTAATGGATATTTAGTGATAGACACAAGCGTGTCAAATATTGCACTCAACAATACGTCTGACGATATTAGATTGTTTGATGACGCTGGCAATCTAATTGATGAGTTTGGCTACACCAGCGTTAAAGAAGGCTGGTCGTGGGCAAAAATTGATGATCAGTGGCAGATGTCTTCTAAACCAACGTCCGGTGAAGCGAATATCGTGCCTGAAAATAAAGCGCCGATGGCGACAATTAGTGCCGATCCTTTACAACAGTTGGTTAATAAGAGTATCGCTTTTAATGCCGGATCTTCTCTGGATCCTGAAGGTGAAGACCTGACATATTGGTGGGATTTTGGTGATGGTCAGACCAGTGTTAAAAAGGCAGTCAGTCATAAGTACAGCGACGCCGGTAAATATGCCGTGCAATTAAAGGTTAGTGATCCGCAGGGGTTAAGTAATGAGCAGATTCTTAACATGGAAATAATAAATAGTACAACGACTACACCCACAACTGCCTCAACGACCACGTCAGAAAGTTCTGATGATGTTGAGCGGGCGCAGGAATATCAGTTAGTTGAAGGAATTATGATTAGCGAGTTTATGCCCAACCCGGTCGGTAATGATAATCAAGAATGGATTGAGTTATATAATCAAAATAATACCGATGTAGATATTAGTGGTTGGATTTTAGATGATGCCGAAGGTGGCAGTAAACCCTTTGTCTTTCCTCAAGGAACAACAATTAAGGCCGGAGTTTTTCAAGTTTGGTCACGATTGGCCACCAAACTGGCTCTAAATAATACTGAAGATAGTGTGAGACTGCTTTGGCCGACTCAAGAAGTGATTGATTCGGCTTCCTATGACAAATCTTCCGAAGGACAGTCCTACCAATTTGATCAGACAGATTTAGAATGGAACTGGTCTGCTAATCCTAGCCCGGGTCAGCCAAACGTTAAAGTAGCGGGCGTGGAAACAGAAACAGCGATTGAAGATAATGAAGTAAATATTGAAACTAACTCATCTGTATCGCAAGCCGGTTTAGTAGTTGTACCGCCGGCCACTTGGTATAAACAAAAATTCTATATTGTTGACCCGGAGTTTCCTGATCAGCCAGCGATAGAAATATATAATTACCAAGGCAATTTCCCAGAATTAAAAGTGGGCGACATTATTAAGATTAGCGATTATGTAGAAAGTGAAATTAGTAGCGGCAAGAGACTGAAAATTCAGGCACCAGAGCAAATTTCGGTACTGGATAATATTGAGGTTAGTTGGCCGATGGTTATTACTCCAGCTGAAGTTGATGAAGAATCGCTTAATCGTTACATAACTGTTCAGGGAGTGATTGAAAAAGTAAATAAGGCCTCTTTAATTATTACAGCCGACGACCAGCGTTTAATAATATATTTGGGTAGTGACTGGCAGTGGCAGGAATCAGTGCCACAAGTTGGTTTAGGAGTATTGGTTAAAGGTTTGGTTGTTAAATCCGGTTCAGATATTAAACTCCGACCAATTTCGGCTAGTGACTTTAAATTTGAGACTAGGGTGGTGGCGGAAGAACAGGCTACAACAACCAACACTGTGGTTGATCAGCAGACGACTTTTTTAGGCGGTATCAGTCAAGAGGAGAACAAAAAATATTTATATATTATATCGCCGGCAGCCTTGGTCGGTTTGGGTTGGGGGGTTTATAAATTTGTCATCAGTAAGATGATTTAGTCTATTTCAATAGATTTTCATGACCGCCCAACATAGCGTCTATTTAGAACCCTAAACAACTTACAAATACAGTTGTGACCTATTTGACACGAGAAAAATGGGGTCTTTTCTTTTTGGTCAGCTTTAGCTATAGTTAAGTCATAAAAGTATGGTATTGAATTATTTAGCGCCTCTGTTGCTAGTGATAATTTTCGTTATTATTTACGTAGTTTTTTCTGCGATGCTTTTTTATCATGTCTTTCATTTTGGTGTTTGGGACGTTCTAAACATTGCTTCATTGGCAATCTACGTTGTTTTGTCGGTTACTTTGCTCATAACTATCACTGTAATTTTTTTCAACACTGACTGGTCATTGCCCATTTTTTACATCTCGGAAATACCAAATTCATTTAAAACATTAAAATAAACAACGTCAATGCTTCGTAAGATTTTAACCACTCCATTATCGGGCGAAAAGGCAGCCGTTTTGATCAAGAAACACTGGATTACTTTTCTGCCAGAGATTTTGATTAGGTTGGCGTTTGTTGCGGTCCCCGGACTACTGTTTCTTGGTTTCCATTTGTATGGAGTGGATTATAATCTTCAGTTTGGCAACCCCAACTATGGCCTGATATGGATACTTATTAATATATATTATGCTTGCGTATTACTATCCCTTTATGTCACTTGGGTGGATTTTTCTTTAGATATCTGGCTTTTGACTAATCAAAGAGTGATCCACGTAGAACAAAAAAGTCTTTTTTCGCGGGTGGTAATTGAACACCGTTTAGACAGAATACAGAATGCGGAAAGTGATGTGAAGGGGTTTTTTAGAACAGTCTTGAATTATGGCGATGTGATTATACAGACTGCTAGTGAAGGGGCAACTTATAAATTTGGCGGTATTGCCAAGCCGGCGGAAGTTGTCAGACAAATAATTGAGTTACAGCATAAAGTTATGTCACAAGAAAATAGAGAGAACAAAGAAGATGCGGATAAAACCAATAGTCCACAATCCACACCTACGGCTCGCCCGAAAGATGGGCTGTAGTCTAAGTTTAGGTTAGCTCGTAAAAGCAATTTGATTTTTTGAGACGAGAAAAGTTGACAGGTTACGGGATATGTCGTAGGTTTTCAAGCCGGTTTGATTTTTCGCAGCAACACTAACCAACGGCAGGAGGAGACCATGAACGAGATCGTCTGTTCCATCCGCTGTTCAATTTGTGGTTTCCGAAATGTTTTTCCGGAAACCGAGAGTTGTCTGGTTAGCACCGAGTCGCCGGACAACTGTTCCGGTTGCTCGCAACCACTGGTTGGCCCGAAGACGATGGTAGCCTTTCGGCGACTGTCGCGAAAAGTCCGTCGGCGTCCTCTTCACAACGTCGAGCTGTTGTTCTCCTACGAACTGATCGCCCACGCCCCCCGACCATGAGGTTGGGGGGTGCATTTTATTATGGTTGAAATTCTAAATAAAAAATCCCTAAGGATTTATATATAATAATTTAAATTGTGCAAAAGGAGTCGAATGGTGGGCGATACTGGAATTGAACCAGTGACCTCTACAATGTCAATGTAGCGCTCTAACCATCTGAGCTAACCGCCCTTAGTCCCGCTCTGCGGGATGGTGGACCGTACTGGATTTGAACCAGCGACCTCTTCCATGCCATGGAAGCGCTCTACCAACTGAGCTAACGGCCCATATTTTCAGGTGGCTTACCACACAAACAACCAAGATAAAAAATAGAAAGTGTGATGAGCTTCACCCACAGGGTGATCCGCCTCCGGTGGAAACGGCCCCTACGATTAGAAAAGATACCCGATATACTGTGGAATGTCAATTAAATCTGGACAAGAATAATGAGTATGTTAAGCTGGATGAGCTTATGACAGCCGATATTATTGTTGATCTCCAATATGGAGATTGTGCTAAAGGAAAAGTAGCACATCATCTTTGTAAGACTGAAAATTATACTCATGTTTTAAGATACAATGGCGGCGGAAATGCCGGTCATACCATAATACATCAAGGTCAGAAATTTGTGACACACCATATTCCGGTAGGTGTGTTTTTTGGTATTAAATCTATTATCGGCCCGGGCTGTGTTGTTAATGTCGGCAAATTTATGAAGGAGATTACCGATTTGGAAGCTGGTGGTATCAAGACGCAAGGCAAGATTTTTATCGCCCAAAATACTCATATTGTGACCGAAGCTAATTTAGCCGAGGATGGTAATGAACAAAAGATCGGTACCACCAGAAGCGGTATCGGACCGGCTTACCGGGATAAATATGCGCGTATTGGAGTCAGAGCAGACAAAGTTCCGGAGCTACAGCCATATTTGATTGATTTGTATCAGGAATTACATTTTACTAAAAACATAAAAATTTTAGGTGAGGGAGCCCAAGGCTTTGGTTTGGACATTGATTGGGGCGATTATCCTTATGTTACTTCCAGCCATCCGACTGTGGCCGGTGCTTTGTTGAATGGCTTACCGATTAAAGCTGTCAGAAATGTTTGGGGTGTGGCTAAAATTTACGAAACTTATGTGGGCGCCAAAAAGTTTGAAGGTGATGATCCAATTTTTAAACAGATTAGAGAAGTTGGCGAAGAATATGGAGCCACCACCGGACGACCCCGTCAATGCAACTGGTTAGACTGGAATCTTTTGGAAAAAGCCGTGCGGATGAACGGGGTGACACAAATAGTTTTCAGTAAAATGGATGTTCTGCGGCAGGTTAAACGTTGGGCGATTATTGAGAATAGGGAAGTTAAAGAATTTTTAGACGAGCAGTCAATGAAAGACTGGTTGACAGGCAAATTAGTGAATTTGGGTTTGGCTAAAGAAAATATTTTCTATTCTGAACATAAAGATAAGATTTAATTAATTACCGCAATATTATATGTTTTTGAAAATTGGACATCGAGGTGCTTGTGGTTACGAACCGGAAAATACTCTGCGTTCTTTTAAGAGGGCTCTGGATCTCCAGGTTGATATGGTTGAATTTGATGTCTATACTTTGGCTGGCGGCGAAATCGTTATTATACATGATGATAAAGTCAACCGGACAACTAATGGCCATGGTTATGTTCTGGACAAAAATTTTGAGGAAATAAGGAAACTTGATGCCGGTCAGGGCGAAAAAATACCGACGTTAGAGGAGGCTTTGGATTTGATAGATAAAAAGTGTCAGGTTAATATTGAATTAAAGGGAGCGGAACTGCCGAGTCGGTTTATCGAGTAATTGAAAAGTATGTAGGTGAAAAAGGTTGGAGCTATGAAGATTTTTTCATTTCGTCATTTAATCACCATGAGTTAAAAAAATTTAAAGAGTTAACACCAAAGGTTAGAATCGGCGCCTTAATCGTAGGTATGCCCATAGATTACGCGGCCTTAGCTGAAAAGTTGGACGCTTATTCAATAAATGTTTCTCAAGAGTTCATTAATAAGGAATTTGTTGAGGACGCTCATCAAAGAGGTTTAAAAATATTTGCTTTCACGGTTAATGAAATCGATGATATAAAAAGAATGAGAGATCTGGGAGTAGATGGTGTATTTAGTAATTATCCTGACAGAGTTAAATGACGATTAAAGCAATTTTATTTGACGTGGATGGAGTACTGCTAGATTCCTTTGAATCTAATCTGGATTTTTTTAAGAAAGTAATGCCGGCGGCTGGTTATCCGACTCCCACAGCCGAACAATATCGCCCGCTTTTTTATGTCAGTTTGAGAGATACGATCATTGCTTTATCCGGCCGGAATGATGAGTCAGAAATTGAACGTATTAAGGCTATTGCTTTGTCTCCCAAAATTATATCTCTAGAGCCGAAACTAATGAGCGGAGCAGAGGAAGCTATAAAACAATTAGCTAAGAAATATCTATTAGCGGTTGTTACTGGTCGGATTAGAGAATACGCCTTGGAAGGAGAGGCAATTAAATTGAAAGACTTTTTCAAAACTATAGTTGCTTATGAAGATACGGAGGAACACAAACCTTTACCGGAGCCGTTACTGAAGGCTGTCGCCGATCTGGGTCTAGAGCCTCAAGAATGTCTTTATGTCGGCGATGCGCTGATTGATTATCAGGCGGCGCAGGCGGCCGGTATGCCGATAGTCATGTTTCGGCCAGCGGAAAAAATTGAAGGAGTGAAGATGATTAAAGAGTTTAGTGAATTGGATGCATTATTAAAATTATCTCTTCACTTTAAATTTGCTGTTTAGCACGATCATCTAATAAACTACGTACCATTTTAGACCTCCCCTTTCCCCTCCTTAGAAAAGGAGGGGCTCTAACTAAATGAGCCTCCCCTGACAAGGGGAGGATTAAGGAGGGGTCTGCTATAAGTATTCACATCACCCCTCGTTGGAGTAAAACTTGGTGGCACGTCAATCTTTCTTGACTTGCACAGATTCCAGTGCTTAGATTGCTTTAGCTCTTTTCAAGGAGGCGTGAATGAGCAAACCAGTGGAACTGACAGTCAGTTACCCCGTCTTTTTGTCACAGCGGGAGATTGTTTTGGGGCTGAAGAAGACTCGGAAGGATCAGCAAGTTTACTCCGGGCCGGGTCTGTTCAACGGCTTTGGTGGTCACATCGAACCTGTTGAATCTTTCGCGGCGGCTGCTTTGCGGGAGCTTCGGCAGGAATCAGGTCTGATCGGAGAGCAAGCTGTCCCCTGCGGCGAGCTGTTGAAGTTCAACATCAGCGGCGGCAAGCCCAGACTCCTGCATTTTTTTCTGGTCTTTGATCCGGCAGGTGAGCTGGTGGCTTCTGACGAGATGTCACCCGAGCGTTTTGTTCTGAAGTCGGTGGAGTCTCTGCCTTGGGACAGAATGTGGCCGAGCGACCGGTGGTTTTTGCCTTTGATTCTGACCGGCTACGTTATCAGTGGTCGCATGGTGGTTGACGAACAGGATCAGGTTCTGACTCAACGCTCACGACTCAACGTGGCCGGACGTTTACCATCGCGGTATCGTCTGTTAGCCAGTTAAACCAACAGCCCCGTCAGAGAGAAATCTCTAACGGGGCTGTTATTTTTTTGACTTAAATTTTTTATGTCGGTTTGGGAATTAATGAGGTTGAGAAGGTTATGAAAATTTTATTACCAATGTTTAGAGGTGCTATCTAAGGTCTGATTGAGCGATGTCAAGATATTTTCCATATATCTCGTCCGCTCTTTTTTGCAGTCTATTTTTTTCTTCGCTGTCGGGCATTTTCTTTATCCGCTTCCAAGCCTCAATAATAAATGAGTGAGAATCTGTACTATACTCGCGATTTTTGTCAGGTACATCCATTAGAAAGGGGTCGGCATTTGGTACTAAATTTTCTGCTCTATCCAAAAGCTCATCAACGGTATTTATGCCTGCCATTTCTTGTTTTAACTCTTCTCCCTTTTTAATTTTGGCTGATATATTCTCATCAATTATCGCTCTCGTCTCTTCTTCTGAAAGATCTTTATTTGGATCAAATTGTTCTACGGGCATAATATTTATGTTACTTATTAATTAAATTATGAAGTTGTGTCTATTTACTATTTATATTTTTACTAACCGGTGCCGGAGAGAGCCGGGTCAGACGACCCGGCAAGGACTCTTGCCCAGTTGGCTAACTGGGCGAACCGCATTATTTATATCTGGTGCCGGAGAGAGGACTCCCCTCGACTTAGTTACGCTTCGCAAAACTTCGCTCGGGGTAAACTTCTCGTCCTCTGCATAATAGTTGGGTAAACGCTCAACTTAATATATTTACATGTTTTATAATTTTGGTGCCGGAGAGAGGACTCCCCTCGACTTAGTTCCGCTTCGCGAAACTTCGCTCGGGGTAAACTTCTCGTCCTCTGCATAATAGTTCAGTAAACGTTCGACTTAATATATTTACATGTTTTTTTAATTCTGGTGCCGGAGAGAGGACTCGAACCTCCACGCCTTGCGGCACTAGGTCCTAAACCTAGCGTGTATACCAGTTTCACCACTCCGGCCAATCAAACTTAATTTTTTTCGGTTCTCAAATATAACTCTAATTTTTTGAACTCGTCAATTAGGGATTGTCTGGTGTATTATGTCTGAAGCCACAAATAGAATACACATTAGTACCCCAAGTGCCGGGGTTAAGAGGATTACAGGTAACCCATTGACGCTTAAGATTCTCACAACATCTATAAGTAGTACCACACATTTCTAATGGCGCTTCTTCTGGACAGGCTTCAAGTCCGTCGCAGTCATTCTCATCGGTTGGCCAGTCTGCGCGAGGTGAAAATGCTGCCAGTCGCGTGAAGGGGCAAACACAAGAGGAATATTGAGGGTCTCCCTCTTTGATAACTTCTAGCGGAGTAGATAATGTATAGTAATCGGTACCCCCACACTGACTACCCGACGGACTTATGGAAGGATTGTACCATATATATTCATAGCGATAAGACTGATGAAACCACCAGTCACCCGGACTGTCGCATTCTATAGGATTGCGTACGCAGATTTCATTAATAGGATCAACCGGTAAAATACCACCCGCGAAATAAGGTTTTAGTTCGGATAGAAATCCGCCATATAACGTTTCATCAATTCCTGACAATGCGCTGTCTGAAACAGCAATGGTTGGAGGATTATGCGGATAGTCTCCGTGATCACTATAATACCGCTCCAAAGCATTAGATATCAGCTGAAAATCCTGAATTCTTTTTAAATCTCTATTGCGTGCCTGAATTCTACTGTTTGAAACAACAGCCATAACAGACATCAGCCCGATGATGCTAATAACCACTAAAAGTTCAATATAAGTAAAACCTCGACGTTTCATTATTTACTAAAAATGATTAATCTGTTAACTTAAGTATAGCAAAATATTAATAAAATTTATAATGAATGACGCAACTTTAGAAGCGCCCACCGTTGATTTGGAAGGTAAGACAGAGGCCAAAAAACGTCGGTTGATTAAAGTAGAATTGGCCGAAGGGGGGACAGACACGGTGTCAGTAATTGAAATGATTTCTCCCGATTTACTCCCGCCCTTTGAGCTTGAGCCAAATGCAACGGTAGAGGTATTACTTAATAATGGCACAGTCAAAAAGGAAAGTTTTTATGAGTGCCTTCTTAGCGTAGGTATTAGGTCAATGGATTATTATTATGGTCGCAAGGAATTCGCTAAGGAAACTAATTTTCATGATTTGATGCAAAGATTGCATATTGAAAAGTTACGTCAACGCGAGGTTGATTGTCCACCGAAAGATGAGCAATATACTGATCAGTTTACTAGTTCTGGCGAAAAGCAGGTTGAGACAACTAAGGAGCATGGGGTTGTTTGGAAGAAGATTATCAATGATTTAAAAATTCCGGGATTGACAGCTGTAAGCGCTCGGGTAGTTGAAGATGAATTTGACGGGATAGATGAATTTCTACGGCTGGATGTAGAGGCTTTGAAATCACGAGGAGCTCGTTCCAGTGAGCCGGTCTATGTTGGTATTCAAAGGTCTTTTAATAATAAACTGCAAGAGGTGCGTGATTCTCATGACCGAGGCATCGCCGAAAAGTCAGACCTAGGGCTGATCTTTAGGGTTTTTATTCGTGAGGAATTACATCAGTATGAAGGTGTTTTTAAGAAACTTCAAGAAGCGGCTGATAAAGGTTTAAGAAATATTAAGGTAGCTGATGCTGAAGAAGTTAGAACTGGAGAAATGACAGAGGCTGAGTATCGTCGAGCATATCTGGAGTCTATCCCCATTGTAAATTTTATCGGTGATGAAAAACGACAAGCTCAGCGAGTTAAGGAAATCTTGGACGTGACTAAAAATGAGTTAGAATTTTATTTAAGTATTGAACAACTGGATTGTGTGAAAGAAAAATTGAAATTAAATATTAAAGCAGTGGATAGAGCTCTGGAAGCAGTAAAGGATAGAATAAAGCTGTTTAGATAAATCATTTATAATGAAGAAGGCCACTCCGTGTAGACGCGAGGTTGCGTCAGTACGGAGTGACCTCTTGATGTTTTGGCCTAAAGCAGGCGCTTCAAGTCGCGTAGATCGGAGACGGAGAAAGTATGGCGGTAGTTGCCACCGCTCTTGAAGTAGATGACCTTGATGATATCTCCCTCATCGTCGAACGACAGGATGTCGGTTGTTTCACCCTCCACCTTACCGTGGGCGATGTTGAGGGCATTGGTGATGTCCGAGACATCATCGGTAACCAGATCAACGTGTCCCAGAATCTTCCGAAACTCGTTTTCCGGAAAGCCCTTGGGCAAAGATTGAAAGTTCATTGCGGCCACCCTTCGTTGTTGGTTTGGTTGCTCTGTAGAGCCCCTGAACATACAATATATTGGTATTTATGTCAATAGTAGCCATTTTTCTGGAATTCTAGTAATTACTTTTTCACAGCCAGCGTCCCCTTTGATTGGATGCTGATTATCACAAAAATGCATAAATTGTTAATAATAAGTGACTAATGTTAGCAAAATTGGCTAACCTTAGGGTATTTGACAATAATAAAATTTCGCTATATAATGTTGTCAAGTTTGACAGGTAGTAATTTAAAGAAATTTAGCCAATAATAGGCAATCATATGCAGAGATTATCATTAAGCAATAAACCCTAGCGGAGATTGGTCAATATTTTTGTGGCTAACGATCCGCTGGTAACAGCGGTTTTTTCAACTCTTGGGTAGTTTCCAGAAAACGAGTTTTCACAAGAAGATTTCTTTCTGGATGTTACCGGCAAAGCCGTAGAGATCGGTCAGGACTTTGACAACAGAATATTCATGAGCATCTAAAAAATATTAATGCTACTGACGTGGAAACTTCCAAAGTTTTGGATAGTACCACTAAGAGCATATGGTGGATGCCTAGACATCAAAAGCTGAAGAAGGACGTAGCAATCTGCGATAAGCTTCGGGGAGGTGATAAGCAACCTTTGATCCGGAGATTTCCGAATGGGGAAACCCGGTCTCGTGAAGCGAGATCATTCATATCTGAATACATAGGGTATGAAAAGGAACCTGGGGAACTGAAACATCTAAGTACCCAGAGGAAAAGAAAGAATTAATACATCTATTAATTCTGGACGTGACTTTTTGTCGCGTTGAGGATTAATGGGTGTCTCTATTCCCTGAGTAGTGGCGAGCGAAAGGGGATGAGCCCAAACTTTAAGTTAGATAATTCTAATGAAGGAGTCCACTTCGGTGGATGACGGAGTTAGATGCAATGGTCACAAGCCTAATGCTTCTTAGGGTGTTGTAAGTGGTTACGTTTCAGAGCTTGTGGGTCTGAAGAGGAGTATACGTAATATAATTTTCCTAGTAGAACGATCTGGAAAGGTCGGCCAAAGAAGGTGATAGCCCTGTAGGCGAAAGGAATTATAGCTCTTCCGTAATTTACTTGAGTACCACGAGGCCGGAGAAACCTCGTGGGAACCTGGCGTCACTATGCGCTAAGGCTAAATACTTTTGATGATCGATAGTGAACTAGTACCGTGAGGGAAAGGTGAAAAGTACCCCGCTGAGGGGGATGAAATAGTATCTGAAACCATATGCTTACAAGGAGTCGGAGCCCTATATACATCTTCGGGTGTAAATGGGTGACGGCGTGCCTATTGAAGAATGAACCAACGAGTTATCTGTATGTTGCTTATCTAAGCTCTTCGGAGCGTAGGTGTAGTGAAAGCGAGGATTAATAGTCCGTTTTATTAGTTTGTAGTTAGATAGTTTAGTAGCTTGGTAGTGCGTAGTTTGGTAGTTTCTACCACTCTACCAATCTACCACGCTACTTACTACTAACTACATACTAATAGTGCAGCATGCAATAGACCCGAAACCGGGTGAGCTAACCATGACCAGGGTGAAGCTTGGGTAAAACCAGGTGAAGGCCCGAACCCACTAGCCGTGCAACACTAGGGGATGAGTTGTGGTTAGAGGAGAAATTCCAATCGAACTCGGCAATAGCTGGTTCTCCTCGAAATAGTTTTAGGACTAGCCCGTT
>CAYTUI010000020.1:0-22361 GCA_964441335.1 uncultured Gammaproteobacteria bacterium
TACGCGAGGCAGACTATTTGGTGGCTGTATAGAAGTTATCGATTGGTTGCGAGGTACAGACTATTGGCCTAGTCCCAGCTTTTTGCAGGGCACGATTTTATTTTTTGAAACATCGGAAGAAAAACCGCCGGTGTCAATTGTTAAATATTTTCTACGCTCATACGGTATGATGGGTTTGTATGATCAAATTTCCGGTATCATTTTCGGTCGTGCCCGTGACTATACCCAGCAGGACAAGCAAGAACTTGATAAAACAATTGTCGCCATAGTTGCCGGCGAGTTCGGTAATAAAACAATACCAATTATTTCTAATTTTGACTTCGGCCATACCGAGCCGCAGGTGATTATGCCGCTGGGAGTTAGATGTGAGATAGATTGTAGCAAGAAGACTGTAAGTTTAGTTGAAAGTTCTGTAGTTTAGAAATATTTATTCCGAAGTCCGAATTTCGAATTACCAATTGACACATAAAGAATATTAATCTATATCATAAACAATATGCATAGAATTAACTTATCAATTTTGCCAGCTCCAAAGCTATCCATGGTGGTTAGCTTCCTTTGGCGTTAGTTGATAAGCCAAAACTAAGGACACAGTAAGCTGATCATCAAGGTGGTGGTCAGCTTTTTCGATGGGAGGAACTATGTCGGTAAAACGGGTAGTGATTGTGGCTGATGAGTACAATTTGGGAAAGCTGACCGAAGCTCTGATTGAGTTTGGAGTCAAGGGAAGTGATATCCATATTTCTTGTGACTGCGTCAGCTTGGAGCTCTTGCGCAAAGGAGCTAGTTGCGACGTCCCGACCGGAAGTCTGCTCATCTCCTCCTATAAGCCTGAGGCGACCTCTAGTCGACGGGCGAAGTTTGATGCGGAGAATCAAGTGCCTTAATCTTCAGACCACTGGAGATTAAACTCCTCAACAAAGCCCCTGTCCATTGAAGGATGGGGGCTTTACTCTTTTTTAAGATACAAATTTCAATTTCCAATATATTCCAAATTACCAATTACCAATTACGAATTGCGAATAGCGAATTACGATCTTTTGAACTTTGAAATTTGATGCTTGGTATCTATTGGTCCTTGAGATTTGGTACTTGAATTGGGGGTATTCTATAATTTGGTTCCCCCTGTTATACTATATGTATGGCACTAAAAATAGGACAAAAGGCTCCAGATTTTAAATTGTTCGATCAGAACGGTCAGGAACATCAACTTTCCGATTATTTGGGAGAGTGGATTGTGCTGTATTTTTATCCTAAAGACAGTACGCCGGGCTGTACTCTGGAAGCCTGCGCCTTTCGCGATGATTATCAGTCTATGCGGAAGTATAAAACGCGTGTGCTGGGCGTCAGTGTTGATAGTCAGGCATCACATCATAAATTTGCCGCTGTACATGATCTGCCGTTTATTCTTTTGGCTGACGTAGACAAGAAAGTGGTGCAACTTTATGATGTCTGGCAGGAGAGGAAAATGATGGGCAGAACGTTCATGGGTACTGCTCGTACTTCATATCTTATTGATCCCCAAGGCATGATTGTTAAGGTCTACACAAAGGTTCAGCCGGCTATTCATGCCAAAGAAGTGCTAAATGATCTTATATCTTTACAAAATAAATAATTAAAATTATATGATAGTAAAATTTCGACTGTTGGGGCTGTTGCTGTTTTCAATTTTAGCGCTGACTGTAGCGCCGGTTGCTCTAGCCGAGTCAGTACCAAATGTTCTTGGTATTGAAATTAATTTTGCCGAAACGGAAAATAGCATTATAGATATTAGTCCTGACCAGAATATTTTTCTTAATGATGATCCCGGTTTTTCTGTCAGCAAGCCTGCTACCTGGGAATTTAGTACCAGCACTGATAGTTTAGCGATACTTAATCCGGCCAGCGAGACCCAAAATGGCGTTAGTATTATGGTAATGACGAGCCCGAATTTTACTAACGTTGATAATGGTTACACGGCATTGCAGAACGCTTTGGTGAATATGGGCCTGTTTGGATTGTTGGGTTTAACAGATAGCGGTACGGTTGATTTCCGTGGTCGTCAGGTCAGAAAAGTGATGCTAAGAATAACTGATACAGTTGAGACGACGACATACGTTCTGCCATATGGGAATAAATTGTTGTGGATTGCCTATTATTACGGAGTTAATAATGAAGATCAGCAGGGCGTTGATACTGTGTTGAACTCTATGACGTTAGAGGGTTTTGCGACACCCACCATGGATACAACGTACAGTGACGCTGATAATAATATTACTCTCTCGCCATCATCAGACTGGGCCCTGAAAGAACTAAATAGTGATTGGACTGACTTTGTCGCAGATATGCATCACAGAGTAGTTGAGAACGCCTACGCCAAAGTTCGAATTAGCGACTTGGGGGGATATTATGGTGATTCTACCAATGATGAAATTTATGATATTTATGATGGATCTGCCGGTTTGGGGTTGGAAGGAATTTTTGAAAGTTTGGGGTATACCTATGTCGCGGTATCGTCTGATAAACATGTCGCCGTTTCCGCGACACTGCCAGACATCTATCGCAAACAAGAGCGTCTTGACCGAATATCCGATAACTCGGTCGCCTTGCAAACTATCTCTTATATGTTTTTTTTAGAGCATAAGATTGTGGAGCTTGACTTGTACGTCTTTGATCCTGCTGGCGACGATTTCACTGTGGCCTCGCGTGACTTTGAGTCGGGAGTGGCACAGAAGCTGGTTCTGCTTACGTCTTTGCGACAGGATCCGGTGATTGATAATTCAGACGATGATGATTTTTATAATGATGATACTCCGATTATACCTCCGCCTTTGCCAGACGTGCCCGAACCTGACTTATCCGTGGATCAGGTAACGATTGATGGCTCTTCACATATTAGAGGCAATGTTAACGCGCCAGTTACAATCATAGAGTTTGCTGATTTTGAATGCCCATTTTGCGCGCGGTTTGATGAGGTTCTACAACAGGCATTTGACGAATTCGGTACCCAGATACGCCTGGTCTTTAAACACTATCCGTTAACAGGAATACATCCGCAGGCGCAAAAAGCGGCAGAGGCTGCCGAGTGCGCCGGACAGCAGGGGAGATTTTGGGAAATGCACGACGCGCTATTTACATTGAATCGCGCTGGAACATTGAGCGTGGAGAATTATAAACAGCAAGCCGCAGTGCTTGGTCTGGATACTGCAGTATTTAATAGTTGTCTTGATAACGGTGGTGGTACGGTCAGGATAGTTCTTGATCTTGATGAAGGTGCAGCTGCCGGTGTGAACGGCGTTCCAGCGAGTTTTGTGAATGGCTTCCCTCTCATGGGTGCGTTACCTTATGAAACACTGAAAATGACGATTGAATCTGCTTTACAAAGTGTCAGTCCTGACGTAGAAGTAGAGCGGCCATATGATTCTGAAGCAAAACAAAAAGTTTTATTGCGTAATGCCCAGTTGGCGTCAAATGTGAGAGGACGTATTATTCTCAAAGTTGAGGATAAAGGTCGCGCTTATTATATGAATCCGTTGACCAGTGAGGGTAGGTTTTTAGGACGGGCCGCAGATGCCTACGCGGTGATGCGCGAGGAAGGTATCGGTATTACCACTAATAATCTAAAGAAAATTCCAATTGCTCTGGATAATTTAAGTGGCATTGATACTGACGGCGATGGTTTGCCTGACGCTTTTGAGGACGCTATCGGCACTGACAAGAATAAACGCGATACTGATAATGACGGCTATCTTGATCTGGAAGAATTACTTAATAACTACAGTCCGACCGGCAAAGAAAAACTAGTGTTTGATGATGCCTTTGCAGGCCAGCATCAGGGTAAGATATTTCTTCAGGTTGAAAACAGGGGCGAGGCCTGGTATATCAATCCGCAAAATGGTAAACGATATTTCTTGGGTCGTGCCGAAGATGCCTATAAGTTGATGCGAACCTTGGCGCTCGGTATTTCCAATAAAGATTTTGATCAGTTGGAAAAGTAGTTGAGGTGTAGGTATTAGGTACTAGGTTATAGGTGTTAGGATTTGAATCTTGGAATCTATTGGTTCTTGTGATTTGGAATTTATTTTAAGTAGCACAATGCTTAACCGATAGGGAATGTGCTAAACTTAATTCATGAACAGATTTGATGGCCGATATTTGGGCCTGGTTCTTATAGTCGCCGGTATGGTGGTCATATTAGGCTTTATTTGGCTGTTATTTGCCGAATTTGCCTCTTTTGGGTATAAAGAGCCACCTTCGGCTGGTGAGGCCTCAAAGTCGGTATTTCGGCTGTTGACGGGTCCCGGCGGCAGTGATCAGGATATTAAGCAGTCTGCCAGTATTACTATGGATTTTGGTGGTGATGTCATGTTGTCCAGAGTCGTCGGACAGAAGTTGGTTAGTAAAAACGATTTTAGCTGGCCGTTCAGGGAAATTGGTAATTTATTATCCCAAGCTGATTTAACAGTGGTGAATTTAGAATCACCTTTTACTAAATCGGGTAATCATTCTGTAGAGACCGGATCTTTTTATTTTAATGCCGACCCCCGCGCTATTGAGAGTTTACAATTTGCCGGAATAGATATTGTCAATCTGGCTAATAATCATTTTGGCAATCAAGGTCTGCTGGGCATGAAAGATACTCTCTCTGTACTGCAAGATAGTCAGATAAATTTTATCGGAGTCGGTTTGAATCGCGAGCAAGCTCACGAAGGAGTTATTAAAGAAATAAAAGGTGTACGCTTTGGTTTGTTGGCCTACGCTTATCCGAATGATTTATATGTAGCCAACACCACAACGCCGGGCATTGCCAATATGGAAATAAATAATGCCGTGGAAGATATTCAAAGACTGAAGCAAGGGAGTGATGTGGTGATTGTTACTATGCACGCCGGTACAGAATATCAACTAGAGCCTAATGAACAGCAGACAAAATTTGCCAGAGCAATGATAGATGCTGGAGCTGATTTGGTAGTCGGTCATCATCCGCATTGGGTTCAGCCGGTGGAAATATATCAGGGCAAGCCGATAATTTATTCTTTAGGCAATTTGATTTTTGATCAAATGTGGTCTGTGGAAACTCAACAGGGCGTTATCGCCACTGCCAATTTCAGCGGCAGTAAATTGCAGAGTATAAATTTTAGTCCGATTAAAATCCTTGATTACGGCCAACCACAAATTATAACTGACGAGGTTGAACAAAAAACCATCCTGCAGAGAATGGGGTTGGAGGGTGGGGTGTTGAAGTTATTCTAATTATGTAATTTTAACAAGCGGAGTCGGACACTAGTTGTTTAGTAATGTATTTTTATGACCCACTAGAGATTGTCTGCCAGAGTATGCCTAATAGAAGAAGTATAAAAATGCACGCAACCCCCAATAAGAATTTTCTAGTTGGTAAATATTTGTAAAGATATCTACTGATGGTATTAATTTTTATTGAGGAATGATTATTAACTTTGGCTATTGCTAGTGATATCGCTAAAATTAAAGCGATAGGAATTGATATCGTCACAGGCCAAATAACCCCTCCCCACCCCTCGGCTAAAGTTGGAAAGAATGATATTACTGTACTTAAAAGTATAACTAACAAAGGATAAAAGAAGATTAATGTGAGTATCGAGTAGCCAATTATTTTTAATGTTTTTTTCATAATCGGTGCAGGGAAAGTAATGCTTAATCGATGTAAAGCTTTAGGACAATATATAAGGTCAAAATAAAAAATACTAGAAGTATTGCTCCGTAGGCAAGAGTTATTACCAAATGTTTGGCATTTGCTTTGATTCTACGCCAGGCACCATTATCTTTTTTACCTGTTATAGCACATTTTACGGCCGAAAAAATATCCGGAATAAAATTAAACAACAGCCAGGCATCAATTGTAAAAATGCTAGCATCGTATCGGTTTTCTTTTTTTGGAGGCGATCCAAATTGATGTGTAAATATTTTTTTCATATTTTGCGGAAGGAGAGATTGTCTAATCTTCAATAAATATATCTGACTTGCCACAAAATGTAAATAATGTGTTTGGCTAGTAGCCAGTAGCTTGTGGCTTGTCTGTATCCTCGAACCATCCGTAGCTTCAGCGGAGGATGGGAGAGGTCTCCGATACAATAAACGTAAATCTAAAGGAGATCTCTCCCCCTCAACCATTCTTCGGTTGACCCTCGATAATTTTTAAATACCCTTGTTATTATATAAGGTCGTTTCGGGGTCGAGAATACGGGTGATTTTTTAATATACATTGACAAAAATGTAGTTTTATGTTAGTATTTTTAGTCACGCTTGAATAGCTCCAGCGTGCATTAAGGAGGTGACTACATGAGGTTGTTTTCACTTGATGCCGAAGTTAACGGTCTTTATGGCCGAACCTTCGCCATCGGGGTTACGGTTCGTGTGGACGGAGCAGAAGTAGACCGATTTCAAGGTCGGCTTCCGGATAGTGCTGTGACGCACGAATGGGGAATTACTCGAGCTTTGCCCGCGATTGAGAGCATGACGGTTACTCATGCGACGACCGAGGAACTCGAGGAAGCGTTTTGGCGATTTTGGATTCGTCACCGAGACGGATCGACGGTAATCGCTCACTGCGGATCGCCAGTCGAGTCCGGATTGTTCCGGCGCTGTGTCGAAAGAGACTTGGAAGCTCGTCAGTGGCTCGGTCCGTATCCGGCCATCAACGACGTAGCGACAATTCTCGAACTCCTCGGCGAACTGTCGGATTCTACCGACAGCTACGTTGAGAAGCATCGACTTGAAGTACCCTTTCAGGGGATTCCTCACCACCCGCTTTACGACTCAATCGTCGCGGCTGTGGTCTGGGAGCACGCTTGGAAGCGTCTTCGGGCTCATGCGTAGAGACATATCACCAAAAACTAGGTAGCCCGCGTTGCCAGAAACTTTCTGCCGACGCGGGCTACTAACACCTTCACAGGTGTTTTTTTGATTTGCAATTTAAAAATCGGATATTAAATATCTTCATTTTGATAAATCAATTGTCCGCAGGCGGCGGCAATATCGTCACCCATAGTTCGTCTTTGTGTCACATCTATATCTTTGGAACGCAAAAGGTTTTTAAATTGATTTATTCTGTCGGCCTGACTACGACTAAAATTTTTGCCGGCTACCGGATTGTAAGGAATAACATTTATTTTATTAGCACCGGTAGAAGCCACAAATTTGGCCAGTTCCAAAGCCTGTTCAGGTTTGTCATTTACTTCATTGAGTAAGATATATTCAAAAGTGACATGGTGATTGCGATTGCCCAGAATTTTTTCATAGCGTCGACACCAATCTGCCAGCTTGGGTAAAAAATCGGGGATAGTGGTAGGCACTATCTTTTTTCTTTCTTCAGTATTGGAACTGTGCAAGGAGATGGCAATACGTACGGCCGGCCATTCGGCATCAGTCAGAATTTTTTCCAGTCTGGGCATAACGCCGACAGTGGAGACGGTAATTTTTGTCGGACCTAAGTCAGTATAGCTAAGCAAAGTAATAATAGATTGCTTTACGTTATCATAGTTTGCCAAAGGTTCACCCATACCCATGAACACAATATTACTGATGCGTTGCGGAAGTTTAGGATTGTCCAATAGATATTTTTGCCAAAAGCGGAATTGATCAACGATTTCATCAGCCGTTAAATCTCTCTTAAACCCCATCGCTCCGGTAGCGCAAAAATTGCAGGCCATAGCACAGCCGATTTGTGAAGAAACGCAGATAGTCCATTGCCCGCGGATGTTATCCATTAAGACAGTTTCATAACGCAGTGGCACCTCATCCAAAGTTTCTAGCACAGCTTTGTAAGTATCCTTTTTCTTGCTAACAAAAGTTTTGATTAACTTATGTGATATCCAAGGAATTTTATTATCCATTTCTTGCCGCATATCTTGCGGCAGAGTCGTAACATCCTTCCAGCTGTTATTTTTTTTATCAAAAAAAGACCGCTCAATCTGTTGCCAGCGGTAGTTCGGTTGCTTAGGGAATAGAGTGGCAAATTGTTGGTACCTGGTCATATGTCTAGCTTTAGAGTGCCATAAAGTTAGGGGGTAGGCAAGTAGGTAGAAGGTAGTAGTGCAGACGTTTGCTCTACTAATCTACCAAGCTACCACGCTACCAGACTAATACAGGCTAATATCGACAAAAAGTGCCTTTTTCTGTATAATACAGACTACTATAATTATAAAAGTTATATGAAAAAAGCAGTCAAAAGAAGTCTTTGGATAGGTATACCGATTGTGATTATAGCGGTCGCTGGGGTTATCTATACCAGTAGTAATAAAGCGCCCCAATATTCTACAGTTGAGGCTGTTAGCGCCAATATCAAACAACTGGTGGAAGCTACCGGTTCGGTTGCTTCGGCCGAGGATTTGAAGCTGTCATTTCAAACAACCGGAAGAATTCAAAGGATTTATGTTAAGACCGGCGATAAAGTCAAAAGCGGTCAGACTTTAGCTCAAGTGCTGGATTTATCATTAAGTTCCAAAGTGGAACGGGCCAGAGGTGCAGTTATTGCCGCACAGGCAAATTTGGATAAAGTATTGGCAGGAGCTAAGTCAGAAGATATCGCCGTCAGTCAGGAAAAGATTAATAATGCTATTAGCAATGTAGAAACTGCTAAGATAACTTTGGCTAATGAGATTGCCAGCAGAGATAAATATCAACAGGCTTATATTGATAACGCTTTGCAGACAATTGATGATGCGCTTTTTACAGTTTCTTACAGCTTAGATTCTGTTTACGACGGCATTTTAGATGAAGGCGCTAAAATTGATTTATTAACTACACAAGCTGACGCTTTAAATTCAGCCAAGACAAAATATGATGGTGCCAGAGTTGCCGAGACCAAAGCTATTGCCGATAGAGCGATTGCTGATAGTAAATCTAAAAGTGATGTGTTAAACGTTTTAACCAGTGCCAGACAAGCGTTGGATGAAAGTGTGGCCTTAGTTAATTCAGCGTTTACCGTAATTTCTGGAGGAATTCCTAAAGGTACTTATACGCAGACAATTTTAGACAGTTGGGGGACAACTTATAATACTAGGGCCGGCGCTTTGACCAGTCAAAAGAGTTCTGTGCAAACTGCTGTCAGTAATTTAACAACCGGCTGGATTGCTCTTGATGATAACTATAATAATGCAATAGCTGGTGTTAAGTCAGCTGAAGACGCTTTAGCCCTAGCACAGGCTCAACACCAGGCTTTGATAGCCGATCCAAAAAATTATGAAATAAAACAACAGCAGGCCATGTTATTACAGGCGCAAGCTGATTTGTCGTCCGCGCAAAGTGATTATGCCGACACTCTGATTACTGCACCGGTGGCCGGTCAGATTACCAATGTTAATATGAAACAGGGAGAATTAGCCGGGCCAAGCAATGTGGTGATAGATATGATTGGTGATAATAATTTGCAGATTGATGTGGACATTCCCGAAGCCGATATTAGTAAAATTCAAGTTGGTCAAGTAGCCAATATACTTTTGGATGCTTTTGGTTCAGATAGGAAATTTACCGGCAAGGTAGCCTTTGTGGAACCGTCCGAAAGACTGATTCAAGATGTTGTTTATTATCGCCTGACTGTTGTCTTTGATGAAGAAAATCAGGACATTAAACCGGGTATGACTGCCGACGTTACCATTACTACTGCCGAGCGCCAAAATGTTGTGGCAGTACCTCTGCGGGCCGTTATTATTGATAAGGACGGCAATAAAACCGTTCGGGTGTTAGAAAATGAACAGCCGGTCATTAGAACAGTGATTACCGGTATTAGAGGAGATGACGGTCTGATAGAAATAATTTCAGGTTTAGAAGTTGGCGAAACAGTCATTACCGGCGAAGTAAAAAAATAGATGATTGATTTGCAAAATATCTATAAACAGGTGGGCAGTGACGACCTGGTTGTTAAAATTCTTCATGGCATAACTTTGAAGATATCGGCCGGGGAGTTTGTGGCTATTATGGGACCGTCCGGTTCCGGTAAATCCACTTTGATGAATGTCATTGGTTTTTTGGATACTATCAGTAGTGGGACTTATTTGTATAAAGGCAAAGATGTCAGCGGTTTAAGCGAAGACGAGCTGGCCAAATTTCGTAGTGCCGAGGTTGGTTTTATTTTTCAATCATTTAACTTATTGGCCAGGACATCGGTGCTGGAGAATGTTAAGATGCCTTTGATGTATAGCGCCGAGCGTCGATCTGAAAGTCAGCAGACAGAACACGCTAAAAAAGTCATTAAAAGCGTTGGTCTAGAGCATCGTGAAAAACATTTGTCTAACCAGCTGTCTGGTGGCGAAAAGCAGAGAGTGGCTATTGCCCGGGCCTTGATTAACAATCCCAATATAATTTTGGCCGACGAGCCGACCGGTAACTTGGATTCCAAATCAGGTTTACAGATTATGAAGATTTTGCAGGATTTAAATATCAGCGGCAAGACTATTATTTTGGTAACTCACGAGCAGTTAACGGCGGAATTTGCCAAACGAATTATTCAGATACGTGATGGCTTAATTGTTGGTGATCAGATTAACAAAGAGCACCGCACGGCCGAGGAATTGACTGCTCTAAAATAGACCTATGAGTTTTATTGTTTTTATTCGGGAGGCTTTAGAGTCTCTCTTGATAAATAAAACACGGTCTGTCCTGACTATGTTAGGTATTGTTATCGGCATTGCCGCTATTGTGATTATTATTGCCGTCGGTAATGGCGCCCAAAGTTTAATTATCAATGAAGTCAGTAATTTCGGTAGTGATTTAGTTGGTGTTTTACCCGGTAGTGGTAACAATGAAGGTCCGCCGGCCGCGGCCATGGGCATTACCATCACCACTTTAAAAAAGGAGGACGCCGATGCAGTTCGCCAGCGCGTTGACGGAATAACTGCGGTTACCGGTTATGTAAAAGGCACGGCCACAATTTCTTGGGGTAATCAAGATGTTGACTCTACCTTTACCGGTGTTTCCAGCGATTACATTAACGTTGAGAAAGTTACGATTGCTAAAGGCGATTTTTTTACTCAAGACGATGATGATGCTCTGCGGCAAGTGGTTGTTCTGGGCTGGGGCGTTTATCAGGATCTTTTCGGTAACAGTGATCCCCTGGGCCAGAGGATAAGAATTAAGCGCCAGTCGTTCCGAGTGGTTGGTGTAGTAGAGGAACGGGGCACAGCATTATTTCAAAATCAGGATGATCAGGTTTTTATCCCTTTACAGACCGGTCAAAAAAGAATATTGGGAATAGATTATATTAGCCTGCTACGAGCTAAGGTAGCGCCCGGCCATGATATTGAACAGGTTGGTGAAGATGTTAAAGCAATTATCCGTGAACGCCATGGTATTCAAAATGCCAGCGACGATGATTTTCAGGTGGTAAATACTGAACAGGCTTTGAGTATTTTAAGTACCGTTACTGATTCTTTAAAATATTTTTTGGCGGCTATTTCGGCTTTGTCATTATTGGTCGGCGGGATTGGTATAATGAATATTATGTTGGTAGCTGTTTTGGAAAGAACCAGAGAGATTGGTTTACGTAAAGCCGTTGGTGCCAGGCCTTATGATTTGCGATTGCAGTTTTTGTCTGAAACTGTTGTCATTGCCGTGCTGGGGGGTTTGTTTGGATTTATTATTGGTGTTCTAGTGGCTCTGCTAATTGCTGTGATTGTGCGCGCCTTAGGCTATCACTGGGATTATAATATCGGAGTCATTTCAATTGTTTTGTCTTTGGTTTTTCCTTTAATTACGGGTTTACTGTTTGGTTTTTATCCGGCGCAAAAAGCGGCCAAACTGGAACCGGTTAAAGCATTGCATTATGAATAAACTGCCTTTACAAAGTGTTAATTTGGCTATTGCTTCTCTGCGTCGCCATAAGCTACGAACTTTTTTGTCGGTGCTGGGGACTTCTATCGGCATTATGTCTTTGATAGTGATTTTGTCGGCCGGTGAATCTTTAAAAGCACTTTTTGATGAGCAGTTAAAATCTTTCGGCACCGATTATATTGAAGTGGAAATAAAAATTCCCAATACCGCTCAAGCTTCAGCCTCTAATGCCGGCGGTATGGCGCAGGGCATCAGCATTACAACCTTGAGTCTAAAAGATAAGGCGGATATAGATAAAATACCTAATGTTAAAGCCAGCTATGGTGGTGTTTTGGGACAGGCCAGTGTTAATACAGCCTTCAATGAGAAAAGATTGCAGTATTTTGCTGTTTCACCGGAGTTTGCCGAGATTGATCCGACCGAGTTGGAGTTTGGACGCTTCTTTACACTTGAAGAGGATCGTAGTTTAGCCAAAGTAGCGGTTATTGGACACAAAGTAGCTGACACTATGTTCCCGAATCAGGATCCAATCGGTCAAAGTATTAAGGTCCAGAAAACTAGGTTTAAAGTGATTGGTGTATATAAGGAACGTGGCAGTGCTTCATTTATGGATATGGATAACTTGTTGTATTTACCCTTACAGACGTCGCAAAAGACTTTGCTGGGTTTTGACCATTTATTATTTATTTTTGCCCAATTGCGCGACGTCTCCTTGGATAATCAGACTGCCGACGAAATGCGCAGTATTTTAAGAGTTAATCATGAAATTACCGATCCCAATAAAGATGATTTTGCGGTTATGACTCAAAAGGAAGGCAATGACATTATTGGAGTTATCTTTGGAGGAGTTACTTTGGTCTTGAGTCTAATCGCTTCAGTCGCCTTATTAGTTGGTGGCGTCGGTATTATGAATATTATGTATGTGGCGGTTAACGAGCGGGTTTTTGAAATAGGACTTCGTAAAGCAGTGGGTGCGCCCGGTGACCGTATTAAAAAACAATTTTTAACCGAAGCGGTTATTATTACTGTCATCGGCGGTATCGCCGGATTTTTATTGGCACTATTTTTTATATTATTAATTTACTTAGCGGCCAATTATGTCGGGTTTGCTTGGCCGTTTGCTATCAGCTGGCAGTCGGTCATTATTTCTTTGATATTTTCCTCGGCTGTTGGTTTAATATTCGGTTATTGGCCGGCCAAGAGGGCTGCCGAATTAAAACCCGTGGATGCGTTGAATACAAATTCGTTTTAAAGAGAGTTATGAGTAATGTCAGGTCATCAGACCTGATCGCCCTCTGGGCGGAGTTATGGGTTATGAGGGGGAAAGATTGATATTTGAGATTTATATATATTGCCGTAGCCTTCTTAAAAAATTCAAGTTCCAAGAACCAATATATTCCAAATCCTAATACCTAAATCCTAAAACCTAAACAATATTTAATATCGAATTTATAAAAAATAATACATATTTATGAAAAAAACCATCATTGGTATCATCATCTTAATCATCATTGCTTTAGGATTGTGGTATGCTTGGAATAATTACCAAACAGCCCCGGTGCCTGTAACAACGAACGAAGCTATCAGTAGTTTTGATGAATGCGCGGTCGCCGGTTATCCGATTATGGAAAGTTATCCTGAAAAATGTCAGACCGAGTCCGGACAGGTATTTGTGCGCGACATCGGTAATGAGCTGGAGAAGCAGGATTTGATCAAGGTGGATAATCCCAGACCCAATCAGATAATTGCAAGTCCTTTAACTATTACCGGCCAAGCCAGAGGTTATTGGTTTTTTGAAGCCAGTTTTCCGGTGGTGCTGTTGGATGAAGACGGTCGCCAGTTGGCTAGCGGAATCGCCCAAGCAGATGGTGACTGGATGACTGAAGACTTTGTGCCATTTAAAGCCGAGCTTAGCTTTGGTGCCACGCAGGCTGATAAAGGTGTTTTGATCTTAGCTAAAGATAATCCTTCAGGCCTGCCGGCCAATGACGACGAACTACAGATCCCGGTGGAGTTTTAACCCCCATTACCCATTCCTCATTACTCATTACCCATTACTCGCAATTAAAGTCGTAGACCGTTTAGATTAAACAGTCCTTTTTTAATTTCTGTATTTGTCTGCTATACTTCCCTAATGGTCAAAGGTAAAAAACAGGTAATTTGTTTAGATATACACAAAAAGCCGCACCGCGTGGCAGTTTCCAGTTTAACATTTCGCCCTTCGGCTTACGGAATCTTGATAGACAAAGGTAAGATTTTGCTGTCCAAACAACGTGGCGACGGTTACGATTTTCCGGGCGGAGGAATTGAAATAGAGGAGACAGCGGAGGCTGCTGTCGTTAGAGAATTTTATGAGGAAACCGGTTTTAAGGTTAAGCCGTTACAGGTGATTGATGTTATTAGTAAGATGCACCGCAGTAACAGACGTAGGGAAAATTGGAATTGGATTGGAGTTTATTATATTGTTAAAAAGCTCTCCGGCAGGATTTCAACAGAAAATTTTGCTGACAGTGAAAAGCACTATATAGAAGCGGCTGAATGGGTGGACTTACGAAAAATTAAGAAAGTGAAGTTTTATAATTCGGTTGATAGTTTGAGAATTATAGCGGAGGCAATTAGAATTAGTAAGTAGTTTAGTAGAGTGGTAGATTGGTAGTACAGACGTTTTTCTACTAATCTACCACGCTACTAATCTACTAGCTCTATATTAAGTATTAACTTTATTACAGAAGATTATGCCTAAAACAAAGAAGAAGATAGTTAACTTACCCTCGGTTAAATTACCGATCAAACCTCTGACCCCACATGAATTAGACGAACACATTCAGCGCAAAATTCATCGGATAAATAAGGAACTGCAAAAAGGTTTTGATTTTATTAAGTCCTATGATAAGTCGGTAACAATTTTCGGTTCTACTAGATTAAAAAGAACCTCGCCGTTGTATAAACGGGCAGTATCTTTGTCAGAAAAATTATCACGTTTGGATTATGCTATCGTGACCGGTGGCGGACCCGGTATTATGCAGGCGGCTAATGAAGGCGCTTTTAAAGCCGGTGGTAAATCATTGGGTCTTAATATTGAATTGCCCCATGAGCAGGTGGCCAATCCCTATCAGACTGACAGTGCCGAATTTTACTATTTTTTTGTCCGTAAGCTGTGCCTGACATTTTCGGCTGAAGCTTTTATTTATTTTCCAGGCGGTTACGGAACAATGGATGAATTTTTTGAAATTTTAACTTTAGTTCAGACTAATAAAATCAGACGCGTGCCGATTATATTATTCGGTAGTAAATTTTGGCAAGACTTTGATGACCTATTTACAAAGAAAATGTTCCAGCAATTTGGTACCGTTAGTAAAAAAGAACTCAAGCTTTACCATGTCTGCGATGATGAAGACGAAGTGATTAGGATTATCAAGAAGGTGCCAGTTGTTAGGGGAGATTTGGAATAATTTTGAAACATTTTTGGTAGAAAACTCGCTATTTAGGCGGGTTTTTTGGTAATATTGACAATTTTAGTTATATATGATATAATTATAAGAATTTGCTTTTCCAACGTTGGCGCTATTTCTGGAGGTTAGGTCAACGTTTACCACGGGCTGCCTTGCCCATTTGCCCCTTAATAGGGGAAGTGCACGCAGTGCGCGCAAGTGGACAAGGCCATTCCGGTAACGGAGTGACGTCTGCTTGTGGGAGAGAAAATGGAACTGCCGATTCAGGCACATTGTCAACAGATACTGGATACGGTGCGAGCCAACCGCGTGACGATCGTGGTAGGCGAGACCGGCTCCGGCAAAACAACTCAACTGCCGATTTTCTTGTACCGCGCCGGTTTGGCCGGCGGCAAGACGATCGGCATCACCGAGCCGCGACGCATTGCCGCTACTTCGGTAGCGCGCTTTGTGGCGGCTCAACTGGGAACCGAACTGGGAGACCAGGTCGGCTATCAGATCCGCTATGATCGTCAGGCGGATTTCCAAACCGCCATAAAGTTCATGACCGACGGCATTCTCCTGCGGGAGATGCAGGTTGATCCGTTGCTGTCCCGGTATTCGGTGATCATGGTTGACGAAGCGCACGAGCGCAACGTCAACATTGATTTCCTGCTGGGACTTCTCAAGGATTTGCTGACCCGTCGTGCTGACCTGAAGCTGGTGATCGCTTCGGCCACCATTGACTCCGCCAAGTTCTCCCGTTACTTCAACAACGCTCCTGTTATTGAAGTGTCCGGTCGGACTTTCCCGGTAGATGTTCTGTGGTGGCACGAGGACGTTGACCATCGTCAGATGCCAGGCACCATCGCCCAGGCCGTGAAGGAAGTCCACAACAGCAGACGACCGGGAGACATCTTGGTGTTTCTGCCCGGTGTGGACGACATCAACTCTACGGCCAAGGAGATTGAAGAGCTGAAGCTTGCTGGTCTGCTGGTTTTGACTGCCCACGGCGGTCAGGCACCTGAAGAGCAAGCTCGGATCTTCGAGTCAGCTCGGGCCCGCAAGGTTATCTTGGCAACCAACATCGCCGAGACTTCTATCACCGTCGACGGCGTGGTCTTCGTGATTGACTCCGGTCTGATCAAGCAGACCAGTTTCCACGCCCACTATGGCATCCAGAGTCTGGACGTGCAGGCGCACTCCCAGTCCGGATGTCAGCAACGGGCCGGTCGCGCTGGTCGAACCCAAGCCGGCGTTTGCATCCGGCTGTTCACGGAGGAGAACTTCCGTGAACGCCCGCAGTTCACCGAGCCGGAGATTAAGCGAGTCAGCTTGGCCGGTGTGGTTCTACAGATGGAAGCTCTGGGGATTCGTGAGGTTGAGAAGTTCGACTTCATTGATCCGCCGAACGCCGCCACTTTCCACGAAGCCTATGAGACCCTCAAGGCTCTCGGGGCAATCAAGGAAAGAAACGGCGGCGGCTTGACCAAGCTGGGTGTTGAGATGTCCAGGCTCCCGCTGGAACCCCGGATCGCCCGCATGGTGCTGGAAGCCGAGAAACACGGTTGCGTTCGCGAGATCGTGACTGTGGCGGCTTTCCTGTCTGCTCCCAATGTCTTTGTCAGACCGCGGGACAAGCAGTGGCAGGCGGACGGTGCCCACATGGCGTTCAGGAATATCCGTTCCGACGCCTTGACCTACCTCAGGATCTGGCAAGAGTATGCCGCTTCCAACTACGACCGTAGCTGGTGTCACGAACATTTCCTGAACTCCCGGACGCTCTGGGAGGTCAAGAACATTCGTCAACAGCTGATGGACGTGTTGTTGCGGCAGAGGATCGGGATTTCTTCGTCCGCTGACGAGGAGATCATCCTGCGGTCCTATACCGCCGGTTTGATCCATAATCTGCTGGAGCACAATGCGCGTTTCTCCTACGCTGGTCGGGTGCGTGAACTTTACGAGGTCTTTATTCATCCTGGTTCGTCGGTTTTTGGCCGGCAACCTCGCTGGATGGTGGCTTCGGAAATCATGCGCACAACCAAGGACTATGGTCGGGGTTGCTCGGCCGTTGATCCGACGTGGTTGGTTGATCTGGCGCCGGAGCGGTTCTCATACGGCGAGGCGGAACTCCTCGGTTACGATGAGGAGGCCAACATCGTCAAGGCTAGGAAGCCGATTCTCTACCAGCCGTCAACCTTCGCTAGTGATCCGTCGTCGGCTGGTGAGCTGCTCTGCGATCTGACGGTGGAGGAGGCAACTGTTCTCCAAAACCAGAAGATTGCCGAGGCTGAAGCTCAAGGTTTGGTCAAACTGACCTTCAAGTCAAGCCTTAGCATGTTCAGCACCAAGGCGATGTACGGTGGTAGAACAATCCGAGCCAGCCTGATCTCTAGAATCCATCCGCAGGACGGACAAACGTTCTACTGTGACATTCACGGTGGAGCGCCTTCCTACGTCATGGATGAACAAATGGCGATACCGAAGTTTAGGGTTTTCGATCTGCCGCCAGTGCAGGTTAAGGAGCCGGCTTCGGTTCAGCAGACTCAAGAGGTCACTCCGGAGATGCTGGAACAGCTGCAGGCGCGCTTTCAAGGCTGAAAGTCTCGTCAGAAGCTGAAGAGCTCGTGCCCCCGTTTGGTCATTAACATGATCCACGGGGGCTTTTTTATTAATCAGATAAACCACCAGCGTTAGCTGGTGTGTGCGTTTTAAGGCGTAGCCCTTGGTATATACTAAAATCACCCCATTAAGAAAGGAGGTGATTTTAATATCGCAGCAAGAATAGCCCAGCTCTATCAGCTTGACCACTGCACCTATCATTGCAGCTACCACATAGTCTGGACACCCAGATTTCGTGGCAAAGTCCTTGCAGATACCTATATCAAAGCAGAATTAAAGCGCGAACTCAAGACCATTGCCAACTGGAAAGGTCTAACTATCTATGCTTGGCACATTGGTGATGAACATATTCATCTTCATATCGCCATCCCTCCAAAGTACTCCATTGCCTATGTTATCCAAATACTTAAATCTAAAACATCAGGTTGGCTTAAGAAAAAGACTAAGAAATTCCCCACAGGAGTACTTTGGAGCAGAGGTTACTTTGTCTCTACCGTCGGGATCAATGAACAAGCAGTAAAGCGCTATGTACAAAACCAACAACATCACCAAGTAACCTTAGAACAACCTAAGCTTTGGAAGCTGCCGTAGGCAGCCGAACAGAAACCCCTAGCGTTTAGCTAGGGGTATGTTCATTAGTTCAGTAAGCATGAGGAGTTAGGATTTGAAATTTGAATTTTGAAGTGTATTGTTTTTTGAGATTTGATTTTTTAAACCGTTTACAGTATAGTGCTTCCATGTTGTCAGATAAATTACAAGAACCTATAGATACTGAAAAACTGCGTTTGGCGCAGGCGGATCCGGCATTTCAAAAATCCATTGCCGAATATATTGTTGACCCCATCAAGGATATACCTTTAACTGAAGAGGAAAGGGTTAAGTTGGATATACCGATGTATTCTTTGTCAGAAGTTTTCCCTGACTTTTTGAAGATCTTCAAACCGATTAAGACACTACTTCAGGAAATAAATATTAACTCCGTTTGTGGAACCGTAGAACAGCAGCACGAGAATTATAAGTTTGATTTCGCGCCGCTTAATCTTAGTAATCCTGATGTTGCCGGTATTGTGGCACAGTTAGAGGCGGGAACTTTTGACAGTCAGCAAAACCCAATTATTGTTCATGCTATACCTTTCGGAGACAAGTTTGAGGGTTTTGTAGCCACTGGTGCGCATATTGTCGCCGCTTTTAAACAGATGGACCGCGATAAGATTTGGGCCAGAGTGACGTTTTATAAAGAGACGAAGAAACGGAGGGACTGAGGGACTGAAGAACGGAAGAACGGAGGGACGGAAGAACGGAGGAACTAAAGAACATAGGAACAAAGACAGGGGATAATTATTAACCCTGTTTTATTTTATGAGCGAATTATTTCGGTTTAGAAATTTTCCTGTTTATCGGGACGCGCGAGCTTTGAGATTAAAAATACGTGAAGTCAGTAAATATTTCCCCAAGGAAGAAAAATATGTCTTAACGTCACAGCTCAATAGAGCTATGGACTCGGTGTTATTGAATATTGCAGAGGGCTCTTATAAATATAGCGATTTAGACTTTAGTCGATATTTAAATATTTCCGTGGGGTCACTTTGTGAAGTTGTAGCCTGCCTGGATTTGGCCATTGATAGTCAATTTATAAACTCACAGCAACATACTATTTTACTGACTGACATAGATAAAATTCTTAGACAGCTCAAGGCTTTTACAGCGCGGGTGAGACGAAGTAAGTAGCGTCTAGTTCCTCAGTTCCTCGCTTCTTTCGTGTTGCACTTCTTTCGTTCTTTCGTTCTTTAGTCTCATCATCTCCCAGTCCTATGATTACAAACTAACCATTATTTGCTATAATATACTCAATATAAAATAATCTATAAACGTCATGTCATATAAAAAACTATCAATCCTCTTAATAATGCCACTGTTACTAACGGCCTGTTTTTGGCAAGTTAAAACTTTGCCTGAAGAGCCGATTAGCGATAATCAAAATTCCGCTGAAGTGCCGGTCGTACCTCCGCCGCCGCAGGACTTCATTTCTTTAACTGACGTCAGTGGTGGTCAGGGTTATGGTGACGGTTATCGTACCCAAGAAGCTAAGCTTTTTATTTATAAATCGGCGGCTACTTTATCGGAGCCTGTGGCTGGAAATTTTTATGAAGCTTGGCTTTTGAATCCGACGTTGGGAAATTACATTAGCCTAGGGAAGATGTCTAAAATGCTTGATCGCTGGATAATAAGCTATGAGTCAGAGACCGATTATGGTGATTTTATCAAGATGGTCATCACCTTAGAATCTAATGATAATGACGCGGCGCCGGCCAAACATATTTTGGAAGGCAACTTTATCAACTAATTTGAGCTAATGAAAAAGGGTTATTTTGAAGCGCCCAAAATGAACGGCCGATTTATTACTTTTGATTTTATTTTGTCGTCCGTCATTTCTCTGGTTTTAAGATTATTTCTGGATTGGCCGATCGTAATCTTAATAATAATTGTGGCTGCTTTTTTTCGTGAATTACTTATTTCTTTGAAACATAAGGTGAAATTTTCCAGTGGCCAAATATTAATCTATCTGATTGCCTCCAGTATGGTCTTGGCAATAATGGAATATTTTTATCTGATTAAGAAATAATATGACGTCGGTTAGGGATTATTTTAGGGGTCTGTGGGGTGGACGCTATGACAAAACTTCTCATTTTACTATCTCCGCAATCATCACCATAGTTTTACGCTTATTTTTTAGCTGGCATATTGTTGTTTATTGTTTAGTGGTCATTAGTGTCATTAAAGAATTGTATGACCTTCTTGTTCGCCGGAAAAAGTTTGATGTATTGGATATCGCCACAAATTTGTTGGCCATGTTAATTGTGCTGTTGATATTTTACTATTTTAATTTAAGCTAATGTCCAAGAGTTCCGCTAAAGCCTGGATTATTGCCGCTGATATGGGCTATGGTCATCAGCGGGCGGCTTTTCCACTCCGTCAACTGGGCTCCGGGAAAATTATCAATGCCAATAATTACCCGGGTATACCTGCTAATGACAGAAAAATCTGGCAGGATAGTCGCAAATTTTATGAATTTATTTCCCGCTTTAAAAAAGTTCCTGTGGTAGGCGGCGCGGCTTTTAGTTTTTATGATAAGTTGCAGGCTATTCCTCAATTTTATCCGCGTCGCGACTTGTCTAAACCCACTTTGCAAATCAGAGAAATAGAGCATCTGATAAAAAAGAAAAAATGGGGTAAACATTTGATAGATAAACTGGAGAAAAATCCTTTGCCAATTGTTACTTCATTTTTTGTGCCGGCTTTGATGGCCGATATTTTTAATTATCCCAACGATATTTATTGTCTGATAACCGATACCGATATCAGCCGTGCTTGGGTAGCTGCCCATCCGTCTGCCAGTAAAATAAAGTACTTTGCTCCAAATTACAGAGTTGTTGAAAGATTGCGACTCTATGGGGTGCCGGCGGACAGAATATTTTTGACCGGTTTTCCTTTACCTAAGGATAATATTGGTCACAATAGCCATTTAGAAATTGTGGATGAAGATTTGAAACATAGAATGAAAAACCTTGATCCTAAAGGAAAATACTGGGAGCAGTATAGCGCTGTTTTTAAAAAGTACGTCAAATGTAAAAGTTTGCCCAGAAAATCCAATCACCCTTTGACTTTGACGTTTGCGGTCGGTGGTGCTGGAGCCCAACGGGATTTAGCAGTAACAATTTTGTATAGTCTTAGACATAAAATTAAGCAGGGCAGAATTCGTCTGATTATGGTGGCCGGTATTCATAATGACGTTTATCGTTTTTTTAAAAAAGCGGTCATGACCAGCGGGTTACGTCAGGAGTTAGGCAAAGGAGTTGTTATAATCCACGCGCCTAATAAGTATTTATATTTCAATAAGTTTAACAAAATTCTTAGAACAACAGATATTCTTTGGACCAAGCCTAGTGAATTAAGTTTCTACGTGGCCTTGGGTATACCTTTAATTATGTCCGAGCCGATTGGTTCGCAGGAGGAATTTAATCGTCTGTGGGTAGATACTATTGGAGCCGGTATGGATCAGTTGGAACCAGAATTTACTGAACAGTGGCTGTTTGATTTATTGGATTCAGGTTGGCTAGCGGAAGCGGCTATGGAAGGGTTTGTGGAAGCGCCAAAGTATGGAACATATAATATAGAGAAAATCATTACCGGCCAGCCCGAGGAGATTAAGGAATTGAAGACTTTGTTACATTTTTAGGAGAGATGAGGAGTGAGGTGTTTCGCCCAAGGGGCAATCGGCCTTTGGCTGAAGGTGTTAGGAGACCTTCTCATTTGCGATCTTGTCTCTCGCAAGAGACAAGAGAAGCAATCTCGGATTAGGAATCCCGCTTATTCGAGTGTAAGAATTTAATATAAAAAAATGACCCTGACGCGAATTGGTGCTGCGTTATTTTTATTTATATTTATTTAAATCGTTTTTTTGGGTCTTTTTACGATGTTTTAACTAAGGACATTTGGCACTTTTAAAGATAACATCTCATTAGG
>CAYTUI010000021.1:0-22255 GCA_964441335.1 uncultured Gammaproteobacteria bacterium
ATCTTTTCAGCTACGTTTTTTTTCGGAGATATAATGCTGAACAGAAACGTAGCTGAAAAGATTAAAGCAAACGGTTTTGATTATTTGTTGTCAAAATTGGCTGGAGAAGAGCGCAGATTTTTCCAAGGCCTTGATCTCATTGGCGCAAATTTGGAAGGAGCTGTAACCACTGATGGTAAACATTATGAGCCGGAGATAGCTAACGATTTTTCCTTCTTGCCGGACTATATTAGAGGTCTGAAGGGTTATGGATTTAATTTTTTTAACATAGCCAACAATCATCTGTCGGATCAGGGGCTAGAGGGGATTGCTGAAACGAAAAATAATTTGACTAATCTCAATTTAGATTATGTTGGTTGCGTTGATGCCATGGTGGACGACTGCAGTTATAAAATTATAACATTGGATAATCTTAAAATTGGTATGATAGGGCTAAGTATGGTTAATGATGATTTAGAGTTTGATAAAGTGCAAAAAATCATTGAGAAATTGAAAAACGAAACAGATCAAATTATCGTTAATATTCATTGGGGTGAGGAGTATAATCATCAGTTTAATAGTAAGCAACAGACCTTAGCTCATAAGTTAGTTGATTACGGCGCGGATATTATAATAGGTCATCATCCTCACGTCGTCCAAGGTATGGAGACATATAACAATAAACCAATTTTTTATTCTTTGGGCAACTTTATTTTTGATCAGTATTTTTCAGCCGACACTCAACAAGGTTTAGCGGTTGGTTTATCACTTGAGTTTGATGAGCAAAATAACCAAATCAGCAGTTATGATATTTTCTTGACGCCCTTTAATAGTAGCGTTAGCCAGCCCCGATTGTTAACTGAAACAGAAGGTAAGCAATTTTATGATGATTTTTCCAGTTGGTCAGTAATTTCTGAAAATGATAGTGAAGAATTAGCCAGCGGTAGACTGGAGTTGGTCCAGTAATAAATTTGGGGATTTTTAAATAATTTTGGCCATTTTTAGGCCATTTTTAACCACAATTAATCAACTTGGAAAATGGACTGATGTCTGCTAAAATAGAGCCTGATAAGCAACCTAATTTTCGGATATTTATGTCAAAAAATAGACCTTCCTGGGATGACTATTTTATGGCCATGGCTAAGATCGTGGCTACGCGAAGCACCTGCGACCGCCTTGTAGCAGGAACTGTTTTAGTCAAAAATAACCGACTGATTTCCAGCGGCTATAATGGTTCACCTCCGGGCCTGGCTCACTGTAATGATGTTGGTCACTTGATGGAAGAAGGTCATTGTGTCCGGACGGTTCATAGTGAGCACAATGCTATCTTACAGGCGGCGACCATTCCTGGCGCCAGCACCGAAGGCTCAACAATGTATACCAAATATAGTCCTTGCATCCACTGCTCAAAATACATAGTCGCGGCCGGTATTAAACGGCTAGTTATTTCCAAACTGTACCGTGGAGAGAAAGCTTTGGAATATTTAAAAGAAGCTAAGATACAGGTGGATATTTATCAGCGCAATCCGGACTGGGAAGAAAGTGTTCAGGAATTATTTGCCGATGATGTGGAACAAGTAGAAGCTAAAGAGGGGAATGTGGAATTAAAGAACGAATCATAATGGAGAAGATAATTATTGGTTTTACCGGCTTGATTGCCTGCGGTAAGGGTACAGCTACAGAATATTTAAAAAATAAATATCAGGCAGAGACATTCAGGTTTTCTACTATGTTGCGTGATGTTTTGGATCGTCTCTATCTTGAACACAGCCGTGATAATTTATCGGGTATGTCTACTGCATTGCGGGATATTTTTGGACAGGATTTAATGGCCAAGGTGATCGCCGAGGATGTTAAAAGATCTGTTGCTCCTATGATAGTCGTGGAAGGCATCAGGCGTCAACCGGATATAAAATATTTGCGTGAGTTACCGAATTTTTTCCTGGTGTCTATAGAGGCTGACGAGAAGATTCGTTATCAGCGTTTGGTTGGTCGGGGTGAAAATTCTGATGACAGTTCAAAGACTTGGGAGGAATTTTTGCAGGACCATCAGAAGGAAACCGAAATTACTATTCCGGAAACAATGAAGCAGGCAGATTATATTATTACCAACAACGGCAGTCAGCTAGAGTTGCAGCGTCAATTAGACGAGTTAATTGTCAAAATTAACAATGGAAGTAAGAATTAAAAAGTTACATCCGGAGGCCAAGATTTTTGCCTACGCTCATCCGGGCGATGCCGGTGCTGATATCTTTTGTTTGGAAGAAGCTACTATTCAACCACGTCAGCGTCAAACAATTAGAACCGGTATTGCTCTGGAATTTCCAGAGGGTTACGTCGGTTTAATTTGGGATAAAAGCGGACTAGCCAGACATCATGGTATTACAGTTTTTGCTGGAGTGGCCGATGCAGGATTTCGCGGTGAATTTGCTATTATAGCCTATAACTCGTCTGATGAGCCTTATACTTTTGCTAAAGGTGATAAAGTTGCGCAAGTTTTGTTCCAAAAAGTTGAGCGAGGAAATTTTGTTGAAGTTGAGGAGCTGTCGGAGTCGGCGAGGGGAGAGGGAGGATATGGGTCAACGGGGAAATGAAAATGTAATTGGTAATTAGAGGCGCGCTAATTACCGGTTACTAGTAACTAATTACAAAAAACATGGCCAAATTCACACCGGAGGAAATAGAAATATTAAAAACTTACATTACTAATCCCGAGGGTAATGTTTTTGCGATTACCAATATGGACGGCTTGGTGGGAGCTATTTATGCCAGATATAGCCGGGCTAGAGGCGGTTTCCGCGAGGTTTTGTTGAAGGAATTTATCAAGGACGGCAAAGTGGATGTTGACCGGGCGTCTGATCTGATTGATAGGGTTTTAGTAGCTTATGGCGATGACTCTGTCGGAGAGTTGGAAGGAGCGCACCTGTCTTTTGAAAGAATATCTATTTTGGCAACCAAAGAAATAGAGGACAGAAGAATAGGCGGTTCGCCGATTGAGCAATCTACTCGTTATGTTTTTTATGATCAAAAGGATGAAGACGGGCAGTGGTTGTATTATCGCAATCCGGTCATTATGGCTTCGGAATTGGGTAAAGACTATGAAAAAACCATGGATGAAATTTTCCAAACCTATACTGATTTGATTGAACCGATGAAGCAGTATTACATAGGTTTAAAGTCCATTGACGAGGCTGAATATGATATCTTGGGCACTGGTGAAAAACAAAGGTTAGCCGATCTTCAGGAAGAAAAAGATCAGAAAGCGTTTCGCATAACTTATAACTCGGATATTAGAACCAAAGCTTGCGACTCTTTACGGAGCATTTTGCCGATTGCCACTTTGACTAACGTGGGAATTTTTGGCAACGGTCGATTTTTTCAAAATGTTCTTAGTCATTTATATACCTCGCCTTATGCTGAAGCGCAGGAATTAGCGCTGGCGGCGCAAGGTGAATTGGATAAAGTGATTCCTAAATATGTTAAGCGGGCTAAAAAAAATGAATATCTAACAGCTAACCGCCAACGCATGAATGTTATGGCGCAAAATTTATTTTCTGAAATTGAGCCGCTGGATCAGAAAGATCACGTTTATCTTTTGAACAGGGGTGAAGACTATATTTCTGAACAGATTAATACGATTGTGATGGAGAAGACATTGATTACGCCTAATCAGCTCAAGGAAATTATGCAGGAGGACGCAGATAATCGAACCTTGGCAATGATGCTCTATGAATATTTGGATCACCCCTTGGAACAGATTTTGACAGTGGTCAGGAGAATGTCTGAAGACCAGAAAATTAAAATTAGAGATGCTTATATTGGTGACAGAAATACCAGACGTGATCGTCCATATCGGGCTTTGGAAAATGGTTATGTTTATACTTTTGATTTAATGACGGATTTTGGAACCTATAAGGATTTAGAACGGCATCGTATGACCAGCCAGCTACGTCAGCAATTTTCGCCACGTTTAGGTTTTACCGTGCCGGATGATTTGAAGACAGCGGGTTTTGAAGCTAAGGCACTGGAATGCCATGAAAAAGTTTTGGAACTGTTTGAAAAAATTTATGAAAAGTTTCCGGTGGAAGCTTCTTACGCTACCTTGCATGGTCATCGCGTACGCTGGTCCATGGCTTTTAACGAACGCGAAGCTTATCATTTGCTGGAACTGCGAACTACTCCACAAGGACACCCGCAATACCGCAAGATATCCCAGCTGATGCATAAGAAGATTACCGAGGCTTGTCCCTGGCGCGGTCAGAAAATGAAGTTTGTGGATCATGAAGATTATTTTTGGAGTCGTGGAGACGCAGAGGCTAAACAGCGGGTTAAAGAGAGGCTGTTGGATGCAAAAAAGGCAGATAGCTTATAGCGAATAGCATATGGCAAATAGTTTATAGCGAATAGTTTTTGGAGGTAATCCCTACGACCTCCGCCCAAAGGGCGGTCGCCCCCTGGGCGAAATCCCTAATCCCTAACACCTAACCCCTAATACCTATCATCTAACACGACATGAACAGCGGATACATCAAAGTCATCACCGGTTGTATGTTCGCCGGCAAAAGTAGCCGCCTGCTTTGGCATTTAAAAAGGGCGCAGATTGCCGGTAAATCGGTTATTCTTTTTAAACCATCTTTAGATAACAGATACAGTGAAGCTGAAGTGGTGACTCATGATAATGACCGCCTGCCGTCAATTTCCGTGACTGATGTCTGGGATATTTATCATAAGGGTAAGGATTATAAAGTGGTCGGAATAGATGAAATTCAATTTATGGATGCGGCGGTTTTAATTGAAGTAGCTGAAAAGTTGGCTGATGAGGGCGCTGAAGTGATTACTGCCGGTTTGGATCTGGATGCGCAGGATAAGGCTTTTGAAGGCACCAAAGAGCTGATGGGTATTGCCGAATACGTAGAAAAATTATTCGCTGTTTGTCCTGACTGTAACCGCGAAATTGCCACCCGCAGTTACCGCAAGTCCGGTTCCACTGCCAGATTTGAAGTCGGCGGGAAAGATGCTTATGAGCCTTTATGTCGCTACTGTAATAATAAGCGCAAAGGTAAAATTAAAGCCCAAAAATTATTCAATGAGTAAAGGGAAATTGATAGTTTTATACGGTATCAACAATCTGGGTAAAAGTACCCAGGCCAAGTTGTTGGTGAAGAAACTTCAAGAAGCCGGTAAACAGGCGGAATATTTAAAATATGCTTTGTATGATATTAAACCGTCTGGCGTTTTGATCAACCAGTATTTGCGGATAAATAATCCCTATCAATTTTCGCCTCGTGAATTTCAAATTTTACAGGTTTTAAACCGCACCCAATTTGATAAAGAATTGCGTGACAAGCTGGAAGCCGGTATCTGGGTGGTGGCCGAGGATTATGTCGGAACCGGTATTGCCTGGGGCATGGGAGCGGGTGTTGGGCGTCATTTACTGGAGTATCTGAACTCGCATCTAGTTACCGAAGATGTGGCTTTTTTCTTCAGAGGCGCGCGATTTATGGATGGAAAAGAATCTAATCATACCCATGAAGATAATGATCAATTGATGACCCGCGTGGCCCGCTGTCATGAGATTTTGGCTTTGGAGAAAAGCTGGCTTCCGATCGCGGCTAATGATACTATTGATAATATCAGCCAGGTAATCTGGCAGGAAATCGCTAAACTTCTATGACAAAACAATTGAAACTGGAAACTATTATTGGTCTGGAAATTCATGTTCAGCTGAAAACGCAGAGCAAGATGTTTTGTGCTTGCGCCAATGAATCTTTAACAGCCAAACCTAATACTAATGTTTGTCCGGTTTGTTTAGGTCATCCCGGAACATTGCCGGTTATTAACATGGAAGCGGTCAATCAAGGGGTGCGTTTGGCTTTGGGCCTAAATTTTTCCATTAGCCGTAAATCCAAATTTGATCGCAAAAACTATTTTTACCCGGACTTGCCCAAAGGTTATCAGATAACGCAGTTTGATAAACCAATTGCCAAAGACGGCTATTTAATTATCAGAGTTGAGGGTGAAGATAAAAGGTTTAAGATTGAACGATTACATTTGGAGGAAGACGCTGCCAAAAATATTCATCAGGATGGCAGTACTTTGGTTGATTTTAATCGTGGTGGAGCGCCACTGGCTGAAATTGTTACCAATCCCGATTTTCGTTCGCCTCAAGAAGCCAAGAAATTTTTGCAGGAGCTACAGCTGATTGCCCGCTATTTGAATGTCAGCGACGCTGATATGGAAAAAGGGCAGATGCGTTGCGATGCTAACATTTCTTTACGCAAAGTCGGGGAGCCCGGGTATAATCCCAAAACAGAGATTAAGAATTTAAACAGTTTTAGGTCAGTAGAACGTGCCTTGGAATATGAAATAAAAAGGCAGTCGGAACTCTGGCATCAGGGTCAGACGCCCAATGAACAGACAACCAGAGGCTGGGATGAAAAAAATCAGCAGACAGTTTTACAGCGTAGCAAAGAAGCCAGCAACGATTATCGCTACTTTCCGGAACCGGATTTACCGTTGCTGGAGTTTTCACAGACAGATATTGATAACATTAACGCCTATCAGCCGGAATTGCCGCACGCTAAACGTTTGCGCTTTAAAGATGAGTATGATTTGAAATACGCTGATGCTGAAGTGCTGACCGCTTCTTTGCCTGTGGCCAATTATTTTGAGGAAATTATGACCGAAGTTAGAAGCTGGTTGCTCGATTCTGGCGAGATAGAGGGAACAGAGGAAGAGATTTGGGCGGGCGGACGTAAGAAATTATCACGTATGGTTTTTTCCTGGCTGACCACTGAATTATTTAAGCATCTTAATAATGATGGAGTTGGTATTGAAAATGTCCGCATCACTGCGGAAAATTTTGCTGAATTTATTGTTTTATTACATCAGTCCAAGGTTAACAGCTCGGCGGCGCAGAAAATTTTTGAAACAATGTATAAAAATGGTGGCGATCCTAGTGAAATTGCCGAGGGTGAAAATTTGATGCAGCTTAGCGATGAAGGAGAGTTAATTGATATGGTCAGACAGGTTCTGGTTAATGAGCCGGAGATGGTAAAACAGTATCAGGCTGGAAAAACTGCTTTACTGCAATACTTTATTGGTAAGGTAATGAAAGAATCCAAAGGCAAAGGCAATCCGAAAATTATTAGCGAGTTGATAAAGAAAGAGGTGGGGGAATGATGATTTGTTTCTTTCGGCGAGTTAGTGACACCCCCTCTACCACGCCGCTCGCGAGCGGCGTGGTCTGATCTCCCCCTTTCCGCCAAAGGCGGACAAGAGCAGGGGGAGGCGAACCTAAACGCACCCCTCTAACTTATCCTTTGAAGTGCGGTAAATTTATAAACTACTTTTTTAAGTGCCACGGACGTTGCCCCCTCCTTTTCAAGGAGGGGTTGGGGTGGTTAATGTAATTATACGAAAACCGCTCCCCGAAGCTTGGTGCTAAGGGGAGCGGTTGGATCCGCTAGAAATCGATCCTGGTGACGATGAGCAGACCGGTAGGCTCGTTTAGGGTCGCGAGACCCGTCGTCAGTGCTGTGATGCAGACGATTTCCAGGTGGCCTTGCTGTAGTACTTCACCTGCCCAGATGGCTATGGATCTGGCGATCAGTTCATCAAAGTGGCTGTTCACGTACTCCTGCTCTCGCCCGTCTGGCTTGGCCTCCTTTTCCCACCTGTGCTTGGTAGCTGGGAGATTCAGGTAGTAGATGTAATCGCCCATGTGTTTGGGGGTTGCTGTGTAGGTCTGGTGATCTCGTTTTTCGTGACTGCCAACTCCCAGCAGATCGGCGGAAGTTGCCAGAGACGGGGCGGACAGGCAGACGACTGCCAGCAACAGAACAGGAACCAAATGACGGATTCTCATTCAGATCTCCTCGGCACCGCATTGCGGGGCCCGGGTTAGGGTTAAGGAACGAAGGACAACAAAAGATAACACAACGCAATTATTATGTCAACGTGTTTAGTCTTTATCATTCCTTTTCCCAGAGTGGCAAGGTTCTAAAGAGTTTATCAATTGTTTTGTCTATCGGAGCGCCACCGAAGAGGATACTTTCAGCGGCTTCAAAAATTGGAATGGATAGTGAATATTTATCGTCTAATATTTTAAAGGCTTGGGCGTTGAAAATACCCTCAACTGTTTTATCGTTGTCCTGAACTTTATTGGTGGCCAGTTGCTCGCCATAAAGTCTGTTGTGGCTCCATTGGGAAAATAGAGTAGCTTCAAAGTCACCGAGATATGATAGCCCAGCAGCTGTTTCAGCTCGGCCACCGGCTGCTGTAATGATTTGCCCGACTTCTATCAGGCTTTGAGTCATCAAAGTGCCCTTAAGTGCCTGCCGACCCAGACCGTCTAGGATGCCGGCCATAATGCCGGTAACATTTTTGGCAGCCGCGCCTATTTCACAGCCAATAATATCGGTATTTAAATGGATACAGATGGTATCATTTTTCATTTGCTCCCCAATATTTTCCAATAAGTTTTTTGGTCCTGCCAACACCATATTGGTCGGTATGCCTAGTAGAATATCCTGCGGTTGGGCCGGTCCGCTGAAAGAAAAAATATTTATTTGTTGGTCACTAAGCTCCTCCTGAAGTATTTCGGACATTCGTTGGCCGGTATCTTTTTCTAAACCTTTAATACAAATAATAAAGTTTTTGCCGTTAAGTTGGCGTTTTTTTAAATTGGCCCGGACAAAATTTCGCAGTTCTTGGGCGGGAATAACCAGCAATATAATATCTGCCGCTAATAGAATATTAAGGTCTTCGGTTTTTTTAACATCATTTTTCAGACGCAAATGATCATTACCTTGTTGCTGGCTGATTTTCTCCCAATGCGGCGATGGCGCTCCCCATTGAACGACTGGCGTATGCTGGCAGAAAATATTGGCCAAGGTAGAACCCCAGCGGCCGGCTCCGATTATCCCTATTGTCATTGTGATAAAAAGTCACTTATTAAATCCACAGCCTCGCGGCTATTGGTAACCCAATTTATTTTATTGTTTTTTTCCATACGCCAAAACCAGGTCATCTGTCTTTTGGCGTAATTGCGCGTGTCCTTTTTAATCTCATCAATGACGTCCGGTAAACTTTTTTTCTTAGTAAAATATTCTTGCCACTCGCGGTAACCGATAGACAACATGCCCGGAGCGTTCCAGCCGAATTTCTTAACCAATGCGCTCACCTCATTTTCCAGTCCCTGCTTAATCATTTCTTCCACTCGCTGGTTTATTTTGTCGTATAGTTCTTCCCGTTCGGTATCTATCCCTATCAGCAGGTAGTTATGCTTGGGCCGGTCAGTTTTTTGACTTTGAAAAAAGCGTTGTCCGCTCATTTCATTAAATTCAATGGCTCGGATTAGTTTGACCTTATTGTTTTGATAAATCAACTGGGCGGCTTCAGGATCTTGTTTTTTTAGTCTTAAGACCAGGTCATCGGTGCTCATAGCCTCCAGTTCGGCACGTAAAGCCGGGTTGGGCGGTACGTTAGGTATTTGATAGTTTTCAGCAATGGCCGACAAATACAAACCAGTGCCGCCGACTACCAATGGCAATTTAATATTTTTTAAAATTTTGTTGATGCTTTCAAAAGCCAGTGTCTGATATTGCGGCAGATAAATCTGATGATCAGGCTCGGCAATATCCAATAAATAATGCTTAACCTGCTTTCTTTCAGCTGTAGTAACTTTGCCGGTGCCGATATCCATGCCTTTGTATAATTGACGGGAATCGGCAGAAATTATTTCGCCGTTAAATTTTTTGGCCAGCTCAAGAGCCAGCTGTGATTTGCCGGAACCGGTTGGACCAAGAATCACCACCACCTTGGGCAAGTTTTTATTTTGATTTGTATCGGACATGGATTATGTTTTTCTTTTTGACGACGCCTCTTTTTATTTGATCAGCCAAACTAACACGCTTAGTTAAGCGCTTTTTTCTTAGGAGTTCGCGCATTTCTGCTTTGGTTTTTTTGGATTCCATCGTGAGGTAATTCACCTTCCAGACCCCAAGCCTTAGCTTTGACAATCTTTACCTGAACAAACTGTCCGGTCAGATTTTCGGTGCTGTCAAAAGTAATGGTTTTGAATTCGGAGTTTTTAGCTTTATTCCTATATATTGTATCACGTTTAAGGCTGTTTTCAACCAGGACTTTAATTGTTTGATCCACAAATTGCTGATGATAAGTAAGTGCCAGACTGGCTAACAGGTCGTTTAGTTCAACTTCTCGTGCTGTTTTGGTGGCTTTGGGAATATCATCAGTATAGAGCTTGCTGGCGGCAGTTCCGCTTCTAAGAGAGTATTGCGAGATGTAGGCCATATCAAATTTTACATCGTTAAATAGCTGTAAAGTTCTGTTAAATTGTTCATTAGTTTCGCCGCTAAAACCGACAATAATATCTGTTGATAGCCCAATATTGGGTCTGACTTTTCTTATTTTAGTAATCAGTGTTTTATAGTGGGCGATAGTGTAATGTCTGTTCATTTTTTTTAACATTTCATCATCACCATTTTGAACAGGTAAATGCAAATAGTTGGTCAAATGTTTTGAACGGCCCAGTTCAGTGATTAGTTCGTCAGACATATCATAAGGATGGCTGGTAACAAAACGCAGCCAATAATCGCCCGGTATGTTATCAATCATTTTTAACAGCTCCGGAAACTTGATTTCGTCTTTTAGATCCAGGCCGTAGGAATTAACGTTTTGTCCGACCAAAATAATTTCTTTGTAATTGTGGTCAATAAGTTGCTGAATCTCGGCTATTATATCAGCCGACGGTCTGGAGACTTCACGGCCACGTGTATATGGCACAGCGCAGTAAGTGCAGAATTTATTACAGCCGGTAGAAATCGGTACATAGGCCTGGAAAGTAGAGTGGTACTTTGGTTGGATTTTGAAGTAGCTTGGCAGGTCAATTAACTGTTCTTTGGTGATACCGGCTAATTGTTCCGGCAAACTGTCTAGTTTTTTAATATCAATAAAGATATCAAATTTGTCCTGAAGTTTCTTGCGGTCTTGTTCTAAGATACAACCCGACAGCAGAGTTATAAGCGGCCGCTTAGCTTTTTCCAACTGCCAGAGCCTAAGTTTGCCATAGATTCTGTCCATAGCTTTTTGTCTGACAGCGCAGGCAATTACTCCAACTAGGTCGGCTTCCTTTTCTTCAGTAGTCTCCTGATAGCCAAGTTTTTCCAAAACCGTAGCCAGACGTTCAGCATCGTTTTTATTCATCTGGCAGCCCATGACCACCAGAAAATATTTAGGGTTACTATTTTTCGGCATGCTAGGCAGTTTATAGGAAAATTGTTAATCTATCAAGTTGTTGTTGTTTATAATGCGACCAGTCCTAACCCCTCCTTAGTCCTCCCCTTAGCAGGGGAGGCTCCTTTAGTTAGAGCCCCTCCTTACCAAGGAGGGGTAAGGGGAGGTTAGGGCGGTGATACTTCATTCCCTTTACATTTGAATGTTACCTCGTTGCTTGAGAGTGGCGGGGTTTGGAGGAATAAGAGTTAGCCACAATTACGTCAATTAAAAAACAGCCGGCGGCCAGCCCTCGGCCATGAGCTCGGGCCGAATGGAGGCTGATGTGGCTGTTTTTTGTGAATCTTATTGAGCTTCGTTGGTTGGCAGATCGTCCAGATTAATACCCTGCGCTTCCAGCAATTTTCGGAACTGCTCTTCATCAAATTGGGGAACGGAGTTGGCGTCCATCGGAGCATTAGTATTCAGGTTCAAATCTAGTGTGTTAGGATCAAAATTTGCCGGTATATTGTTTAACGCCCATCGCTGAAGTGACATCAGGCCGAGCCAGACAATAACACCGAGGATTGCCAAGAGAATGAGCCCGGTTTTTAGACCGCCGCTGATTGAACCTTGAAGAACGCCTTTTTCAGCCTTCAATTTATTGTAGTAGTTGTTGAAGTAAACCAGCATCCAAGCAGAAGAAAAACTTAACCACAGCACATAGATGATGGCATAAATAATCATTCCGATTGTGCCACCTTTGGTTGCTAGAGATATCGGCCAGAAAATTATCATGGTAATAATACCTATGACTAATCCTAAAGCAATGATTGTGCCCAGCACTTCCCACCATTTACCTTTAACCAATGCTTTACTTTTCATTAAGGCCGTGAAGCCACTGCCTTGATTATCCACAAGAACGAAAAAGGTAAAGGTAAACCAGATTGCCAGAATGATGCCCGGAACGATCAATAAAATCGTACCACCCATAGTAATTAAATAGACCAGTAAACCTAATAATATTGCTGGTATAATAAGCGGAGTAGATTGAGTCAGAGCGACAGATAAATTATTGGCCTGACCACGGATAATTTTAAGAGTTGCTACCATAAACCAAACTCCAGCTATCATTAAGATAGCCGCTATAATGTAAGATATTGGTGCGGGCAGATTAACTAGGCTAGCACTTAAGTTTGGAGTTTGTACGCTTTGAGCTAAGGGTAGATTTTTTGTTAAACCGGCCGATAAGAAAAGTCCGGCCAGATAGGAAAGTAGATTGGTAATAAAAGCGGCAATCCAGATAGCAGACATGTTTTTTTTGAATGACTGCCAGGATTGCTTAAACAGCGACTGACCCGTTTGAGGCACAGGAGCTGCCGTTGGCATACTTTGTGTTGCCTGTTGATTGTCCATAGTCTTAACACTTAATTATTAATACTCAATACTTAACACTTAATACTTAAATAAATTATAGCATTTCATTGCTATGGGAGCGAGACTCGCTTTGGCCGGCACTGGTGATTTGTACGAATTTAGCGTTTTGCTGTAACTCTTCAATAGTCTCGGCATTATTATAGCTCATACCGGATTTTAAGCCACCGACAAATTCATTAAGAATTTTTTGCACAGGTCCCTTAAAAGGTACCCGGGCTTCAATGCCTTCGGCCGTGACATCATCATAAGTTTCGCCCTTATCCTTTTGCGGACGTGATAAATTGGCTGTTTTGGAGGCCATGCCGCGGTAAATCTTAAATTGTTGGTCGCGGTAGGAAATGACCGGGCCGGGTGTTTCCTGCGCTCCGGCTAGAGTACTGCCGAGCATGACAGTTTGGGCGCCGGCGGCTAAAGCTTTAACAATATCGCCGGGATGACGAATGCCGCCATCGGCACAGGCCGGAACCCCATGCTGTCTGGTAACTTTAGTAGCATTCATTACCGCAGTTAATTGAGGCACACCAACTCCGGCAACCAGTCTGGTAATACAAGCTGCTCCTGGTCCAATGCCGATTTTAACGGCATCAACTCCGGCTTTGATCAAATCTTCGGCTGCTTGCGCTGTGGCAATATTACCGCCCATGATTTCCAGATCGGGAAATTGCGCTTTAATTTTTTTAATGGCATTTAATTCATTATCTGAATGACCGTGAGCAATATCTATAACAATAAAATCAGCACCGGCAGAAACTAGAGCAGTAGTCCGTTCAATCATGTCGTTCTTAGTGCCCACCGCGGCGCCGACAATCAACCGTCCTTTAGAATCCTTGGTTGATAAAATATGATTAGCTTTGCTGATAATATCGGAGGCGGTAATTAAGCCGCAAATGCTGTTGTCCCCATCAACTAATGGCAGTTTTTCAATGCGGTTTTCTTTAAGTATGTTTTTAGCTTCATCTATGGAGACGTTGGCTGCGGCCGTAACCAGTTTTTCACGGGGCGTCATAAGTTCCGATACTTTTTGCATCCTGTCATGCGCAAACATCATATCGCGACTGGTAATAATGCCCTTAAGTTTTTTCTGATCGTCGCAGATTAAGAGACTGTGAACTCCGGTTTTTTCAATTAAGTTCCAGGCATCACCCAGAGTCGCCGCAATGTTAATGCAATAAGGATCGTCAATAATAATGCTTTGTTTTCTTTTGACCAATTCAATTTCATGCGCCTGTCGGTCAATTGGTAGGAAGCGGTGAATAATACCGACGCCGCCAGCTTGGGCCATGGCAATGGCCATTTGATTTTCAGTCACAGTGTCCATGTTGGAAGAAACTATTGGCACATGAAGACGAATTTTTTTGGTTAATTGTGAATCGGTCCGTGCTTGGCCGCGGGACAAAAGACGCGAATATTGCGGTTCCAACAGAACGTCGTCGTAAGTTAAAGCTAATTGGATATCCATAATTTTATAGTTCAATTGCTCTGGAGCTTATTTTGCTAAGTGTTTTTTCAATAAAATCATTTTCGGCAATATGCAGTAAATCAGCCTGACCGCGGACCCGCACAGCTAATTCACCACTGCTGATTTCTTTATCGCCGACCACCAAAACATAAGGAATTTTTTCAGCGGCGGAGTTCCTGATTTTTTTGCCAATAGACTCGGCGGTGCTGTCTATGTCAACTCTTAAACCTTTATCGGTCAGACGTTTAGCCATTTTTTGACAATGTTCAAAATGATTGTCATTAACCGTTAATAATTTTATCTGCACCGGAGCCAGCCAAACAGGCAGTTCGCCATTGAGATGTTCCAGCATGACCGAGGTGAATCTTTCAATAGAACCCATAATAGCCGCGTGAATCATCACAATCCTTTCCTGTTCGCCTTTTTCATTGATGCAGAATAAATCAAACCGGCCGGGCATATTCAAGTCCAACTGAATGGTAGCCACTTGCCATTCGCGGCCAATAGCGTCAGTCGCCATGAAATCAATTTTTGGTCCGTAAAAAGCCGCCTCACCTACAGCTTCCGCGCAGTTCTCATGCCTTTCTTGAATCACTTCTCTTAACTGCTGTTCGGCGTATTCCCAAAGTTGTCTGTCACCCAGATAATTATCCGGTTTAGCTGGATCGCTAAGGGACAGTCTGACGCAAAGTTTAAAGCCAAAAACGCCGTAAAATGCTTCAATAATATTCCAGATTTTTTTAGCTTCGTCTTTGGCCTGATTTTTTCGGCAAAAGACATGGGCGTCGTCTTGGGTAAAAGCCAGAACTCTGGATAAACCGTTAAGCTCGCCAGATTGTTCATCACGGTAACACATGGTTGTTTCGCCATAACGTTGCGGCATTTCTCTATAACTATGAATTTTTCGTTTAAAGATTTGCGTGTGGTGCGGACAGTTCATCGGCTTCATGGCAAATAGATGCTCTTCGCGTGAGACGATTTTGAATAGGTCATTTTGAAATTTGTCCCAGTGGCCACTGGTTTCGTAAAGTTCTTTTTTGGTGATGTGGGGAATAGTAACATGCTCATAGCCATAAGGTTTTCTTAATTCCCAAACAAAATTATCCAGCAGTGTTCGAACCATAGTGCCTTTGGGCGTCCAGAGTGGTAAACCCGCTCCGACCAATTCGGAGAAAGTAAATAAATCCAGTTGCTTGCCCAACTTACGGTGATCCCTTTCTTTGGCCTCCTTAATCATTTTTAAGTAGGCTTCCAGTTTCTCCGGCGTTTCAAAAGACAAGCCGTAGATTCTGGTCAACATATCTTTTTTTTCGTCGCCCCGCCAATAAGCACCGGCCACGCTTTGCAGAGTAAATGATTTGGGATCAATATCTGAAGTATTAGTTACATGACCACCTTCGCACAGCTGGGTGCTGGTTCCGATTCTATAAAACTGAACTTCATCATTATCGTTCTGATAGTGTTCATTTATCAGTTCAGTTTTGTATGGATCGTTTTTATAGAATTCCAAAGCTTTGGCCTTGGTCATAGTTTCTCTGGAAAACTCCAGCTTTTTCTTAACCATTTCCTTCATTCTTTTGTCCGGTTTCGGTAAATCTTCATCCGACAGTTTTTCCGGCAGAGCATAGTCCTGATAAAAACCATTATCAATTGCCGGTCCAACTCCCAGTCCGGCTTGAGGAAAACGTTCCTGAATGACTGCTGTTAGGATGTGGGAGAGAGAATGACGAACTTTTTCAATTTGTGATTTGTCGTTGGACATTGGTTTGAAATTAATTCAGAAGTTAGAGATCCTCTCCTTTAATTCCTCCCCTTGAAAAGGGGAGGTTTGCCCCGTAGCTCGAGAGCGATGAGCTAGGGTTTGAAAATAAAATAACCCAAGACAGTTAGTCTTGGGGTCCCTCGACTTCGCCCCGCGATGCGGGGCTTCGCTCGGGACGGTTCCACCCAATTTCCCCGACCAGAGGCCGGAGCACTTAATTTATTGGTTTAGCTTGATTGCTCAAGAGCCTTTGACGGGCTAGCTGATTGGTTTTCAGCTCAATCACCAAGCAGAGTTATTTTATACCTTGCGGAAATAATGTCAAATTGTTGAGACATTGACTCCGACTAATCTTTGTTGTATATTTATTCGTTCACAAGTACCTTGTTACCATAGAAAAGGAGGAGTCTGAATGTCAGTCAGAGTGCTCGTTGGTGGTGAAGTTCTGGACTGGAATGGTGTGAAATACCATTTGCATCCCAACGGTGGGGGTTTGGTCGCCGATTCTGCCAAGGTTCACGCCTCGGCCCGTATCGGTATCTGTTCTTTGATCGGACCAGATACCGAAGTAGGCGAGAACGTGGTGGTGGATCCCTGTACCGTTATCCGATCCTTTTGTCGGATAGGAATCGGTGTGCAGGTAGGCGACCGGGTGGAGATCAGTAATGGCGTCATCATTGAGAGTGACGCGCGTATCCAGCCCCGTGTGTTTCTCGGGCCTTCTGTCATCGTCGGGCGAAGCTGTCAGGTTCGCCACGGGGCATACATTGGGGCCGGCGTCATGATCGGCGCCGATACGACAGTTGACCCCAACACTCGGGTTCCCGAGCTGGAGCACGAGAATTTGCATTTGCCGTCGAAAGAGTCAGATGCTTTTCAAGGAGGTGCTCTGTGATTCACAAGACAGTTCAGATTCAGTGCAGTGGTCGCGGTCCTACCGGTGAAACGGTATTGCCCGAGCCAATCGCGGTTCAGGTTTCCTTGACCCAACACGAACCGCGAGGAATGGTCAGCGTCGGTCCGCAGGAGTGTCCGCACAATACCGGAGGTCATGGCCAGCGCTGTTTGGCCCCGCATCCTGGACAGGATAAGGTTGGGGTTTGTCCATTCAGCTTTGACTACCCCTACGCACGCGAGTTCCCCGGCTGGACAGCCGCGAAAGAGCTGCAGTCGGTGCTTGGTGAGTTTGAGACCACGTAGAGAAAAGGAGGTGCTACAGTGACAACAAGTTTCATGAAAAGGGCGCTGGGTATGAGGCCGGTGATGGGTGGTCACGGAGGCCCATCATGGTGGAATTCACACGGACGCAAGCTGACGGTCAAGAGCTACGACGTTGATCAGGGTGTGATTCTGGAAGCGTCCGCTGCCCGGCTGCAAATTCACCCCATAACAGACTATCCCGATGCCTGGCAGGTCATCTGGCGCGTCAAGTACAGCCCTTCGTCCTGGGTTGAGGGTCGGATTGAGTTTCTTACCGAGGAACTGGAAGCCGCCTTCGGCCTGTCAGAACTGTCCGGTTACTCCGGCGACTGGCTGATCAGTAACTACGGCGCCGATGCTGCCCAGCAGGGCAAGTTCATCCGCTACCAAGAATTCCTGAACATCGCCAATCCCGGTACCGGCCACGACGGCGATCTCAACATCTCGGTGGAGGTTGACGAGATCATTCAGCAGGCTGTCGGGCACATCATCAACCTCCGGAAGAAGTAGACGGTCTTCGTCTACCTAAGAGCCGCCCGGTCAAAAGACTGGACGGCTCTTAAAATTGCTTAAGAAATCGGGGATGGAGGAGTAAGAGAAATCATTTAAAAGTTAATAGTTTATTATGTATTTAATGATTTTGGTACGAAATTGTTATCTTCAAGTGATTTAACAACACCCCGTAAAAGATAATTATTCACAAAACCAATAGTGTAAACACGCCCAGATTCTTTAAGTGGTCGAAGCATGCCTTTATCTTTTAGTCTTTTAATAATTCTTGAACGTTGAACAGCTGATTCTTTTCCAATAATTCTATTTAAATCCGAGGATTTTAGTGTCATTTCATCATCTTTAACTAAAGCTTCAAGAATCTCGTGCTCCCTTGTGGTTATTTGTTGTCTATCAAGTGCGAATGTAAGTGCCGGGAGGAGTACTTTTTCGGTCGTATATTGTATATTAAGTAAGTTATCAATTTTTTCAATTTCATTTTTAAGACCATAAAGAACATACTCACACCACAAGAGTATTTGACTTGATTCGCCAGTATCTGCTTTCGACAGCATTTCATTATATTTGTCCCGATCCATACAAAATATTGCAGTAGGATTTAGAATGCGACCAGTTTGAACCTTAAAGCCTTGTTTGATAAGCATTGCGTATGTAAACATTCGAATCATTCTCCCATTGCCATTGTCAAAAGGATGTATCCATGTCATACGATGGTGTGCTAGCGCTGTAACGAGCAGATCATCTTTTTGATCACGTTTAATATTTATAAAGTTAAGCAGTTCATCAAAATACTCTGGAACTTTTATGGCCTCCGGTAAAACTAAATTTGATTTTTGAATACTAACGGGTATTGGTCGTAATTCGCCAGGATAGCGCGAGCCCTCGCCTTTCATAGGAGGTGTTAGACCATCAACAATAATTTTGTGTATTTCTAAAACATGTGAACGATTGATTCTGGTTCCAGTATGTATGTTTTTCTCTATGAAATCTATAGCCCGATCAATATTAAAAATTTCTCGCATTTGTTCTTCCTGTGTATCTTTCGGAATTTTTTCTATAACTTTTTCGACAAATTCGGCAAGCGTCGTTCTATTACCCTCGATTCTAGTAGATCCAAGGCTTTCTAACCAATGAAAAATCTCTTTGAGTTGAAAAAATATGTAAGGTGGCACCGAACCCCCGAGACGTTTTACGCGTAACCTCTCAAGTTCAACGATAGTACTGGCTAGATTAGAGTTCCATTTAGGCTCGTGTAATTTTAGGGGTATGTCTTTAAATGTTCTTTTATTATTTTCCATATTTAACATTATATACTATAAAGTCCTTAAAAACAAGCATATTTAAGCCTATGTGGGAAGCGCACATTTAACATATTTGCAATATCACATTTATCTTTAAAATAGCATAGAACTTATCAACAAATGTTTTGATTTTGATCAAGAAGATTGTCATAGGGTAACATTGGTAAGTAAGTGCACTATTTAACCAAACGGATGAGAACATCCTACGTCCCGACCGAGCTACGGTATAATTATACTCCGAAGAGGAATGGAGGGGTATCACCATTTAAGTGGACAAGTAATTTGGGTAAAGCCTTGATGATTTCTAATTTTAACCATGTTTCCACCACATGCCAAATTTAGCAATCATCACCCCGATGAAACCTATAATGAATATGAATATGCTTAGGCCAATAGTATTACTATTTTTATTACTTGCGCCAGCCATAAACGTGAAGGCGGCAATAACACAGATAAAAATAGATATTGCAAAAATAGCCTTCCATTTTTTTGATGTTCGCTCCACTGTATCTATTCTGGTTACGGTTTCGATGGGTTGGCTTGGCTGAGTGGCGACGGGGTTGCCACAATGAGGACATAGAGTAGCTTTGCCTGATACATCCTGTTTACATTCGGAACATTTAATTAGCGCCATATCTATTTATTAAATGATTAAATTCAATTTATTGAAGCAAGAGAGATATTCGATGTTGTGCGAAGTTTGTTTATTTTTTAATCCAGGTATACGGATTTGTCACGGCGTTAGATTGCGCTGACCATGAGTGATGTGCATAAATCTGACCTTTTGCTGCTCGCTGAAATTCAATAAAACCCCAACCATCCGGACTGTGTACATAATACCCCTTTCCATAATCTCTTAACGAACGGCTTACCTCTAGCCTACCAGTAAATGTTGTCTTGTCGCCGATTCTAATACCGTCTAGGTGTAGAAAATTTTTTTCAGTCTTCAAAGTAATATCAAATATTGGATCTTGATCCTTCTTATATTTTTCGTAAACATAGTAATTACCAGCGTAATCCTTTTCGATTTGATTGTAGAATTTTAAAAGACCCAGTGATTTAATGAGACCAAATATACCTGTAACAAAAAGACTAGACATTACCCCAGTGAAGACACCAACATTAATTCCGGTATAGTTACTGCTATAAATTTCTAAAATTGTTTTCAACATGGTAAATATGCAAACTTCGCACAACGGATGAGGACAGCCGAAGTTGCGAAGTGAGCGGCGTGGTCAAATTACGAGCAGTAGCGAGCTACCACGTAAGCGAACGAGCAATTTAGATAGACTTGAACGGGCGAGTTTATTTTGACAAGTCCACCGCTGGCCATTCTCCGCCTCGTTTATTTAGGCAGGCAGAACAAAGGGCGGTAATTTGTCCTGTTTCTTTTTCTTTCTGTTCGCAAAATTTTATTTCCATTTCGTTTAGCAACTTTCCGCAATCCTGGCAATCTTCGTATAGTGTTTTTGATTCATCTTTATTCATAAGTATCTTAATTAATTATACTTGCAAAGTGAAAGTGTATTGGCAAATCGATGTTAGGTGATATATTGAAGAGTTTTACCTTGTGCTGGCTATTTCTGTCGAATTTTCTTCTTTAAAATAATGTAGCTCAGAATTAGTACTGCCGCTCCAAGTAAAATGATAAGTGTTTGGTATGTTGTCAACTCAAGATTTGAGGATCCCGTAGTTTGTGAATAGCATTGACTATTAAGTTGAGAAACTTGGGACTGTAACAAATCTTTTTCCGTTAAAAGTCTAGTATTGGCTGAGCTAAGGTTGTCAATCTGTTGTTGATAAGTAGTAAAATCGCATTTTGAATCAGTGTTAGATGTTTTGTTGATTTCGACCTGCTGTTTTAAGTAGAAAGATTGACGACATTGTTCGTAATTATCGGAACATTTGTTGCAACCCGTTTCTTGATCAAGATAGCTCTCACCTTTTTGCTCATATATACTTTGACAGGAGGGTACATTTGAAAAATAATTTATTGTTGGCATAAAATTCGGCGGAAATAATTGTAAATTTAAAAACTTTTCATCATTTCATCAGTAAATTGACGACCATGGAATTAGTTTCGTCCCCAATTACCAACTCCAATTACCAATTAGCAATTACCAATTCCTAATCCCTATAACCTAACTCCCATCTCCTAATCCCCATTCCCTATCTTAATATGGTCGCTCAACGACGGCACATGTCTAACCCAGAAGGGGGAGAGTGTCACGGTCGCGTCTGGCAGACCTTGGAGTTTTAAATAGTCTTCGGCCTGTTGTTTGGTCTTGCCTTTTAGTTCGTTTTTATCAAAATTGACGGCAGTTGGCTGGGCGGTGACGGTAGCTTCCAGATGGGCATTCACTACAGCTGTTTGTTCAGTGGTATTTATTTCCGCCAGTTTGTAGGTGAAACTGTCGTCTTTAAATTCTATGACCTCAATACCGGTTGGGAGTTTTTCCTGCAACTGTTTCTTGGCCATGGCTAATAGTAAAGTCTTATCAAAGATTAAGGCGTTGTATTTTATTTTAGCGTCCAGTTTAAAGCTATCAACTTTGGAATCAATTTTTTTGTCAGTCTCGCTGGAAATAATTTCTCCGGTTATTTGATCTTCGCTTAAGGTAATGCTATCAGGCAAAAGTTTGGTTAATTCTTCCACTGCTTGCGGTTTAAGTTTGGCTATTAACTCTTGGCCGGCTTTGTCTATATCGGTTTGAGTTAGAGCTTGAGCTTCGGCGCGCTCCAGTTTGCTGGTCTCTGTTGTTTCGCCGTAAATTTGATCTTGTAAACCTGCCCACAGACCTGGAATGGTAAAGCGTCCGGGTTGAACAATAAATTCGGCGCCGGCTTTGTCAGCTTCCATAAATACTTGGACAGAACCGCCGGCCGGAATCGTGACGCTTTCGGTTAGGCGATAAACTATACTATCAGCTGACTGCATTCTGGTGGTTTTTACTAAGGCCTGACTTTTGGAATATTTGTTATAGATAGTGACAAAAACACCGGCTTTAGTTGATTCGGTCATTTTATCACTGACCTGATAGGTATCTGAACCGCTAATTTCTACTGACTGCGTTTCGCCATATAGAGCGGTATCATCGCCGGCCTTACTGATTTCTATGGGCGCGTCAAACACAAAGTTTTCAGTGCCGCTGGGAATATTAATCGTGGCGGTGGCTAAGGCTAAGTGGGTGATGGCCGCGATAACCAAAACGGTTAAGCCAATGAAGAAATTTAAGATGCGATTATAGGTTTTATTTGGTTTGTTGTTCATAGCGATATTATAGGATATTAAAGGGGTTATGTCTATTGTCGAGAATAGGGTAATCTTAACAAGTTGGAACAGGCTTTAGCGTTTTAGCCAAGTAACTATTG
>CAYTUI010000022.1:0-22238 GCA_964441335.1 uncultured Gammaproteobacteria bacterium
AATTGATTACAAGACTCCAGCTGAACTGATTCCAAGCTATTGACCGTAATACGGGACAACATCAACGGAGCGCACATCCTGAACGGCAATCTCAATGTCGTCGGCTACGTGCACTTCGTTTACATGACGTTCGCGCTGACCGAGCTGGTGCTGTTCTACTTCAATAGCACTGTCAGCCGCGGTGAAGCGCTGGCCGTTTCCATCCTGCTCTACCTGCACCTCGCAGCCGGTATGCTCCAGCCGTCCTACTACGTCCACGGCAGAGTCGGGAAGTTCAACCTGGTGTCCGCCTTGGTGGCGGCCGGTCTGATCATCGTCGGCTATCTCTGGCTGACACGCTAACCCGAAACTTCCACCGCGCTTCGGCGCAAAGGAAAAAGCAGAATGAGAGTCCAGTTGTTTTTCACCTCCGCAATTTTTGTGTCTTTCTTCCTGTACCTAGTATTGATCGAGGGTCTTCCCAGACTCTTCATGGAAGGCCTCAAACAAGGGGATCTGTCACGCGCCCTGATGCTGATTCTGACCGCGGTTCTGGCGACGGCCACGCTCTGCTTTGCCTCCTGGCTAAACTCCAGGTTGCCAATGATGCTCTACCGGCTGTTCTTCAAAGAAGTACATCACTAGTCCCTTTCCCGCGCTTCGGCGCAAGGAGACACAATCCATGTCCTATTACGGAGAAAGAACATCAGGCTGTTCTGTCGGCCTGGTAGTCATCATGGTCCTGATCGCACTCTTCTTCACGTACCGAGGAACGCAGATTCCTCCGGAGCGGGCGATCAAAGCCTTGGAGTCGCAAGGCTTCGCTGACGTTCAGATCGTGGACAAGGCAGTGTTCCTCGTCGGCCTTCGCGGCTGTGACGGACGGGACGCCGTCAAGTTCGTGGCCATGGCCCGCAACCCGCGCGGCGAAATGGTCAAGGTCTACGTTTGCGGCGGCTTGCTCAAGGGCATGACTGTCCGCTATCCGTGACCGAAATCACACTTGCAGGATAACTACCTGCTTTATCCCGCACCACTTTTCCCTCAAAAAAGTGGTGCGGGACCCCGCCCGGCACTCCACGTAGTACCGGGCCGCCCTGAACACCACGTTCGGGACACCACTCGAGCGTACTATAAGCTAACAGCTATAAGCTATCAGCTACTAGCGCTCTCGGATGGGTTAAAACCCCCAAAATACAGCTATTGACAAGATTTCAATAGTATGCTATAATGAAACATTGATCATTTACAACCAACCAAGTCATTCCTAGTCACCTTCATGGAGGCACAGGCCAAAAAGCCAGGCTTTAATTGGACTCATCGAGCTCTAATTATCCCCTGTGTTATAGGCCCTTAAGCCCTTCCCGCTTCTGGCGGGGAATCGGCTATTTATAAAAGGCCTCCATAAATGTGACTAGGAAATCGAATCGGTCCAAAACCCAGAAACCAAGGAGGCTCTCATGAGCAAGCGCAACGGCGCCCCCAAGTCCGGAACCCGTCGTTTCTACGAAGCCCACAAGCTCCCCGGTGGACGGATGCGTCCCTGGGGCAACTCGCGCCCCGCCACCGGCTTCCGTCTCCACGACGCTTCCATCACCCCGCCCACCGAGACCATGGAGGTCTACGCCATGTCATCCCGCACCAACCGCCGCCCCTCCCTGTTCTCGCGTCTGTTCGGCAGCATCGCCCGCGCCATGGCCAGCTTCCTCCCGCTCGTCGGTCTGGCGTTCAGCCCGGCGATCGAGGTGGACACCGAGGGTGACCAGCTGGCCACCGTCGGCGAGATCCTCGGCGGGGACGACGACATCCTCGACGACGACAACAACGCCATCGCGGACGCCTACGGCGCCCCGATGGACAACGGCGAGTTCGCGGTCTCCGCTCTGGAGGCCTAACAACCCGATGTGTGGCCGGCCTAGCGCGACGATTAATTCGCCGTAGCTAGGCCCGCACTGCGAAGCGTCGCGGCAGAGAATTGCGACGCATGATTCCACCGAAACTCCCAAAATGGGGGCTACGCTAATGACTTGGACTTTGAGCTGGCCCAACCGCGGTGCCTGAAGTTACCGCGCCGGGGGCCTCATAATACCGGTCTAGCTAAACTTCCCCTGTGTACGGGGCGCGTACACACGGCGTTCAACAGCAACGCCACCCCCCGCCCACCGGACTTTCGGGCGGGGGTCTTTTTTATATTAAATTGACAACTTTAACAGGCTGGTTTAGTATTTTTATATTCTATCGTTCTCTACATAAACCAAGGAGGAAGGGTGATTGAAGCTCTGGGCTTTGATATGGACGGAGTAATCGTGGACTCTGAACCGGTGATCGTGGGGGTTGAACAAGGAGTTTGCAAAAAATACGGTTTGACTGTTCCGCCTTCGGAATGGCGCCACTTCAAAGGCAGAACCAGCGAAGCTATCTTCGGTTATATCGTCGGACAGTACGCCGCCCAGACCATGAATCCCGAAGAACTGGTTGCCAAAATGGTTGAAGACAAACGCCAACTCTATGTAGAGCTGGCACCCAAGCATCTCCAAGCTGTGCCCGGCGCACTAAACTTCCTGGAAAAGGCCAGACGTAAGGTTAAGAAACTGTCTCTAACCACTATGTCTAGCACGCCAATACAGGAAGCTGTCTTCAGAATCTTCGGTCTTGACGGCCTGTTTGACGTGGTAGTCAACGGCAGTCAGGTCAGAAACTCCAAACCTCACCCGGAATCCTATCTACGGACTTTCGAGCTTCTGGGAGTAGTACCGGAGTTCGTTATAGAAGATTCCGATAACGGCATCCACTCGGTGATCGCGGCCGGAGGTAAGGCTATCGGGATCACCACTTCATTTCCGCCCGAGGTTCTTACCACTGCCGGTGCCAGTCACATCGTCGATAACTACCCGCAACTGGAAAAACTGCTTTTCTAGAGGAGGCGTAATGTCATCACTGCGTCAAAACCAGCCTAAGCTGACGGTCATTGAGGGTCAGATGCCTGCCAAGCACATCGCAGAACTCGACCCGGACAACCCCAAAGCCCACAGTCTGGCCAAGTGGTTTCTGATCGCTTTCCTGGCGCTGATCGTCATGATCTGCGTCAGCGCCTTCATGAGCCGTTGGCGCTAAAGGAGGAACTATGGACAACAAAGTCCTAACTGCCATCAGCAACTTCACCAACACACTCGCTTTTCGCCTGCTGGTGGCTATCGCAGTGGCCGTTGCTGCCATTATCATCAGCGGCCGAAACTGAATACCAGACCCATCGTCGTCCTCTGGGCGGCGATGGGTCTTTAAATTTATTAACGATATTTAGCATGGTCTCCTCTTCTTAAGAGGAGATGGCGGCAGCCAGAGGCGTTCAAAAAACAGAGAACTCCCGTCCCCTGTTTCCCTAATGACTAATTACCAATTACAAATTACTAATTACTAACTATTTCTTCCCCGCCACAATATCCGGCACAATATTCTTCGGCACTTCCTGATATTTCAAGAATTCCATGGAGTAGTTAGCGCGACCCTGCGACATACCGCGCAGTGAAGTTGAATAACCGAACATTTCTGACAGCGGTACTTGCGCGTCAATAACTTTAACACCCAAACGGTCAAACATTTCATTAATCTGTCCACGCTTGGCATTCAAGTCGCCAATCACATCGCCCATATAAGTTTCCGGCGTGGTAATTTCCACTTTCATAATCGGTTCCAGAATAATCGGCTTGGCTTTATTGAAAGCTTCTTTAAAAGCCATTATGCCGGCCATCTTAAAGGCGATTTCTGAAGAGTCAACTTCATGATATGAACCGTCAAAAACCGTCGCCTTAACATCAATAATCGGATTGCCGGACAAAATACCATTATCCATAACTTCCTTAATGCCCTTATTAATAGGTTCAATGTATTCTCTGGGAATTGAAGCGCCTTTAATAGCGTCAACAAATTCATAACCGGCGCCCCGTTCTCGGGCTTCCAATTTCAGCCAGCAATGACCATATTGACCGCGTCCGCCTGACTGCTTGATATATTTACCTTCACCCTCGGCCTGTCCGGTAATAGTTTCTTTATAAGCCACACGCGGTTTACCGACATTGGCTTCAACATTAAATTCTCTCTTCATGCGGTCAACAATAATTTCCAGATGTAGTTCTCCCATACCGGAAATAATCGTCTGCAAAGTATCTTCATCTGTTCGGACACGGAAAGTCGGGTCTTCTTCAGCTAACTTGCTTATCGCCATGCCCATCTTTTCCTGATCCTGCTTGGTCTTCGGTTCAATCGCCACGTCAATAACCGGTTCCGGAAAGGTAATACTTTCCAGCAGAACCGGGTGATCCAAATCGGTTAAAGTATTGCCGGTAAAAGTACTTTTCAATCCAACCACGGCCGCAATATCACCGGCGCTAATCTCCTTAATATCTTCACGGTGATTGGCATGCATACGTAAAATGCGGCCGATTCTTTCTTTTTCACCGGACGAAGTATTATAAACATAAGAACCTGATTCCAGTTTACCTGAATAGACGCGGATAAAAGCCAGCTTACCGACAAAAGGATCGGTGGCAATTTTAAAAGCCAAAGCTCTAATCGGTTCGTTAGCGTCAACTTTGACCTCAATCTTTTTGGTCTCGTCATCAATTTCATGAGCCACCGGCGAATCCACGTCCAAAGGCGACGGCAAATACGCTACGATGGAATCCAGTAAAAACTGCACACCTTTATTCTTCAAAGCTGAACCGCACAACACCGGCACAAAATGATCATGAATAACGGCGTGACGCATTAACTTTTTCAGTTTAATAATATCAACTTCCTTGCCTTCCAAATACAAATTCATAGCCTCTTCATCATTTTCCACCAAAACTTCCACCAACTGGTTACGATATTCCTCCACCTTATCTTTCATATCAACCGGCACTTCTCTTTCCTCAAAATGCTTACCGTCCTCATCGAAATAAAAAATAGCCTTTCTTTCCAACAAGTTAATCAACCCCTGAAAAGTTTCAGCGGCACCAATCGGCAACTGAATCGGAAAAGCTCTCTGAGTCAGACGTTCGTGAATAGTTTTCAAATCAAAGTAAAAATCAGCGCCCATGCGGTCCATCTTATTAATAAAGGCCAGACGCGGGACGTTGTATTTATCAGCCTGACGCCAAACAGTTTCGGACTGCGGTTCCACGCCGGCGACTCCATCAAAAACAATCACGCCGCCATCCAAAACTCGCAGTGAGCGTTCTACTTCGGCCGTAAAATCCACGTGACCGGGAGTATCAATAATATTAATCCAGGCGTTACCGCTACCCTGCCATTCCGGCAAAGGCCAATAACAGGTAGTGGCGGCTGAAGTAATGGTAATACCGCGTTCCTTTTCCTGTTCCATCCAGTCCATTTCAGCCTTACCTTCGTGAACTTCACCGATCTTATGTTTTTTCCCTGTGTAAAATAAAATACGCTCGGAAACGGTTGTTTTACCGGCGTCAATATGGGCAATAATACCGATATTTCTGACTTTATCTAGAATGAATTCTTCAGGCATGTGCTGTTATATTATTAGGTTATAATTTATAAATTCTAATGTCTTATCAATCGTTAAACTGAGCCCGCAACGCAATAACACTAATCTTAAACTCTTTCATTCTATCCAACAAATACCGCATCTGCTCCAAACTCTCTGCTTCATTTTTTCCTTGAAGTTGAAAGCTGTTGGTGATTGTTTCAAATTCCTCCAATTTCTTAATTAATTGTACCTGTAACTCGTGAGCTCCTTCAGGATGCCGCATTATCGACTCCTTGAGACTTTCTACTATTTTTTTTGCTTCACTCCAATTTTGTTTTAAATCTATGACAATTTCACTTAACTTTGCCGGCTGGTCAGCCGACCTATGGGTAATTTTATGATCTGCCGATGCATAACTATCCCATATTTTCTTCAAAGTTTGCTCAATCGGCCAGCGGTCTTCAATTGGCACATCTTTCCATTCCAGATTCTTTTCCCGCAGAGCATCTAACTCACCTTTTATTTTTTCAATTTGCGCTGTAATTTCTAAGTCTTCAGGGTTATCTTTTTGACGAGCTAACAACTCTGACAACTGATCAAGTTTTTCATCAATCGCTCGTTGAAGTTCTTCTTTGCTTTCAGAGCTTGCCAGCCCTTTTTCTTCAAACTTATTCATTTCAAACCCCAATTACTAATTATCCCGCCACCGCTATCAAATCAAATGAAGGCGGGATCCCGCTCTAAAGCGGGACAAATTACGGATTACGAGCTATGCATTACGCGTTATGAGCTAAACAACGTCTGTCCCTCATTACTCATAACTCATTACCCATTACTCATCTCTATCTCACGCAAAATGTGCAAACGCCTTATTAGACTCGGCCATCTTATGAACATCTTCCTTCTTCTTGATAGCATCGCCTTCGCCTTTGGAAGCGGCAATGATTTCTTCAGCCAATTTAACTGCCATGGCCTTGCCTTTTTTGGCTTTAGCGGCAGTAATCAGCCAACGGTGGGCTAAAATTAATTTGCGGTCACCCATCACTACTACTGGTACCTGATAATTAGCGCCACCAATACGTCGTCCTTTAATTTCCAAACTTGGGGAAACATTTCTGATAGCCTGATCGTAAACCTCCAAAGGGTCTTTCTTGGTCTGGTCAGACACAATTTTAAAAGCATCGTAAACAATAGTTTGGGCGGTTGACTTCTTACCGCGCTCCATTATCTTGTTGATGAACTTGGCAATGTCAACACGGCCAAATTTTGAATCGGCGTCTATCTTTCTCTTTGTCGCTTGTTTTCCTCGCATATGTTTTAGTTTGGTAGATTGGTAGATTAGTAGATTGGTAGTTAGTAGTAAAAACGATTTTTCTACCAATCTACCACGCTACTGAACTACTGCTATTTAGCTTTCACTCTCTTCGCCCCGTATAAACTTCGTCCTTGCTTACGTCCGGCTACTCCTTGCGTATCATAAACTCCTCTAACTATATGATAACGAACTCCCGGCAAATCCTTAACTCTGCCGCCGCGGATTAAAACTACCGAGTGCTCTTGTAAATTATGGCCAATGCCGGGAATATAAGCTGTTACTTCCTGACCGTTGGATAAACGCACACGAGCAATCTTTCTTAAAGCGGAGTTAGGTTTCTTCGGGGTGGTAGTGGTAACTTTAATACAAACGCCGCGTTTAAAAGGACTACCCTCTTTAATAACGCGTCTGGTTCTGTGCAGGGAATTAAAAGTCGTCTGCAAAGCAGGTGTTTTGGATTTCTTCTTACTACCCTTGCGGGCTTTTCTCAATAGTTGTCCTGATGTAGGCATTTGTTTAGGGATTAGGAATTAGGTTGTAGGTGTTAGGTAATAAGGTATTTAGGTATAAGTGTCGATAAATCAGGCTCCTAATACCTAAAACCTAGTACCTAAAAATCCAAATATCTTAAAACCTTTTACTATAAATACTGACCAAAATTAAAAAAAATAGAGCTTGATAAAATTTTGGTCTGCTCTAGATTATCATAAATCATCCCCCAGGTCAAGCAGGCCGGCTCGAACCATCAACAATAACCCGCAGGAATACCCCAAACCTAACCTCCCATCTAATAGATGTCTACATACTAACCTCCCCTTATAAAAGGGGAGGACTAAGGAGGGGATGAACCCCCTCGGCCTCCGGCCACTCCCCCTTTTATTTAAGGGGGAGGCAAAATGAAAATAATTTTTTAGAGGGAGGAATTAAAGGAGAGGATTTCAATTTACCAATTACTAATTACTCATTACCCATTACATCTACCTACCCCATCAACGACAATATTCCCTTGAGAAAATAATTTACAATCACTCCAAAAAAGTTACCGTTGCTAAAATACATAAACACTAACAGGGCCATTAACAGAAATGAACCATTGCGCTGAAGCCAAAAAGCAACATTTTCGTACCTAGGGGGCAATAAAGCAAACAACAGTTTAGAACCGTCCAAAGGCGGAATTGGTATTAAATTGAAAAGTCCTAAGATAATGTCAAAGAATATTAAATAGAACAGAAAAACAACAACATAACTATTGGGATCAACAAAGTTGGAGACTATCTTCAGCACCAAAGCAAAAAAGATGGCCGACAAAAAATTGGAAAGTGGCCCGGCCAAAGCGATCCAAGCTGGCCCCCATTTCTGAAACTTTAAATTGTAGGGATTAAATGGCACCGGTTTACCCCAGCCAAAACCGACCAATAACAGCATGACGGTTCCAAAAGGATCCAGATGAGCCAAAGGATTAAGAGTTAAACGTCCTTCATGTTCGGCGGTCTTATCTCCCAATAGATAACCCATTAAAGCATGGGAAAACTCGTGTAGTGAAATAACAATGATAATTGCCAACGGTACTATAATTAACAACGGGGGGTCTTGAAGTAAATTGAACAGCATACTTGACTTTGATTAAATAATTAGGTAGACTGGTTCAGTCCTTTAAGTATAGCTAATTAATGGAGTAATACAAACACATGGCTCAAATCTGCGACCTTTGTCAGCGCGGCGCGCAAACAACCAACTCCAGAAGTAAATCAAACGTTCCGACCAAGAGACGACAAAAAATCAACCTACAAAGTAAGAAGGTTGATGGAAAACGTTTGAGTGTTTGCACACAGTGCCTGCGTCTGATGAACAAAAAAACCGCTTAACTAGCTTATGGCGAATGGCTTATAGCTAATAGAGGCGGTTTTTTGTTTGTTATTTTTCTAATTTACGCGCCTGTTTACCATGGGTCTTGGACAGCACTAAAGCGGTCGGGTAGATGACCAGATAAATGGTTATTACCAGCATTAGAATCTTTACAGTATCATCAGCGTAAGCCCACAAATTACCAAACACATACCACAGGACTGCTACGATTAAAATAAACGGCACTTCGGAGATTAAAGCAATTTGGAAAACTTTACTGCCGGATTTAATATGTTCATACAACAGTTCTCCTAAATTATACCAAATTAAAATATAAAATAAGGCGAACAGTCCGCCGGAAAAATAAGTAAACAGCGGTAAATCCATCTGATTGAACTGCTCCGTTAAAGAGCCCAAAACAAAAGCCTGTAAAAAAACCAGATAGAGCAAGGTATTAACTATCAATAGTTTAATACTATTGCTGGCCATACTCTTGCCAAAAAATTTTCTCTCGTTAATTTTCATATTTTTTATTTATTTTCGTTTGTAAAAAGACTGGCCACGAACCAGTTGGCAATAGATATTAAAGCCGAAGCTATAATAGCCACTCCCAAATTATCTATATCAAAACCTTTAAGCCAGGCGCTGATAAACCACAATAACAAACCGTTGATAACAAACAACCAGAGACCTAAAGTGATAATGGTAACCGGCAAGGTGGCAAATACCAGCAAAGGCCGGATAGTAACATTGATTAATCCTAAAAATAAAGCCACCATTAAGGCGGTAAAAAAATTAGCAACACTGATGCCCGGCAGTAGATATGCTACAAGGAAGATGACGACGGCGCCAATCAGCCACCGTAAAAGTATACCCATAGATTTATATTATACCACAAATTAATTACTCACTAAAGCACAAAACCCTGTCTCGTGCTAACTCGCCTCTTTTTTGAGCGATTTCCTACGAGACAGGGTTGTCTCAAGGCGCTACATTAGCTTCTCCTTGTGATCAGCCAACCATGTCGATAGCTGATCATTAATAATTAACTAATGAACATGCAATTTAATCGGCCTCATGGCCCTGCTTTTAAAGTGGCTCGCCAAATTTCCGCCGGTATATCCGGATGTACCAATCTTGACCCATCCTCAATAACATCTCTGATTTCCTCCAAATTATAGCCACCGTAGATATAGGCATCTAATAACATCTGCCAAGCGGCAGGCGCAAGACCTACTTTCTCATTTTTAAACATCTGTTCCATATTGAAAGTCAGCTCTTGGGTTCTGATATTAGCTTGTTCAGACGGCCGATCAATTATTTGACCGTATGTTTTCAACACTTCAACACCCAAAACTTTTGTTTCGTCAGGGATGATAATCTCTATCGCCGGACCGCTTGGTTGTCCTTTTAATAAATCGGCAGACTGCTCACAAGTAATATACTCAAATTGATGGTCATCAAAATAGCTCCAGACGCGACGATGATTGCCATTACTATTTAATGTCCAGTCAATATCACCGCTACCCGGGATATACCAGGGCGACCAGGTGCCTCCATACCACTGAATTCGATATTGGATAATATTATGTTCCGGAATATTCAGTTCCAAATTTTGCCAAAAACTACCGCCCAAGGGCTGGCTAACAATACTGCGACATAACGGATTATCTCTTTTGAGATTTATAAGTTCACGAGCATCGGAATCTAAATCTTTAGTTGTTTTCAAAATATAATCAGCCGAAGCAATATTTGAGCCTTGCGGTCTAATACGATAATGGTAAGTGCTTTCTTGCTGTAAACCTTTTAAGACGGCCCGATAGACACCTTCTTCATAAACCATTGATCTGGAAGACACATACAGTGGCTGTTCGTCGTCCAACTGAAAACTATCCTCGGAAGAATACTCAATAATAAATTTTTGCTGTTCTACTGAATTATATTTTGCTGTCACAATGGCAGAGTAGGGAGTCTCCTCTATCGCCTGAACATCTTCCAGAACAAAGGCCTCCGGCTCGACGGTTTGAAAATCAGAGCTGGCAACATTGTTAAACTCATTGCCCTCTACCACATCATCATTGTAGTCAATGGCAACAGTCAGGTTGTAAACTTCCTTATCTAATTTTTCACAGCTGCTGAAAATATTTTGATCAATATTAATCTGTGATTCTTCACCGGCGCCTAAACCGCCAACAACTAAAACCTCTTTGAAGCAACTGTAACGATTAGCGGTTGACTTGATTAAACCTGAAGCCGAAATATTATCTGCATCTGATATCAACAAGCTGACATAAAAATCGTCTGCGATATTTATCTGGCCACGATTCTTAATTGTCACCAGCAAATTACTGTTATCAATTACCGGTTGAAATCCCCGGTAGCTGATAAAGTCGTCAGTAAACTTAAAATCAGAAAAAATAATATCCGCTGAACTTGGGCTCCAAAAAAACCAGTGCGGACTCTGCGCTTTTTGACCGTCCGTAGTTTCAGCGACGATTCTATAATGATATAGTTGATCCGGCTCAATATTATTTATAACTACCGCGTGGTCTAAATATTTATCGGACAAATTTATTTCCTGATCCAAACCTGTTAAACCATATTTTACTACCCCACTACTGGGAAAATTTGTCTGCCATTGAACTGCCATCGAGCTATTGGATATTTGTTCAACTTTAACATTAAAAATCTGCAACTCGGCTGTGCTCGGACTCGGTTCAGCTTCAACTGCCTTTAACGGTAATATTAAAACTAATAGAGAGAAGATTAGGAAAAATAAAAAACCATTCGGTCGCCAGACTAATGGTTTAACATGGTTGTTTTTGTCCATTATCATAAAAAGTCCTTGAGACTTATTACGTGAACAAAAACAAAAAATCTAACTTATAGATACAGTATAGCATGGATTTCAATTAATGTCAAACTGATTTCATATCAAACTTACTACTAATACCCGGTAATCCGCCCGAAGCGGATTACTAGCGCTTCGCTACGCTACGCGTGGTTGTTTCGCTAGTTTACCCCGAGCGTAGTCGAGGGGCGAAACAAAAAACTCCTCAACCGGACAATCCGAATTGACGAGTCTTTCAACTGCTCAATCACAGTTAACAAATACATTACCCCTGACTGTCAGGTGGGTGTCCGCAATTGGAAACCAGAGTCTCCAATAATCTAAGACTCCCAAGGTAAAAGATTGTCGAGCATAGTACTTGCGTGTGTGAAGGAGCTACCTTCAATATAGCAGTGACAATTCCCAAAGTCAAACGTTAACCACACTCCTATTTAACCCAGACCATAATTTAGTAGAGCCTCCCCCGCTCTTGTCCACCTATGGTGGAAGGGGAGGACGGACCTCGCCGCTCGCGAGCGGCGAGGAAGAGGGGTCTCTATGACAGCTGATTATTTATAATATCTAACACTTCACTCAAATTATCTCTAACCTCATCGTTAGTGAAGCGTATTATTTTAATGCCAAGTGACTCAATATATCTTTGTCGTTTTTTATCATACATGATTGACGCATCCGTGTAATGTGAATCGCCGTCAATTTCAATAACCAACTTGGCTTGGGGACAGTAAAAATCAACGATATATAAACCTAGACCATGCTGACGTCTAAATTTATAACCTTTCAATTTTTTACCTTTTAAATATTGCCACAGTGTTCTCTCGACATAGGTAGCATTATTTCTAAGATAACGCCTTTTATCTTTAGAATATATTTTGTTATTTATAAGTGTCATTTATGACCTCCCCTTTCCCCTCCTTGTCAGGAGGGGCTCAATTTTCGTTAATGATTATTTTTCACCTCTTTATTTAGAAATCCCCCCTTACGTAATACAAGACCTTGATTAAGTTAGAGCCTCCCCCTCACAAGGGGAGGATTAAGGAGGGGTCTACATAGCGCTAAACAAAAAAACAGAGACCCCTTGTCCCTGTTTCCTATCTATTAACTACCAATCTACTAGTCTACATACCTACCAAACTAACTTACGCCTTCCCAAACATCACATCTTCATCAGCGCGTTTGTAATCGTAAATTTCATTTTCATGAAACCACAACTGCTTTTCATACTTTGCCTCTTCCTCGTTGCCTGAAGCGTGCATCAGATTTCTGACAGAACGCATATTGGCATTGGCCATAGCCGGCGAGTCCAAAGAAAAATCTCCTCGTACTGTACCGGGCGTGGCAAATACCGGTAAGGTGTTACCAGCTATCATCCGCACATTTTCAATTGCATGCAAACCTTCTAGTAAAAAAGCTACCACCGGACCGGAAGTCAAAAAATCAATATTCCATTGATTAACCATGCGACCGATTTCTAAGGCATCTTTGGTGCCTAATTCTTCTGCCGGATCTTTACCGTATTTTTCATAAGTCGCCAAAGTCTTTTGACCAATTCCTTCCATCAGTTCCAGACGGTCATCAGGATAATGTTTGGCCACCATTTCCTTATCTACCCACACCATCTTCATGGCCACAATTTTCAAGCCGGCCTTTTCAAAACGTTGAGTAATTTCACCCACCAACCCGCGCTTCACGCCGTCAGGCTTGATTAGTACTACTGTCTGCTGTATTAAACTTTCTGCCATAAAATTATTTCATCAAAGATTTAACTTTATCAACTACTTCAGACGGCGTAATATTGGCTTTAACCAAATAGCCGACCGCCCCCAGTTCATTACCTTTCTTGACATCTTCATCCTGACCTAAATTGGTCAGTAACAGCACCGGTACATTCTTAGTCTCCGGATTTTCTTTAAGTTTCTTTAAAACTGTGAAGCCGTCCATTTTCGGCATGATCACGTCCAGTAAAATAAAATCGGGCTTCTCTTTGGCCGCCAATATCAGACCCTGTTCTCCGTCCAGCGCCTTAACCATTTTAAAACCCTCATTCTGAAACTTGACCTCATACATATTGGCCAACATTTCTTCGTCCTCAATGAGCAAAACTTTTTTACCCTCTGCCATAGTTATAATTTAGTTATTATATAGCCATTTTAGCAGTAAAAAGCTCCTTTGGCAAGGACTAGGGAGGCAGAACAGAATAGGAGCTGGAGCTAATAATCAAGGAAATTGAGCCTTTGCCCAAAGTGGACAAAATTTGACAGCCACTATCAGTCAAGCGATCCAAAGTCAGCGGATTGGGATGACCAAACTGATTATCCAACCCGGCCGATATTAAACAGGTCTTAGGCTTAACCACGGCTAAAAATTGGCCACTTGAACCACCATTACTGCCATGATGACTTACTTTCAGAATATCGCTGGACAACTCCAGACTTTGCCCTAACAATTGTTGTTCTTGCTTAATTTCCAGATCGCCAGTCAACAGAACCTCACTCTGCCCCCAAACTAACCTGACGACTAAGGATGAGGGGTTACCCTCTACTTCCTGGCCGGCCAACGGCCAAAGCACTGTCATTTCTATACCATCCGGCCAAATATATTTTTCTCCCGCTCTTTTTATTTTAATCGGCACTCGGCGTTTATATAATGTGTCTATGAAATATTTAAACTCCGGAGCAGAATTCTGATCACCGCTGTACCAAAACTCCCCTATCTCATATCGGTCAAGTAAAGAATTAAAACCGGCATAATGATCTTTATCAGCATGAGTCATAACCAAATAATCAATCTTGCGTTCCCACCATGGCAAAGCTTCGGACAGAACATAAGCTAGTGAATTATCCGGCCCTCCGTCAATCAACATCTTTTGACTATTGGGCAAACGAATTAAAATACTATCACCTTGCCCGACATCCAACATTGTTAAAATAATCTGATCGTTATGTTCAGTTTCAAAATTGATCAAACTGACAATCATCATAACAATAATCAAACTAACTATTTTTTTCATATTTTTTTACGACATAGGTAATAACGGCGATCAGCAAAAAACTGACTATCAAAGCCGTCTCATTATAATTTTCAATCATTAAATAACCATGAGGAATTTTAGCTACCCAGGATACCATCTGCAACATACCTCTGGTCAAAAAAAACAATAACCAAGACCAAGCCAGATTAAGACCCGGTATATATGTGACCAGTGGCATAACCGAACCGACAATCATAATTAGAGTAGCGGTCGGCAGGATTAAAAAATTACTAAGCGGAGCACTAAGAGACAAAATTTTGAAATAGTAAACTATCAGCGGCCAGGTAAAAAATTGGGCCGACAAAGTTACTGCCATGACTTCGCGTAAGCCGAACTTTACCGGAATGAATTTCAACCACCGACTAAATCTTTTGGACCACCAAGCTAAACCTAAAACTGCTAAAAAAGATAATTGCCAGCCGATATCGTATCGGACCGCCAAAGGATTTAAAGCCGCCAAAACAGCCGCCACAATAATTAAAATATAAACCATATCATATGGTCTGGAGATTAATAGACCACCCAGCATAATTATTCCCATCAGACTGGAGCGTACAGCCGAGGCCGGCCAACCAATCATTACCATATAGAATAACAGTAGCTGAAAGACAGTGAAGAAAATTCGCCGTTGGGAAAAGTTGAAAAATAGTAATACTTCTCTAACCAAATATACTAAAATTGCAATATTCAAACCGGAAATAGCCATGATATGACTCAAGCCTGTTCGGGAAAATTTTTGACTCAAACTAGCCGGTACTTCTTTTCTTTCAGACAATAGAATACCTCTAACGATAGCAGACTCCGGCTCCGGCAAAGCGCGTCTTAGACTGGCGGAAAAAAACTCTTTAATCGTAAATGCCTGCGACCAAATTCCTGAATCACTTTTAATAACAGCTAGCTGTGGTCTGAAGCAGACTAGTCTAATATTACTTAAGGCTAAATATTTATCATAAGCAAAGTCCTCAAAAGGTTCTGGTGACTGTAAACGACAGCTGACATCTAAAATATCACCATAGTGATACAGAGGATATCTATTGGTCGTCAGCATAACTTTTTTATTTTGATAAGGGCCATCAATAATTTCCGCACTCAACTGCAGACTATTAAGAGTCATATCCTGAAAGACTACTTTGGCTTTAAAAGTCTGCTGTTCGGCTTCAATCAGAATTGCTGGCTGATCAGCTAGCTGAATACGCCACAATCCTAAGACTAACGCCACAATACAAGCAAAAGTCAAACTCCTAAAAATCACGCAGATTGTCAGCGCTAATATCACTGCTGTGATGGGAATATCACGAGGAAAACTAAAAAAACTTCCGGTAAAAATTCCGGTAATAAAAAAGAGGGCTACCAAAATCACTGTTCTTTTCCTACTCATTTGTTAAATCACCAACTAAGATTGACAGCGCCTATAGGCGGTAAGTCTATACTTTTTAATGATAACCAATTTTTTCCATTAGTCGCTGGCAACGACCAATCCAAATCTGAAGTCACTAAATAGATTGCCAGAGAACCAGCAGGCGTCTCCTGATTTCGCAGAGGCAAGATTTCTAAATAGGAACCTGGCGGTGCAATTAAACCAGAACCCAAATCTAAACGTAATTTATCTCCCGCCTGCGTGAAAATAGATTCTATCGGCTGGCCATTTAGGCTTAACTGCCAATTTTCAATAGACGAGTCAGTCTCAATTTTAAATGTCAGCGATTTTATATTCAGCGACTGGTGGAACAAACTACCTAAACTAAAGCGATAACTCTGGCCGTTAGAGTCTAATAATTTTAATACCGGCCAGTCAGGTCTCAAATATTTCTTCAAAACAACTGGTTGAGAAAAAGTAATAATCTTACCCGAGTCATAACCTATGGCCGTCGCCTCTCTAACGGTAAGATTTGCCTCTCCTCCGCTGTTGGTCGTTATTTGGCCGTACAGCCTAAAAATTAATTCTGTTTGTAAATTAGCCGCCAGTACTACCTGCCCGGAAGTTAAATAAACATCCGCAAAATTATCAGACAAAGTTTTAATAACCTTTGTACCACTAACAACCTCCAGGCGCTCGGGCTTAAAATTGTCAGTGGTTACAAATAAACTCAATGACTGTAAATCTAAAGCCTCAGCCTGACTACTGATAATAATAGGAAAATCCACAAATTGCTGATTATCATCAAAACTGGCGACAACAGGTTCTACAGAAAAATCGGCTGCAGTCACCAACAGGTCTCCTTCGCTAGCAAAACTGGTCAAACCAGAGGTAATGGGGAAGACCGCTAATTGAGCCGTCTGACTGCCCAGCCTAAGGTCTTGCTGATTAATGATACTGGTTTGCCAAAACTCTCCGGCCTGCAGAATTTTCCAATCGGCGCGAATATCCAGTCTATGATTACCACTCGAAACCTCCAGGCTCTCAAAATAAAAATGTACTTTTCCGGCATCATCAAGCGAAACATCCTGACCAATCTGCCGACCGTCAAGATAAAACTTGAAACTGCCAAAATTTTCGGGACGATAAACACCATTAATACTTACCGACAACTGATTTAAATTATTTTTACCCGACAGATCCAAATTATAAGAGGCAATCATCAAATTCTTCTGATCTCCGACCAACTGTCTGTCCTGCGTAAATTCATTAGTCTGAAAAAATTTAGACTGCCCAAAATTAATTGGGTCAGAGCCAACGGGCACCAGTATCATAGCGAAAGCTCCTAGCAAAAAAACACCCGACACCATCATCGCCGATAAAGCAATTTTATGCTTAACTGTAATCCCTTGTTGAACAATTGTCTCCAGATGTTCAAACATTTTCGTTATTAGCTTTAAACTGATCTTCCTGCAACTCCTTAGCCACTGCGTCAATGTGCTGGGGTAAAACTACCGCTTCTTTGTCATGATAGTGTCCGGGATTGTTAACTCGATCCAATTTAACTTTGGCGCAAGCTTCATCCATCAGATCAATAGCCTTGTCAGGCATAACGCGATCAGGTAAAACTTTGTCCGCTAAACTGATAATCCTAGTCAAGGCTTGGTCAGAAATTTTAACACTGTGGAATCCTTCGTAGCGGGACTTTAAACCCTGCAAAATTTCCATGGTCTCGGCCGCGTCCGGCTCATCAATGGTCACCGGCTGAAAGCGTCTAGCCATGGTATCGTTAGGCGCAATATACTGATGATATTCTTTAAAAGTAGTGGCGCCAATCAGCTGTAAATCACCTTTTGCCAAAACCGGTTTTAGAATATCTTCGGCGTCTATTGCTCCCTGCGCGTCTCCGGCTTCAGCTAAAGTATGAATTTCATCTATAAACAAAATAATATTTCTTTCACTGCTAATAATCTCCTGTACCAAAGCCTTTAATCTTTTTTCAAATTCACCGCGGTATTTAGTGCCGGCTACCAAGCTGGAAAGATCTAAAGATAAAACCCTCTTATCTTTAAGAATGACCGGCACCGCTCCATTAGCAATGGCATTGGCTAAACCTTCAACAATTGAAGTCTTGCCGACACCGGCCCGACCGATTAACAAAGGATTATTTTTTTTGCGTCGGGATAATATCTCAATTACTTTATCAATTTCATCCCGTCGTCCAATAACCGGATCCAAAGCTTTCTCCTTAGCCAAGTACGTCAAATCTTTGGCATAAGTTTTCAGCATTGATCCCGAATGATGATCTGCCACCCCCTTACCCGATAGCAAAGAAATAACGGCTATTATTAAAACAATAGAAATAAATAGAATGATGGGATCCATGACTATATTATACAATATTTTATCGTATTTAAGAAATCAAACACGTTATTTATATAGTATAGCTAATGCTCAACTGGCAACTTGCTGGCGCCAGAGTGCGTCATATAAACCCCGTTTTTTTAACAATTGCGCCTGACTGCCGTGTTCCACCAGTCGCCCTTTTTCCAGCACATAAATGCGGTCAGCTTGAGATATTGTTGATAACCTATGGGCCACCAAAATTGTAATTATATCAGGATGAGCTTTGACTATTTCTTTGATAGTCTCGGTAATAGCTTTTTCAGTAATGGAGTCCAAACTGGAGGTGGCTTCGTCAAAAATTAATACTTCCGGTTGTCTAAGCAAGGCTCTGGCAATGGCCAAACGTTGTCTTTCACCGCCGGAAATTTTCATGCCTCCTTCTCCAATCTTGGAATTTAAACCCTGATCACCTCTGTTCAATAGATCATCGGCCTGCGCCCAATGCAGAGCTGTCAGACATTCCTGGTCAGAAGCCCGAGGCCTGACGAACAGCAAATTTTCTTTTAGCGAACCGGCAAACAATTGCGTCTCCTGCGAAACCAAACCAATCCGCTGCCGTAAATCCTCAACATTAAGATCTCTGGTATCTATTCCATTATATTTGACGGCTCCGTCTGTTGGCTTATACAGACTGGACAGCAATTTAATTATAGTGGATTTGCCGGAGCCAGACGGACCGACCAGGGCAATTGTTTCACCGGCCACAGCTTTTAAACTAATGTCTTTAATTGACGCTTCATCAGCCGATTGATAGACAAAAGAAACTTTATCAAATTCCACCGATGTAATGACAGATAACTTCCGGGGGTTAGCGGGCTGCTCTTCAGCTTCAATATCTAATATTGCCTGTAATTCCTGGCTACTGGCTTGCGCCTGTTGATACTGCGCGGTTAATTCCCCAAATTGTTGTATTGGACTGAAGATGAAAAAACTGTAGATAAAAAGCGTAAAGTATTCACCAATACTCATGTCACCACTAAAAATTAACCAAAGCATTAACAATGCCAAAGAGGCCCGTAACGCATTCACCATGGTGCCTTGAGTAAAACTTAACTTGCGGATTAATTTAACCTTAGCCAATTCCAAACCTAAAATCTTTTCATTAACTTTATTTAACCGCTCTATCTCCTGACTTTCCAAGCCCAGACTCTTGACCAGCTCCACATTGCGCAAAGTTTCTGTGGTTGATCCGGCCAGAGCGGCTGATTCTTTAACTATTTTCAACTGCGCAGCCTTAATATTGCGGCTAATAAAAAAAGTTATCACACCGACAATTGGTATCAGTAGTGCATAAAGCAAACCAACCGCCCAGTGCACATAAAATGCGTAGCCAATAACTACGATAATTCCCACCAAAGATAAAAATAAAATATTAATGGCGCTGGTAATCCAAATTTGCGCGTCATCTCTGGCACGTTGCAATTTTCTTAACAACTCGCCCGAACGCTGATCCTCAAAAACGCTGAAGCTTAAAGAAAAAGAGTGTTGCACGCTGTCGGCATACATCTGGGTGCCCAATTTTTGAGTAATAACATTGACATAATAATCTTGAAAATTTTTGGCCACGCGAGAAATAAAAGCCGCGCCCACAGCCGCCGCCAATAATAAACCGATTCCCGCTAAAAATTGCTGTTGATTATATTGCCCCGGATTTGAGGCATATTTATCAATCATCAATCTGAAAAGCTGTGGATCCAGCAAAGAAAAGACCTGATTAATCGTAGCTAGAACCAGTGTCCCCCAGAGAATTTTTTTATAACGTTTTAAATATTTCCAAATTAACTTCATGAGATTTCTGCTGATTATCCACTATAACTTATAACCGGCACTTTGAGCAAGCCACTGCTCGGCAAAAGGCAGAACATCTCCGTTTAAGATAGCTTCCGGGTCTTTAGATTCAAATTTAGTCCGATGGTCTTTAACCATTTTGTAAGGATGCAATACATAGGAACGAATTTGATTTCCCCAAGCCGCTTCAGTAAATTCTCCTCTTAATAACTGCCTCTCCTCTTCCTTTTCGGCCGCGTAGTATTTCTGGAGTTTGCCCAACAAAATTTTCCTGGCCTGTTCTTTATTTTGAAGTTGCGATCGTTCATTTTGACAAATCGCCGTAATCCCCGTCGGTAAATGGGTAAAACGAACAGCCGAGTCAGTAGTGTTAACAGACTGACCGCCGTGACCGCCAGCTCGGAAAACGTCAATACGCAAATCGTTATCGTCAATAGCTACTTCTTTAAGTTCTTCTAGCTCGGGCAGAACCTCAACCATAGCAAACGAAGTATGCCTAGCATGGTCAGCGTCATAAGGTGATAAACGAACCAAACGATGAACTCCACTATCAGCGCGTAAATAGCCGTAAGCTAAATTGCCACTGATTTCCATAGTCACATTTTTTATCCCCGCCTCATTACCGACAGTCCGATCCAAAATTTTAGTTTTCCAATTTTGCTTTTCAGCATAACGCAAATACATCCTCTCCAACATCTCCGCCCAATCCTGCGCGTCTACGCCGCCGGCACCGGCGTAAATAGTTAAAATTGCCGGTTTATCATCATAAGGACCGGACAATAACAGTTGCATTTCCATTGCTTCAAACTGCTGACGTAACTCACTAAAACTTCTCTCTATTTCAGTTCGCAAATTAACATCCTGATCTTCTTTATCGTCTTCAGCCAAAACCAAGAGGTCTTCTAAATTTTCTTTGACACTTTTCCAACTAAAAATTGCTTGTTCTTCTTTGGCGATATCACGACTATACTTTTCAGCCTTCTGGCGGTCTAGCCAAAAATCGTCTGCCTGCATCTCGGCCTGTTTTTTTGTCAGCTCTAATAATCTGTCGTCTAAACGCAAAGCAACCCAAGCTTTAGCAACTCGGGTTAGCAGTTCTTTAATACCGCTAATTAATTCATTCACTGGCTTGATATTTATCTAAAGTAACTTTAACAGTTTTCTCAACTCCTTTGCTCATAATTTTTACTTCCACAGTCTGTCCGGGATTATACTTGGAGATTAACTCTGACAAGGGATCGCTTTCGGTCACATCCTGACCGTCTACTGCTAATATAATATCATTCTCCAGTAAACCTGCTTTATCAGCCGGTGAGCCCGGTAAAACAGCTAACTCATTATTACTACCACGTAAGATCAAAGCGCCGTGATCAACTTTTAAATTATTCTTGGCCTTAACATCAGCGTTAACTAAGACATACCTAACGCCCAAATAAGGTCGAACAATTTCGCCCGAGCTAATAACACTGTCAATTATCTTTTTTACAGGATTAATCGGAATAGCAAAGCCTATCAGCTGGCCTTGATTAGAAACTGCAGTATTAATACCTACCACTTCTCCCGCTAAATTCAACAGCGGGCCACCGGAATTACCGGGATTTATTGCGGCGTCAGTCTGAATAACATCATCCAGCCGTTCTGAACTATTAGCACTACTGGCCACCACACTGCGCCCAACGCCGGAAACTACACCTTTGGTCACAGTGTTAGAAAACTCCGCCAAGGCGTTGCCAATAGCAATAACTGTCTGGCCTATCTGCAAACTGCTGGAATCTCCGATCTTGAGCGGTTTTAAGTTATCAGCCTTAATCTTCAAAATACCGATATCCATAAACAAATCAGTCCCGACTACTTCAGCCTCATATTCTTTACCATCATTTAAAACTACCGAGTATTTAGCCTGCGCATCCTCCACTACATGTTTGTTGGTCAGAATATAGCCATCAGCAGAAATAATAAAACCAGAACCGCCGCCAATCTTCTGAAAATTAGGTTCAGCATTGTTATCCGGCGGTGTTACTTGCGGTGATCCAAAAAAGAAAAATTCGTCAAAAGGCGACTGACCACCCAAAGGTCCTTGATTACTAATATCTTTGGTGATATTAACCGAGACCACGCTGACCGACGCTTCTTTAACAATATCAATGGTTGCCGAGTCCTCGGTCACCTTAATTAATTTATTATTAT
>CAYTUI010000023.1:0-22060 GCA_964441335.1 uncultured Gammaproteobacteria bacterium
GGAATTGATTACAAGACTCCAGCTGAACTGATTCCAAGCTATTGACCGTAATACGCCGCAACAAATCCACCAACCTTTCTAGCTAAACTGTAGGTAACTAAGCTTGATTTTAAGGGCTTTTCAAGCTATTATTGTCGTGACAATTAATAGTCGCCTAAACCCACCTTTGGTGGGCATGGCGCAAAAACCTATAACAGTAGATAGCTCGTCGTCAGAGCACTGTTATAGGTCGTATCCCGAAAGGGGTATGGGTTCCGCAAGGGATCGCTGGCGGCGGGCTTTTTGCTTTTCCGCCGAGATAATTCTTAAAAAAACTCTATGAAAAAATGTCCATACTGCGCCGAAGAAATTAATGATGAGGCGCTAAAATGCAAACACTGTGGTTCTTTTTTAGATAAAAAACTGCAGAAGAAACACTTGAAAGAGGTGGGTGGCAAAAAGGAGGGATTATTTCTCAGCTCCCTAAACGTTGGTTGCGGAGTAATTATTTTCGTAATCATTGTAATTATTATAATGGCAATATCAATAAACTCATGACCGACTTTATTGAAGAAAATAATATCAACGAGTGGAAACAGTTAATCATACATAACCCCGCTCGTCTGCAACAAGAAAAAGAAGTCATACAAAAATATGGCTCGCTATTTCATCCTACTAACCTGGATAATCTTTCCAGCGATGATTTTAAATCATTTTTACTCATAAAGAATAATCATCATTGGGATGGCATTCATCGCCAGGGCAATATCATAACTCGCGATATGCCTCGGCTAAAAAGCGCTTTAAAAATATTGCTCGATGAGAACCAAGACCTTGACTATCGGCTGACAACACTGTTTCCACCCAAAGGAGACGGGTATATCAAAGGGTTAGGACGTGCAATAGTTACACCGCTCTTACTTGTGGTCTATCCACAGAAATATGGGGTCTGGAATTCTAAAAGCGAGGCAGGACTACAAAAACTCGGTCTTTTACCTCGCTTTAAAACCAAAGACTCCTTTGCAGACAAATATATCGCTATCAATCAGGCACTTACTGAGTTAGCTCAAAAGTATTCATTAACCTTATGGCAACTTGATGAAATTGTAGGTTGGATTGCATTAGGCAACCCGCCAATCTCTAGTGACTCCACTATTCCTGAAGAGATTTCGTATTTGACGAAAGATGTAAACCATGAGGATATCGAGGACTTCGGATTAGAATCGCATCTTGAAGATTTTATAATCGAAAACTGGGATCGTCTTGACTTGTGTAATAACTATAGGATTCTTGAAGAAGATGGGGATATTATTGGTCAGCAGTATGTCACGCCTATTGGCAGAATTGATATTCTAGCCAAAGGTAAAGACAATAAAGAGTGGCTTGTTATTGAGCTTAAAAAAGGCAAGACAGGCGACCAAGTTGTGGGACAGACTTTGCGGTATATCAGCTGGATTAGAGAGCATAAAGCAGAACCTGGTGATACCGTTTCAGGTCTGGTGATAGCTGGCGACAAGGACGACAAGCTTATCTATTCTCTCAAAGCTGTGCCAGATATACGGCTAAGAACCTACTCCGTGAGTTTCAAGCTTTCAGAACCGATATAGCATAATAACAGGAGACAGAGATGATCTATCGTAAGACGCTAATCAAGTAATTGTGAGTTAAGCAAACCAGACTCTAGGAACATATGGAGGCGACTCAATCACACTAAGAACCAGAGTTGAAAAGGCGTCGGCTAGGTCGTCGTGTTTTTCTACGCCAAAATGCACAATCTGATTGATTAATTCTTCACAACCTTGATGAGGAAATAGTACCCGTCCGCTTTGAATCATGCGAGCGGTTAAGACCAGTCGCGTGCGTTTATCCTGATTACCAGGTCGGGTGGTTTTAACGTTATGAATGCCTTCGTTTTTCAGTTGCTGCGGTAATGACCTCTGATAGGCCACATCCTCAATAATCAAAGTCGGATACATACCGTCTCTCTTATGAGTTTTATAGAGAACCTTGCAGAGCTCTACTGTCTCTGGGAAGGTCAGCCTTTTATTGATTATTTTAGGCAAGATGTAAATTTTCACATCTTGGCCTTCGCCATATAACATAGCCGGAACCATAGCTGTATAATCAGCAGAGTCCTCCTTAGAGATTGCCAAATCAATGCCAATATGAACAGCCATGTATTGAGAATAACCATCTTCATCTTTTTCTGATCCATCGGGCAGTTTATCGTAGTAATGTATCCACTCCCTCTGAATCGCCTGCTCCTCAGACGGCACGATATGGAGCAAATATTCTCGTTGCCAAGCGAACTCATTACCGGCCTTTCTCCGTTCTGCCTCAACATCATCCATAGAGGGGTATTTACCAGGCCATAAGATTTCTCCTGCTTGCAGTAACGGGTACTCCTCAAAAACTCCGTCAATTCGTCCTTTCTCAATATCCTCTTTAATTCTCATCAGAAGCGAATCCTCATGCAATAAATTTCCGATTAGCACTAAGCGTGTATTTTTATCCCCAGCAGGAATAACCTCGCCTGTCAGCCACTGATAGGTCTTATTGCGACTCTCTTTGGTTTTAACCGAGGCTAAATCTTCCAGATCATCACCGATAATTAAATCCGGCCTAAACTGATTATGCCGTAAGCCCCTGATACTTTGTTCAGAGGAAGCCGCGGTAATACGCGCGTTCATATTAGAGAAAACCAGCGAAGTCGATCCCCATTCATCTGATTCTTCCTGAAATGGCCCGAGGTCACGTTTTAAGATAGCGTTACTTTCCAATTCTCTCCTTAGATTCATCATATGCTGTTTGGCTTGAGCCTGCGTCTGGCAGAGAATTAGAACAAACTTCTTTTGCTGTTTGCCTAAAATAGCCCAGATGGGATAAGAGGTGGTTATAATAGTTGATTTACCGCTACCCCGAAAGGCAACAATAAAGACATTGCCAATTTGTTCGGTTTCAGTCAGTTCAAATATTTCGGCCTGAAATGGTGCTGTTGCGTAAGTGACGTAATGGGCGAAATAGAAGTGAAAGAAATACCAATGACTTTCTCTAGTTATTGCTATTCGTACTTTCCGGTCTTTGATCATCGTCTCCACCATTTCCGATGGTAATATTTTGTTGATCATTTTCGTTATGATTAATTATTAAGGATGAGGCAAGTTTGCCTCCGGCAAGCTGTAAAGCTTTCCGTACTAGTTTTTCTTGCTCTGGGGTAAGTACTTCGTCATCAATACTGTGTTTAATTTTAAGAGTCGTCGTATAATCACTATGATGATGCTTGAGCCAAAAAATTATGGCAGTTAAATTCCGATCTTTTATGGCCTGCATTAATTGCGATTCCGCCATATCGTTAATTAGCAGAGACCCGTCAAGTAGCGCCGTGTCAGCCGCTTGGGCAAATGGCTTATCGTCTTTGCGCCAGCGATAATAGGTGGCACGACTAACACCCGATTTTTCACAGGCAATCTGCACTATTGGAGTTTTCTTAAGTTGTTCCAGTAGGAGACTTCTTGTTTTTTCTTGACGAAGCTCAATCGCCGATTTTTCACTATTTTCCATGTTTGATTATCCTCGCTTTCTTCCCAGTTAAATTTTCCCATCGCTTTTTGATAACCTCAGTATAGACGGGAGATTTCTCCATAATATAACAACGACGTTTCATTTTAGTTGCCGCAATCAAGGTACTACCACTCCCGCCGAAGGGTTCAATAATTAAATCGTTACGCTTGGTTAGTACTTTTATATAGGGAATAAGTATTTCGACTGGCTTAGTTCCAAAGATAATTCCCTGACCAGAGCTTTTCTCATCTGACGCATTAAACTCGATGAAATCAGTTGGACAGTATTTACTTCCTTTCTTATAACCTTCCCAGGTTGGTTTGCCGGAAATGGCATAAAGAGCTGTCTCGTATTCGTTTTGTAGCAGTTCTTCCTCGGCAGTTACATCTATTTCCGATTTGCCGCCAGTTCCGACCATGGCAATATCGTACTTACTAAATAATTTGCGTGTGGCGGCAAAACCTTGATTTCTATTAGGAAGATGCCAAATCAGCATATTTCGCACCTTCCAGTACTTTTCCATTTCAGACCATATAACGCGTAGATTTTTCCAACTCTCATAAACGATAATGGAGAAATCCGATTCGGCTACTTTGGCGATATTAGCCATCCAAAGTTCAGTAAAGTTGTCTGGTAACGATTCGGTTTCTAGATATCTGCGATCTCGTTTATATCCAAAGCCGGTGGTAGCCTTTCCGTTTCGTTTCTTCCCGTGGAGATAATCCAAAACATACGGAGGGTCTGTTAGACACATCACCGCTTTGTGGGCATCCATAAGTTTCAGCATATCTGCCTCAATTGTGGAATCTCCACACATTAGGCGACTACCATCTATTACGTAGACATCTCCTTTTTTTGTTAGGATATTCTTGATGTTTAGTTTTTTCAGTTCTTTATCTAAGTCAAACTTTTCTGGTTCAATATCGATCTCAAATATATCGTCCAGATCTTCGCTGGAAAAACCAACATCTGCTAGGAAAGCTTCGTCATACTCAGCGAGTAATTTAAAATCGAACTCCCCAGTGTTTTTATTAAGCCTTAAATTAAGTTCCTTTTCTCGCTCTATATCTGGGATATTGATATAGACTACTGGAACTTCTTTAAAACCCAAGTCTTTAGCGATTTTCAATCTGAAATTTCCTCCTACCACAATATTCTCTCGACCTTTAGCCATGTTGCAGATAATTGGGTCAAGAAGACCAAATCTCTTGATACTGATGGTTAAATCTCTGATAGCTATTTCGCTCCACACCCTTGGGTTTGATAGCGTAGGCTTCAATACCGAAAGATCAACGTATTGAACCTTTAAATTTTCTTTTGCCATACCGTTATGCTTAATTATTAAAAAATCGTAGCTTATATACTACGATTTTAATTTTACAGTATGGCTAAATTATCCTTGGGGAATTATATAGCTATGTTTTTCCCGAAGATTTAAATCTCCTTTTTCTGGTATTTTTTAAGTCTTTTACTATATCGTGAGCCATTTTTCCTTTGCGAGGGCTGCCGAGAAGTTCTCCTGCTATTTCAGCTGTCGTCATTATATATGGTTTGTACTCAACGGAGTCAAACCTTTCTCTATTGACCATCCAATCTTCAATCTCTAAATCTCTGTCAATATTTTTTAGTGGACTATATTTTGGTAATTGTTTTGAAAATTTTGTGACTTCTTCTTTTAAGGATTCAATCTCATCATTAGTTAATCTGGAAAATATTTTGACTGGAATAAATTTTGCCTCCCTTAGTTTCACAAATGGTGGATATTCACCAATAGTAAAATTTTGACCAGGCACATTACTAATCTTATTTAAAATTATATAACTCCTAAGAAATCCCTCATAATTTAAAGGTAGATTAAATTTATCTATAATAAAATCTATCCTATTCTTTAGATAGAATATTGGTACCTGATCGTACAGCTGATTAACCCTACTCTTGGATTCAGTATAGCTTATTTTCTGTTCGTAATTATCTTCCTTCAGTTTAATTTCTTTTTCTCTAAAATCTTTGTCCAATAATATTTTATCGCTCTTTTGAGTTAATTCGTCAGACCATTTCCTTATATCCTCATCATTATCGAAGCCAATCGATGGAATATTCAAATCTTCTCTTATTTTACAAATCAACACCCGGAACTCTTTATCTGTAGTAAGTAACTTAATATTATCTTTGTTTTTTTTCAAAGTCGCTGATAGTACTTTTTCTGTCTTTTTGTTCATATTCTATAGTCTGGCTTGATTTTGCCATCTTTTCTCGCTAAAGTAAAGCTATTATTTAACCATAATATGTCCGAAACCATAAGTATATCTACCATGATGGATCAAATAATAAAAGCGTCCGTTTCTACGCTTATATCTTTTGTTAGAGAGCAGTTAATAACGCATTGGCCATATGTGGTCATATTTTTTAGTATTATAATAGCTGGCGTTATATTACAAATTATAATGTTACGCAGTGGACGTCATAGCAAACTTCCGGCTGGTTTTAATAGTCTGGTGGGGAGCCTAGTTTGCTTAATTTTTTTTCTTATACTACTGACAATTGGCTATTGGCTATTTGGTACTCAAGTTATTGATGAAATCTGGTTTGCCATATTTGGAGTAGTGGCTTTCCCGATAACTGGGCTTTTCTTACGCGCTATTGGTTTTTGGTATTATTAATAGTTATATATGTTATCTGAAAAGGCCGTAACCGAATTCATGGATCTTTATGAAAAGAAATTCGGTAAAAGATTATCAAGAGAAGAGGCCTATAGCCAGGCCAGCCGCTTGGTTAATTTAGTTAGACTGCTTTATGACTGTGAAATGACCGAAAGGCATTGGCAGGCTAAGTTAGTGGATTATCCCAAAGGCTATCATTTAGAGGACGGTAAAACTTATAACTGTCTAATTTGTCATGCTAATATTCAAGGCCAAGCTACTTGGTATGATAAGAACGGCATCAAATGTCTTCTTTGTCAGAAAGCATTAAATATGAAAATAATTCCGGCTTTAGTATGTCGCGATAGAGAATCTTGGTATTCTCTTCATGATTTTGAGTATTATTTTAATATTAAAGCCCCTTCAATTAAAAGGTTAGTCAGAGAAAACAAGCTAAAAGCGAGGGTAGTTCAAGGAGAATCAAACAAACCATACTTCTACCTATTTTTAATTAAGGACAATACTGCTATCCTGCCACCCAAGCCAGAGAGTTACATGGTAACCGATGATAAGGGCTATTCGCATCTGGAGTATAAAAAAGTTAATATTTCTAACTTATTAAAATTATTATGACAGTTAAAGAATACCAAAACTATTGTAAAGACAAACTTGAAACCATCTATCAGGAGGTTAAAATTGAGTGGAATCCCTTTGGTAGAAGGGATGACCAATATTCTCCTAAGCCAGACATAGCGGTAGGTCCCTTTGCAACAGCTGATAGGCGAGGAGAAAATTATGACAGACTACTCGAAAAACCAAAAAGTAAAGCATTTATTGAATCGTTGATAGAGAAAAATAATGGAAATATTATGACATTTGGAGACGGTGTAATTTCTTCATGGTCCGATATCTTCCATTTTAACTATAATGCTCGCTGTTTTATATGTATTGAAATAGAGAATGAAGTATCAAGAAAACACATAATAGGCGGGCTTGTTAATGCTTCGGCGCTAGGTAGAATAGCCGTTCTTATCGCCTGGACACCAGAAAAACTTAAAGCATTCATTAAATTAAAGAACTATTTAAAGTTTTTATCCTCAGTTGAAAAGAATTCCTTTAAAACTGCCAATATATTGATATTAAGTAAAGACCAGTTTAGGGGGTTGGTTGATTTTGCTGCCAACATGCCGATGCGACGAATAAGATGAGACACTCTAAAACTCCCCCTATACTGTCCCATTTGTCTCATTTACAATTTTAGACCCCGACCCACATACCTAATTTTGAGGCTGGACAAAATGTGTTAAAACCCTTATAATACCCCCGTGTTTGGGGTACTTAACCTGAGTACACCGCCACCCTTCGCGTCAGCGAGGGGTGTCCCCCGAAGCCTTGGCGAAGGGGGAATAAAAAACCACTTGCGCTAAATATCTAAAATCCTTGCTGACGCTTCGGGTGGCTTACAGCCAAAAACAAGATGTAGCGAAGTGGGACACCCGAAGCTTTAGCGTATGGTGTCATTAACAACTAGCACGAGTAAATTTATCGAAGGACTATTATTCCAACTTGAAACTAGCAATACAATAAGCATTTGCCCGAATAGTACAGAATCGCTTCATAGGGCCCAGTTCCAGAGATTCCAGCCCGAGGTAGCCCGCCAGATTTAATAAGACCCACTGGTGTCTTTTTTTAAGTTAAATAAATGAGCGGCCCCCAACTCTGCTGGTTGGGGGCCGTCTGGCGGAGTGGCCGGATGATCAAGCCAAAGGTCACGGAATAATCACAGTCGGTAGACAGCTAGTTGCCAACCAACTATTGGCGATCCCGCGCGATAACGCTTAGAAGGTGCTGTCGTTGGCACTGAGCCGAACAATACATCCCCTTCCTGTGCCCTTTCCTGTTATGAACAACCACAACCTCGTCGCCCAAGGAGAGAATCTTGCCGCAGTCATTTCCACAGGGCACCTCTTTGGGACCACATCCACGATATTCCGGCTTGTTCTGGAGCGGGTTATGCAACTTGCTCCATTTGAGCAGCTCTTGGTCAAGAATCACGATCTTCCAATTCTTGCCGAAAGGCTTCATGCGATTTTCCTCCTTTTTAAACGTGGGAACGAGCCATGCGTAACTCAAAAAACTAATATCATATAATTATATATTTGTCAATGTTTTTAGTATTTAAAAAGCCCCATTAGAAAATTTCTTACGGGACTGTTTTTTATAATCTTCAATAATACTTACATAATCCGTAAAGTGTCTTGCCAAGGCGTCCATTCATCAAGACTATATTCCTGGCCACCAGGCAAAGAAATATCACTGGACGGAATAGCATATTGACCAATAGATAAATACAAATACTTATCAGGATGATTCTTATCCATCAGAAAATATGAAATGCCATTGGTTGAAGTATACGAAGCCGGACATTTTTCTGACAACAGCCAGTAGGGATCAACTCCATTATCTGTCGGCGGGAAAGTGATGATGACCGCCTCAAAATTATCCCCGTGATCATTAGCATAATCCGATGATGTCGCCCAGCAATCCTCCGCCTTATAACCAGTTAAAAATCTTTCAGTCACCGCCTGCGCTAGAGTCTGATCAGCCGGTTTATCCCAAACCTCCAGCCACTGGCCACTCTCTGGTTGTGACTGACTATTATAAACATAGACCTTTTTATCAACTTCGCTAACCGCAATATCAGGCGAGGCGGAATATTGAAAAGTGACTCCTAAAGTTTCTGAACTAAATGTCCTGGATTCGCCAGTAGCACTAGGGTTATCCGTTTCAGTATCTGGACTATTGGTATTTTCCGGAATGCTGTTTGTCTTAACCGGCCAATTTATAACAGCAACTACGGCTGTTAAAACAGCGGCGGCGATGATTAAAATTACAAGTTTCTTTATCATAAAAATTTAATTATTAACCTATTAACGGCTGGCAAAAGTACCTGCCGGCCGGCAGTATAAAATCTCTTAGGCTTTGTGTCAATAAATATGGTTATTTCTTCGGTAAATACTGTTTTCCCAGACTCATATCTTTTTTATTAATAGTCATCAGCCAATGCCGATGATCATTATTTTCGCTATGCCAGCGTTTCAAAAATGATAGTTTTGAAAGATGAAAATCCTGACCTAGCCAAGGATCGCTAAGAATAATTTTTTTGTGACTTACCCCAGAAACCACAGCGTAATGTCCTTCGTTGCTACTGGGCTCAATATAATTTACAATCACCGGCAATTTCCTCTTGAGAAAATACTCCAACTCTTCCCAAATAGCTTCCTCATTAACATAACAATGGAAGCCCTGTTTCACTGCAGCTCTACGCATCATCAAATGCCTTGAACCAAAGTCCTTACTAGTTCTTAGACGTCGGCGCAAATATTTTTCAGAATGCAGGACGTGAAAATATCCCAACGCCATCTTCAGACTGGCCGGCCCGCAAGTAAACTGTGTCTGCTGATGATAATAGGGAACCCGTAAAGTCATAAAACCTATCGCTCAAAAATACGATTTTTTAATTCGTCTATTTCATCGTGCATCAATCTTAAATCCTGACCCACCCTGACGACAAAATCCTCCAACATCCTCTGCCACCTCATTTGACCTTTGGTGTCCAGCTGCACTACCGACTCCGCATCAAAATATTTTGAATCATGCGGATCAGTACTAAGTTCCTCCAATTCGTCGCGTATACGTTTAACAACCATGTCATAAAAATCTTTATCAGCTAAACGCGATGGTTTGATTTCCGGATTTTCTAAAGTCATATCATTTTCTCGCTTTTTTTCTTTTCTTAACCTTGTTCAAAAACAATGAAGTCTTAATAACCGTATCCGGATTCAGGGAGATAGAATCAATACCTTCGTCCATCAGAAAACGGGCAAAATCAGGGAAGTCTGACGGTGCCTGACCGCAAAAACCTATTTTTGTTTTAGTCTGCTTAGCGCTTTTTATAACTTGTCTGATTAATTGCTTTACGGCTTCATTATTTTCATCGTAAACATGGGCGACTAATTCTGAATCGCGATCAACACCCAGAGTCAGCTGGGTTAAGTCATTGGAACCGATAGAGAAACCGTCAAAAATCTTAGCAAACTCCTCTGCTAAAATTACATTAGCCGGAATTTCCACCATAACATAGATTTCCAGACCATCTTTACCTCTGACCAGACCATTATCTTTCATAATCTGCTGAACTTTTTTACCTTCTTCCACTGTGCGGCAGAAAGGCACCATAACTTTCAAATTCTTCAAACCGATTTTATCCCTAACCATCTTCAAAGCTTTCAGTTCCAGAATAAACGCCGGTAAATAATCCTTGGAATAATATCTGGAAGCGCCACGCCAGCCAATCATCGGGTTTCTTTCAACCGGCTCAAATTGACGACCGCCAATCAGTTCACTGTATTCATTGCTACGGAAATCGGCTAAACGAATAATAACGTCTTCGGGATAGAAGGCGGCCGCGATTCTGGCTACACCATGAGCCAACTTCTCAATATAATACTGGGACTTACTGGCATAACCGACTGTTAACTTTTCTATTTGCTGTTTAGCGTCCTCATCCTTCAGAGAGTTGAACTTCAACAAAGCCAAAGGATGAATTTTAATGGCGTTATTAATAATCAGTTCCTCACGAGCCAAACCAACGCCGTGATTAGGAATGAAGCTCTGAATAAAAGCGCTATCAGGATCGCCAATATTCATCATGACCTTAGTTTTGGTCGGCAAACGGAACTTTTTCAGACTAATCTTTTCAATTGCATATTTCTGTATTCCACTATAGACATAGCCTCGTTCGCCTTCAGCGCAACTGACGGTCACCGACTGGCCATTTTTCAATTTTTTAGTGGCATTTTTTGTTCCCACAACGCAAGGAATCCCTAATTCACGGGAAACAATAGCGGCATGACAAGTTCGACCACCAGAATCAGTCACAATGGCCGAAGACTCTTTCATAATCGGCTCCCAATCAGGGTCAGTCATAGTGGTGACCAACACATCACCTTTTTTAAACTTATTAATTTCTTTAACGTCTCTAATCAGACTGACCTTACCAGTGCCGATTCTTTCACCCACCGAAGCACCTTCAACTAATTTTTTACCGGCTGACTGCAGTTTATAAGTTTCCAGCACCGTCAAATCTGTTTGGGATTTTACTGTCTCTGGTCTGGCTTGCGTAATAAACAACTGACCTGTCTGACCGTCTTTGGCCCACTCCATATCCATGGGTTTCTTATAATGTTTCTCAATCAAGACAGCCCAGCGAGCCAACTGTAAAACTTCTTTATCAGTCAGCACAAAAGAAGTTCGTTCGGCCGCGCTGGTAGCTCTACCAACGGTCTGTTGATCACCACCCTTACCATAAACCAACTTCATATTTTTTACACCCAAGGTTTTACCGATAATCGGCTGAAAATCTTTATCCAACAATGGTTTAAAAACATAATATTCATCTGGCGTTACTGTCCCTTGAACAATATACTCGCCCAAACCCCAAGCGGCATTAATCAGGACGGCATTACGAAAGCCTGATTCAGTATCAATAGAGAACATTACGCCACTGCCGGCCTTATCTGAACGCACCATTTTCTGTACAGATACCGACAGTTTGATATTAAAATAACTGAAACCTTTATCGGCCCGATAGGAAATAGCTCTGTCAGTGAATAGCGAAGCCATACATTTTTTGGTGGCTAACAATAGCTCCTCTAACCCCCTGACGTTCAAAAAGGTCTCCTGCTGGCCGGCAAACGAAGCATCCGGTAAATCTTCGGCCGTGGCGGACGAACGCACCGCCACATCAACTCTTTTCATTTTAAATTCCTTTTCCAGCTCGGCGTAGGCCTTGGCAATAGCCTGTTCCAATTCTAGCGGAAACTTGGCTCCCAAAATAATTTCCCTGACCTGTTTAGCTTTTGTTTGCAGCTCTTTAATATTGTTGGGGTTCAAACCTTTGAGAATTTTCCTAATCTCCTTGCGTAAGCCGGCCTTATCCAAAAAATAATCATAAGCCTGCGCCGTAACCGAAAAACCGTCAGGCACGCGCACGCCTTTAGGAGTTAAAAAACGGAACATCTCCCCTAAGGAAGCGTTCTTACCGCCGACGCGCGGAATATCTTTGATAGTTGTTTTCTTAAACCAGAGAATAAATTCGGGATATTTGGGCATGCGTTCTGTTTTAAATAATTAGCGACCAGTAATAGGTCAATAGAAATTATAAGTAGTTTGGTAGATTAGTAGTTTAGTAGATTAGTAGATTGGTAGATCAAAACAAACTATAAACTAACGGCTAACAGCTAAAAGCTATAAGCTATAAGCTATCAACTAACTATATCTCCTTCCGGCGGATCCAATCTCCAATCAACGGCATTACCCAGTACTTACCTTCCAGACTGGCTTTAACGCCTTTAATGACCAGCAAAATTGTGACTATAATCGGGATAAACATCAGAGCCCCAAATAGTGGGGTGATAATTTCCAAAACCAGCAAGGCCACGCCCTGTTTGGCATGAAACTGCACAAACGGTGAATCTTTTTTAAATAACAGACCATAAAGACAAAGAATCCAAATGTAGCTGACCGCAGCTGACATTTTATTATTCTCAACGTCCTGTAAATCTTTTTGTATTGGTTTTCGCGCCATAGGGATTAAGTATTAATGATTAAGTATTTAGTATTAAGAATTAAGTGTTAATAATTAAGTCTTAAGTATTAAGTGTTAATGTTCTTTGGTATCTGTTTCACTTAATCCGGTTGTTGATTTGTCTAACGGTTCCTCATGGGTCACACTAATATTTGGTGCCAACCGTCGTTTCAGTATTCTGACGCCGAGCCAGGTGGCCAACAAACTTAATATCAGAGCATTGATTGGTTGGGCGAAAATATTGAAGAAAGTCCAGAAGGCGGTGTTGCCGACAAAACGACTGACTGATAAAACAATACCAGCCACTAAAGACAACAAACCGTTGATAATATAAATATTTCTATAAACAACGGTATGCTTGCTTAAAATTATGGCATTAGCTAAGGTAACCAGAAAAAACAGACTCAAAGAAAAAATGTAAATAAGCTGTTCCGACCAGAACAACCTCATTCCCAAAGCTTGTAAAACCATATCCAGTAAAACAATGGCAATAGTCGCCAATAAAGCTGATAACCACCAAAAACCAACCCGTTCATCTTTCTCCCCTTCCACACCATTCTCCATCAACAAAGTGGCCGCCGGTTCAGTAGCATCATGGTTTATTTCAATCTCAGTCTGTATCGTCTCTTCTTCAATATACTTAATCCCGCTGGATTTTTCTTCCGCTTCAGTAAAAAGGGTATCGGGCTGTAATTTTGGCTTATTATCTTCCATAATATTTCACAGCTATTATAACATATTTGGACGAATAAAAACAAAACGATATATCATTTAGCCTGCCCCCAGATTATCTTCCACATGGAGCGTAAAGTCTGGGCAATTGCCTTATCTTCAATGATCACTGCCGCATATGGCCGACGGAAACTTAACATAGCAACCTTATCACCATAAATATTTATTTCAGTCTCAAAACTTACGTCTGACACAAAACGCGTCTCACGTAACTGCTTAGCATCTTTCTCTCGTACTGCTTCCGCTTGCGGCCCCTCTTTAGCAATAGAAAAAGCTCTAATTCCTTTCTCTGCCCGACGCTTAGGATATTTCCACATCCAGTCACCTTCTACAGCCGCGAACATTCTTTCGTAATCAGAAATTTCGTAAATTGTTTCACCGGTAGCCAAGGTATCTTCATATACTCTCTTTAAGCCTTCAACCCCCTGATAAAAACGTACTGCTGGCTTTTTACCAGGCCGATTGTAAATACTCATCAACTCCGGCAAGACTGACTCCAGTTGCTTTCTTTGGTCTTCGGCTTTATTCAAAAGTACTTGAGGCTCTTCGGGAATAAGCAGAATTTTTTTATCATGGCGAACTTCAGTAATAAATCCTTTAGCCTTCATATCTTCAAGAAAATTATAGATGCTAGTGCGTTTGACCCCGGATTTTTCAGCTATTTCCTGCACTGTAGCACCACCTAACTCCAAACAAGCCAAATACATCTTAACCTCCTTACTATTTAGCCCTAATCCTTGAAGAATTGAAGTTAAATCGTTGTTTACCATAAATATATATTATTTTGTCTATATTATAGACATTATCATATTTTGATAAAATAGTCAATACTAGCGTATTTAAAACACAATTTTTTTTAATGAAATTACTATTAATATTTATGTCTAAATACTTGACAGAAATATTCATCCATGATAATCTTTATCGTTCATTCACAACACATCATTTCGTACCCAAAACCAAAGGGAGAAGAACATGACTAACGGCTGGCAAGAGTTGCCATTAAACCAAATTGGTCAAGAGTGCGCACAATGCGGGACACCTTGTAATATAAACGCGAAGATTTGTTCTCACTGTATGAAACCTTTTTGCAGTCCAAGGTGTGCGATCAGGCACTATGAAAACGAGGATTTCAACTTCTTCGCCTCTATCAACCCGAAGGAGGGCTAACATGAACACTGATATGATTGTATTCGTTCTAGCTGTGATTGGCGTTATTTCTGTTACAGCTCTACTCCTCCGTCTATATCATTTGATTATGCCAGCAAAAATACGGCGGCACCTAGGCAAAATAATCCCGGAAGTTCTGGCAGCTATATTCATCATCTTTGCCGGTGCCTTCATCTCTCAATATGGAGCTGGACTGCTCGCCGACAAGCTACTGGACTTGCCATGGTCCTGGACAATTGATTCTGAACACGTGACGCCGTGGCAGTGGCTTGTTCTTCTCACAGGCGGGATTAGTATGTTTTTTGGCACCATCTTGGGTTACTGTGGAGGAAGCGCTAGCAGAACACGAGCTGAAAAAGGAGGACTACGATGAATATCCTGAATATGATTCCGGCAATGGGGCTTCAAACCGCCGCCGGATGGATGAGAGTTGTATTTTTTCTAGGTCTCATCACTTACTTTATCACCGTTTTGCTCAGTCATGAAAATCAAAAATCTCGCCTGTGGCATCTTCTGCTCGATCTTTGCTTGGCTGCGACTTTTTTTGGGGGAGGGTATCAGCTAGCGGACGCTAGCACGCCATTCCTCCAATATTCACACCCCGGCACAGACAACTTCTCTGCTGGTCTTGTAATATGGGATGCCTCCGGAATTTTAGTTATCATGAGTTCAATTAAAATTCTTGGCATCTTCTTTTACTTCCCCGATTATTGGAATAAGTCCCCGCATTAATGGACACCTCAGTTTGCACCCGCCGTCATCAGATAGCGGGTGCTTTCATTACTTGGGATACTGCGATCGCCCAAAGGGCGACAAGGTGACGCGGCAGTCCCGTTCTACTTATCGTCGACCATTATCTCATCGGGACTGCTTCACCTACTGGCTCGCAGTATCCGTGATTAAAACCGGGTTTGCAATGACGTCAGAATTTGATATTTGGGATTTGGATTATGTTGGTCCTTGAATTTTGTTATTTAAAATAACAACAAAAAGACAGAGAACTCTCGTCCCCTGTCTCCCCTAGTTACCAATTGCTAATTACCAATTACAAGCCTAGAACCCCATCCCCGACATTCCGCCCATTCCCGGATTGCCCATTGGCATATCTTTCTTAGGTTCTGGTTTATCAGCGACAACAGCTTGAGTTGTTAGAAACATACTGGCGGCAGAAGCGGCGTTCTGTAAAGCGCTACGGGCTACCTTGGTCGGATCGACAATACCGGCAACTACCAAATCTTCAAAAGTATCAGTCAAAGCGTTGTAACCGAAGTTGCCACTCTTATTGCGCACTTCCTGAACTACCACTGCTCCGTCTTTACCGGCATTGATAGCAATTTGCTTGATTGGTGCTTCTAAAGCTCTGGCCAAAATCTGCAAACCAAACTTAATATCTGAATTCTCCGGTTTAATCTGTTCCAAAGCGTCTAAAGTTTTAAGATAGGCCACACCACCGCCGACAACCACTCCTTCTTCCACGGCGGCTCGGGTAGCGGACAAAGCATCTTCAATTCTGTCCTTCATTTCTTTCATCTCCACTTCAGTAGCGGCACCGACTTTCAAAACAGCGACTCCGCCTGATAGTTTGGCCAAACGTTCTTTCAATTTATCGGTATCAAAATCAGAAGTTGAATCCTCAATGGCTTTACGAATCTGCTTAATTCTTTCCTCAACCTCTTTCTTCTCTCCTTTACCCTCAACAATAGTAGTATTTTCCTTAGTAGCAATAACTTTTCTGGCCTCTCCCAAAACATCAGCCGTAGCATTGGTCAGTTTCAAACCTATTTCTTCAGATACCAGCTTGGCACCTGTCAAAATGGCGATATCCTGCAACATTTCCTTTTTACGGTCACCAAAACCCGGAGCTTTAATAGCTAAAGCGTTGAAAGCACCTCGCAATTTATTGACCACTAAAGTAGCCAAAGCTTCACCTTCAATTTCATCGGCGATAATCACTAATTCTTTTCGGCCTGACTGCGCCAAACTTTCCAGCAATGGCAAAAGGTCATTTAAAGAGGAAATCTTTTGATCAGTTACCAAAATCGGAGCGTTATCATAAACAGCTTCCATGCGGTCAGGATTGGTGACTAAATAATGAGAAACATAACCGTTATCAAATTGCATTCCTTCCACCAACTCCATTTCCAGACCAAAACTCTGCGATTCTTCAACTGTAATAACGCCGTCCTGTCCAACTTTTTCCATGGCCTCGGCAATCAGCTTACCGATCTTCTTATCATTGGCGGAAATAGAAGCTACTTGCTCAATTTCTGACTGATTTCTGACCGGTTTGGAAATCTTCTTCAGCTCTTCTACAACAACGGCTACACCTCTATCAATACCTTCTTTAATCGCCAAGGGATTGGCGTCAGCTATAACATATTTTAAACCTTCGGAGATAATAGCCTGCGCTAAGACAGTCGCAGTAGTAGTACCGTCTCCGGCCACATCGGCCGTTTTGGAAGCCACCTCCTTTACCATCTCGGCTCCCATATTTTCAAATTTGTCTTCTAGCTCAATTTCTTTAGCCACCGTCACGCCGTCCTTTGTAATAGTCGGTGCGCCATAGCCTTTGTCCAAAACTACATTGCGACCCTTTGGCCCCAAAGTAATTTTTACAGTGTTAGCTAATTTATCCACTCCGGCTTTTAATTTAGCTCGGGCTTCGTCATCAAAAATTATTTGTTTTGCCATAAGTTTAGATTAGTAGATTAGTAGTTTAGTAGATTGGTAGAAATGTGTTGATGAGAGAATATGTGATATATTCCCCATTCCTCATAACTCATTACTCGATCACTGCCAACAGATCATCTTCGCCTAAGATCTTATACTCCTGCTTTTCCAGAGTCACATCAGAACCACCATACTGACTATAAACAACCTTCTGACCGATCTGTAATCCCAGTTTGGAAATCTTTTCACCGGAACCGATGGCAATAATTTCGCCTTCAGCTTTCTGATCTTTATCAACTGTCTCGGGTAAAATAATGCCCGAGGAAGTTATTTCTTCTTTGGCCACCGGTTTAACAACCACGCGGTCGCCTATGGGTTTTAATTGCATATATTTATTAATTTAATTACCTTTAGCACTGTCGTATTGAGAGTGCTAAAAAAGTATAACATATATCTTAGGGACGTCAATCCCGCTGCCCGCTAAAGGAATCGGTAGCAAATTTAAAAGGCTTTGCTCATGAAGAACAAAGCCTTTCGCTCCCCTCCTTTAGGTCTACAGGTCCACCGTCAACTCGTCGATGGTCACGCCCGTCTTCCGCATGACGGTCTGTCGCAAGGTGCTCTGCTGACCAGGCGTCAGCGGCTCGCCATTGATCATCCTGACCTTGACCGGGCGCGTGCCACGTTCAGTACGACCGGGAAGCTTCTGGGCCAGAGTCACCCAGTCTTTGGTATGGAAATTACCGAAAATTTCCACTACCACCGCCTCGTCAGTCAAGTGATACGAACAGACCACTGTCTGCCTCCTCCTCGGTTGATGAAAACTAAAGCGTTGCCATTATATTAACTATCGCCGGATTTGGCAAGTAGAGCCAGGCTGATGAAGATTAGAGCCAACCCAAAATACGAGCTGACCAGCCAATGATCAAAGATAGCCATGACCAAAACTGGGATAACCAAAGAATATTGTAACCAGTTGGCTGAAACAATAGAGATTTTTCGCAAAGGCATGATCAGTAATAAAACTCCTATCAGACCAATTTCAATCAATAGTATAACAGGTGCACTGTGGACAGGCTGGTAATCATAAAAATTGCGACCGGGAAATTTAGTAGCTAAAGCCTGAACATAGGTTCCGAAACCAGAGCCGACCGTAAGATTCTTAGGAGTCAACAAAGCTTGAGCCTCCTGAAAGCCGCCTAAGCGCTGTTCCACCGAGATAATTTCCAGTCGTTGATTGCTGTCCAAACGACTAACCAAAATATCACCCAGCGAAAATGACCAAAAAGTAATAATTGTTAAAAAGATTATTCCCAAAGATAAAATAACCCGCAAGCCATAACTGTCCTTTTGTTTCAGAGCAGAAATAATGATCCAAACAATACCTAATGCTAAGGCAAATAAGGCGGCTCGGGAAAAAGTCAGTACCAATCCTCCAAAAATAATGGCCCCAATAAATAAGACGAAGAAGCGTTCATAATAACTCTGACTTTGACGCCGGTTTTGCCAAAAAAATAACAGAAATAAAACTATTACCAAAAAACCAGCCAACATATTGGGATGTGGCAATGAACCGTAAGCTCGTAGCATTCTTAAACCGTTAACCACAATAACCGACTGACCCAAAATCTCCGGACTATGCTCGGCCAGACCTAACCACTTGCTAGCTGTAATATGCTGTTGAAAAAACTGTTGCATGGCCAGCAAAGCCTGAACAATGCCGGCGCTAATTAAAGCCGAAGATATCAACTCCCATTGACTTTGAAGCACCAAAATATAGTAGCCGACTGCAATAATAAAAAGAAATACATAATAGAGGCTTAAAATTGGCGTAACCGACCATAATAATGACAGTAATAACCAGGCAAAAATTGGCACTAGCCACCTTAATCGCCGCCACTCAACTTGACGCCTAATTAATATTAGTAGCACCGCTACTACTAATATCAGCGCTGAACCATAGAGACTAAGCTGGCCATATTCATAAGTCTGATTGCCAACCTTCAGTCTGTAAAAAATCCAGCGGGTTTGCCAGGGTAGAGCAAAAAAAGCCAACCAAACTATTAGCGGTGTAATTTTTTTAAACAGTGTCATATCTTTAGCCAATTATTTGATGAACATGGGTAAGCCATTTTTGACGCATAGCCACCCGATTATCTTTGTCATGAAACTTCAAAATTCTATCGGTGACAATGACATTAGAATCTACATTAGCGCGGGACTTCAACCGTTCCGGCATAATGCTTAACTGCAGATTACACAGTAAGTCACGCGACAGACGGTTACTCAACGGCCAAAAAATCACTGTCAAAAAATTCTGTAGCCATAGTGACCCCCGTCCGTCCCGTATTTCTAAAACTGTTCGGTTAGGCCAATCGGAGTTAGGCAATCTTTTTCTATACCACTGATTAGCCTCATAAAGTTCCAAATAAAGACCATCAGGGTCATAGAGCGGCAAAAAACCGTCAACATAATAAGTAAACACAATATCATCATGAACCGCCTGCGTCTGCTCCAGCTCCAGAGCATTAGCCGTAATATAATAACTTAAGCAAATCTTATCTTTGGTCTGATTTAAAGTCGGTCGCTGTCCCAAAATTTTAAGTGTCATCACCAATAAAAATCTAGTCAGCCAAATAGTACCGTTGCGGGCGATGATGAACATATCTATATCACTACTCTCTTTCACATTGCCGGAAGTTAAAGAACTACAAACAGCAATCATCCGCACAGTCGGAAAAAGACGGAACAGTTTACTATACTTAACGGCCTTTTTCATTTTTTTATCGGCCAATAAATTCCTGTCTTTCCGCTGTAAAACTAACTGCTCCCGTCCGCGTAAAAAATAAAAACCCTGGAAACAATCCAGAAGTTTCTGAAATAATTGAGAATTTTTTAATAACTCCTCAACCTCAATAAGTGTCGGGGGACGATTATCCGTCAATGGTGGATTATAAAGCCAGCGCCAAATCTCCACGGCCGTCAAAGGGTAATCCTGAAGGTCAAAATAGCAGACAGTTTCCAGAATAGATTTCTCCAGCTTGTTTAGCTCCATAGTAGTAGTCTTTTCTGCCACTATCATACCCGCACCGCCCGAACTTGACAAGCTAGGCTCATTTATAGATACTCTAACTGTTCTTTCGTACACTATCAACCAAAAACCAGCTTAGCTGGTCAAGCTCACTAAGAGTCAAAAGGAGGGTACTGTGTTCAGAGACGTCTCCAAACTGCCGAAAGGTCAACCGGTAGAGGTCTGCGGCTACGGACACACCGAGCTGGATGATCCCGGAGTCAACAAAGTCAGTCAGGCTGACTTCATCTTGCACTACCTGTCTGAAGAGGCCAGGAGCAAGTTGCTCCAAGGCACGAATCTGGAGGAAGTGCTGGGAAAGTGGGATGCCAAGGTAGGTATCAGGAACCGCCTGTTCTTTGCGGGCAACGTTGCAGAACTGGCCGTCTTGGCCGCCCGTAAATGCTTAGAGCATGCGGGAGTCAAGGCCGAACAGCTGGACTACATCGTGGCCGGCACCAACACCGGTCCGGGTTACCCCAGCCTTGCTGATCAGATCAAGCTGGGCTTAGGCGCCCATTCAGAGGCCGGCGCTTCTGATACCAACGAAGCCTGTAGCGTTGGCGGCAAAGCCTTATTTGAAGGTTGGAACTATGTCCGTAGTGGCTGTGCCAAGTATGTCCTGGTAGTGGTGGCTGAAAAGGCTACCGAGCTTTCCAGCAAACCTGGCGGTCCTATCAGCTACGACAACTACATGGCTTCCAACCTGTTCTGCGACCGAGCTAATGCCTTGCTGTTGCGGGTCGGTTTGGAAGAGTCCTTTGTCTTCTGGGATCTCCACTCTGACCCGTTTGACGGCAAAGCTGACCTGGTGCGCAAAACAGCCGACGGCTTTGAACAAGATGGCAATGCGGTTATCAAGTGGGTCAAGAGCGATGTCGTGCCCCACTTGGTAGAAGCCTGGGCAAAGCTCGACCGCTCACCGGCCGAGATTGATATCTTAGCCCCGCATCAGCCCAGCCCCAGAGTGTTCAGTGTCTTTGAGACCATGATCCGGCGGTTGTGGCCGAATTTCCAGGGTCTGATCCTCAATGAGATGGCTGAAACCGGCAACCCCAGCGGTGCCGCGACTGGCTGTTTGATCTCGGCCGGAGTTCATTCCGGTCAAATTGAGTCAGGCCAGCTGGTAGTAGGCTGTTCCTACGGTAGCGGCCTGTCGTGGGCCAACTGGGGCTTCTACGTCACCGTGACCTAGACCCAAGCCCCCTGTCGAGCTTAGCTCGATGGGGGGCTTTTAATATCTTTACAAACGTCATAATCTATGACCATAATAGGACTGTCAGCAGTTTGTTCTTTCTCAAAAACAGGGGGTGATAATGAAGGGTATAATAGTGTACTCCTTCGGCTGGCGTCAAAATGGTCATAGTCCGTGCAATATTCGTCTGGCTATGGCGGCCAAACGAATCATTGAAGCTCAAAAAGAACCAGTTCTAGTCATAGCTCAACGTTCAACGGCTTCAGCTCTAAAGGAACTGGGCATTAAATGTTGTGTCGTACAAAAACACTCTGGCTATGAGGGGTCAGAAGAGGTGACACGACAGGCGACAGAGCTTTTCCGAGAACTTAACATCACAGAAGTAATTCCGCTGG
>CAYTUI010000024.1:0-21767 GCA_964441335.1 uncultured Gammaproteobacteria bacterium
CCCGTAATAATTCCGTCCGCGAATTTCTTCGCCAGTAAAAAAGACACCGGCGCTTCTAATCAGCTGGGATACGACTACACGCTCAACGCCGTTAACAATAAAAGTTCCGCGGTCTGTCATAATCGGCAGATCGCCTAAATAAATTTCCTGTTCTTTAATTTCTCCGGTGCGTTTGTTGAGTAATTTTGCTTTGACCCGTAATGGCGCCTCAAAAGTTATGTTTTTGGACTTAGCGGTTTTCTCGTCAAATTTCGGTTCGTCCAAATAGTAGTCGTGAAAAGACAGTTCCAAATCACGACCGATAAAGTCAGTGATGGGAGAAATCTCATCAAAAAGTTCCTTCAGCCCTTCTCTGAAGAACCAGTCGTAGGAGGTGCGCTGGACTTCAATTAAATTGGGCACAGGAATAGCTTCGCGAAGATCCGTAAAATATTTACGACCTTCAACGATAGAGGATTGGGGCATGTAATTTTTAAATTAGTTGGCTTATTAAAAGGTTGAGCAAACCCTTTGAAAAGGAACAAATATATAAACCGACAAAATTCCGAGCAAACAAAACACCTGCTACCGTTCGGCAGCGGGTCTAAACAGACTATATTCCTATTGTATTAGGCCAGTCTGGCAAAAAATCATGGGTCAATATTAGCAGTAAAGGTGCCCCGAGTCAAGGATATAGAGCGGAAATCGTAAAATTTGATTAAATTTTGAAAATTATTGGCTAATATTAGCTGATAACCATTATTTAAGGGTTTTAAAGTTTGTCAAATATAGCACAATATCCGCATTTATTAGCACTTTTTCAATAGTTAGCTAACAGCTTATTAACACTAAATAGGGTTCCAGAAACAGGTCTAAGCATAAGAAACTGTGGATAACTGGGGTATTTTGATTGACAAATATTGTATAACATGAGGAACTCCTCAAGCTTATGAAGCTCAAGGAAGGTCAGCAGTAGTAGCCTAAGACCAGCATGGTCAAAGGTTGACTACGACGGCCCGTTCACACGAAAGTGTGGCGGGCTGTTTTTTTTTATCTCCTTTACTTTTGCCTTAGCAATTACCGACCTAGTCTTCGAGTTTATCGAGAAGCTTTAGATAAAAGAGGTTGCCCTCTAAATGTTTCTCGACTCCTCACGTCGCTCGCGAGCGACGTGATCCGCTCGAAAACTAGGTTTGGTCTTTGAGTTAACCCTAGTCTAGTCCTCGAGCTTGTCGAGAAGCTTTAAAAAATGAGGTCCCCATTTTAACGTTTCTCGACTCCGTCGCGCTTCGCGCTACTGCGCTCGAAAACTTGGTTGTATATATTTCCCAGATAGAGTGTTATAATTATATCAATTGTTATCAAATTAAAATAAATATATGGCTCAAAATCGGGAAACACAGACGAAAACTGCCAGCGCCACGCGCAAGCAGGTTTTGATAGCTGTTGGTGTTGTTGGCGTTGGTATTTTGTTGGCCGCATCGTGGTTCAACTTAAGGACTCCAAAACAAACAGTGGCACTATATGATATAGCTTTGACTAATTGTGGCGTGTTGAATCAAGCCGGGAAAACTTATCAGCTACAGAATGACGTTACCAGCCAGGGCAGCTGTTTTTCTATTCAGGCGGATAATATTACTCTTGATTTAAATAATCACACTGTGACGTATGATAGCCAGATTAATCCGGTGATTCCTAACAATAGTTTTGAAAATGGTACTGCTACGGCACCGGCCCAATGGGATATGAGTAAGGCGCCAAATGTCCAGCGGGTTGCTGGTCAGTTAGCTGGCCCGGCAACCGTCGGCCAAGGAAACTATTCGCTGGCCTTTCAACTGCCGTCTGCGGCCTCATCCGTCACCAGTGATCTTGTTACTTTGACGGCAGGCAAGCGGTATCTGCTCTCCACTCAACTCCGCAATTTATATGACTCGTCCGTCCCATTATATATGGAAGTGTTGAAAGACACAGGAGAGGTAATCGGTCGCGTGGATCAAAATTCAGCGACCTGGGGGATCTTCTGGTATCGGGGCATCACCATCATACCCACGGAGAACATGAATGTGCGCATCAGGCTTGGCATTGAGAATGCACAGGATGTATCATCGGATAAAATATATTTTGATGATGTTAGGATACAGACAGTCGGCCATTACGGTGTTTATGCAGGAGCCTGCTGGGCGCCGAATATCTATGATAATGCCTGCGACGGACCGGCCAATAATTTTGTTCTTAAGCAGGGAACTATTCAGCAGGGAGCGGGTAATGGTTTTAAAAATCATGCCATTGCTTTTTTGCAGGGCGGGGCAGAAGCCGTAACTCTTGATCATGTTACTGTCCGCATCAAAGGACCGTCAACGCATGCCGTGTTTAGCGAATATCATTCCGGTTATACAATTCATGATTCCATATTTGACAGTGCCGTGGATATTATCAGCAACCGGCATCAGATGGAAGGCGCCATTATCAAACTAGAGAATGGGGGTAATTTCGTTCTCTATAATAACCGTCTGACCGGCGGCGCGCAGGGTGGCATCTATGTTGCCGGCGGAAGCGGTGGCGCCATCTATAATAATGATATCCGTCAGAACGGCCGTTATTCTAATGATTTCTCAATCTATGCGCATAATGCGGATGTGGAAATTTATAACAATGTGATACAGCCGGTGAGTGGCCGCGGTATTCACCTTACCAATTCCAATAACCGAATCCATGACAACACCATCACGGTAACCGAACTGCGTCAGAACGCGGAATATGACGGTTGTGAGGCTGGGGGTGCATACGGCATCCAGCTGGAGATAGAAGGTATTGGTGGTCCGCAGAACAATGAGGTCTATAATAACACTGTTGTGGCCATTGCCGGGGAGTGTGATGCCAAGGCGCTTCGTGTAACTGGCGATCACAACGTCTCCACCAGCGTCAATCGTGTTCATGACAATATTTTCCGGGCAGAACGGCAGGGACCCAGTACACGCAGTGCAATTGCTGTATCTTCTGGTGGCTATGTTGGAGCATTGCAACTGACTAACAATACTTTTTACGGAGATACCAGTAATGTGGGATTTGACTGGGATGGCGGCGGTTTGACCTTTGGGAAAAATACCTTCCGCAAGGGAGACAACCCGGCCGCGGATTATGCCACGTTCTCTTTCTGGAACAGTTATCCGGCCAGTCTCGTCGTCAATGATCCGGTCTATGTTAACGGCGCTGAAAACGCACTGATGCACATGTGGCCTGTGGGCTTTTCCGACTGGGTCGGCCAACAGGAGATCTTTTTCGGCTGGCCGGTTCAGACGACGGTTGTTGATTATAATGGTGTGCCGCTTGCGGATGTGGTGGTCAGGGCGGAAGATGCAAATCATCAGGTTGTATCCGGTACCACGGATGCGCAGGGAATATCCAAGCTGACTCTTCTCCAACAACGCATATTTAATACCGCGCAGTCTGCAACCAATGTAGCGTATCTCACGCCGCACAGTATTTCTTACTCAAAAGACGGATACGAAACGGTGACGCAGTCATTGATCGTGGAAGCTCCACAGACACTGGTTATTCAATTACGAGGTGTGTCGCAGAAAGGAATTCCCTGTACGTCGGAATGGGACTGTTCGGGATGGTCAGAGTGTTCCGCCGGTCAACAGACGCGTACTTGTACGGATTTGGAAGCCTGCCCGGAGATTATTGATATGCCAGCAACAATTCAGAATTGTTTTGATTCTGCACAGTGCAATCTCTCCAAGATGGATTATAACGCCAGTGGTGAAATAGATTTGGGTGATACAGTTACTTTTGGGAATTTTTATGCGCAACGAGCGATGCGGGCGGATGTGCATACTGATGGGATTATTGACGACAGAGACAAGAGCTGTTTTCAGTATCATATGGGAGCAACACTACCGTTTGATCTTAATAGATGTAATTTGTACCGGATGAATTATAACAACGATAGCAGTATTTCTATGGAGGACACCGTTATCTTCACGCAGTATTATTTCGGTAATGACCCGCGTGCCGATGTGAACGACAACGGGTTCGTTAACCGTCAGGACTTAATCTGTTTTCAGGAGTTTGATGGGGTGATTATTCCTCCGGATAGTAGCAGTACGAATACAACTCCTAAAGATACAACAAAAAATAAGATTAAGGCACAGTAGTCTAAGATCGATGTGATTAATAGTTGACTTAAACGGCCCGTTTTATCACCCTGGGGTGATTGAGCGGGTCGTTTTTTTATTAACCACCCCAACCCCTCCTTGAAAAGAAGGGGCAATGGCGATGATATTTAAAAAGGAAGGAGTGGTAGCGGTGAGCTTTCAAAGACGACATTTAAATAAATGCCTCCTTAACAAGGGGGAGATGGAGGGGGTTATTGAGGCATTGAAAATAATAAAGTTATTTAATCTATCTATTCCGTAAAATCTCTCTAGCTACCAGGCGGTCTCTCGACAAGCTCGAGATCTATAATATTCAAGTTAGCTTGTTGTATTTTCGTTCACGTCTGCTAAATTGTTTTTTAGTATCTCTCTAGCCACTTGACGGTCGTCCCAAGGGATTTTTTTATTATTGGCCACGCACATAGCGCCTTCAGAACCTTTGCCGGTAATTAATACAATGTCGCCTGTTTGTGCTAGAGAAATACCTTTAGCAATTCCATCCAGCCGTTCTTTTTTAATAAATAAATTTTTGTCTGTTTCCTTGCCGTGATTCTGCGCTCCGGTAGCCACCCGATTTATTAAAGTAATAGGATCATCATCATATGGATCTTCGTCCGTGGCTACCACGTAGTCGGCAAAGTCACCGGCCATGGCTCCCAAAATTTCACCGCGTTTAGAATCGCGGCCGCCACCGGTCGTGCCCAGAACATGAATAACTTTTTGATGGGGCAGTTGTTTAATGACTTCATAAAGTTTGGCCATGGCCTTGGGTTCAAAGGCATAATCTACGATAACGGAAAAATCCTGTCCTTCGTCAATAAACTCCAAACGCCCAGGAATGCCGGTGATTTTTTTTAAAGCCATATCTGATTGCTCCAGACCGATGCCCAGAGAATAAGCGGCGGTAACGGCGGCCAAGGCGTTGTAAATATTATGTTCACCGAGCAGGTTGATTTTAAAATTTTGATTATTTACGCTAAAAGTGGTAGTGGATTTTAAAGTTCTAATTCGTTTGGCTTGCAGAATGTTGTCGTCCGAGCGCTTTAAACTAAAACCAAGTTTGTTATCCGCCACAAAATTGAAAAAATAATCAAAGTGTTCATCATCAGCGTTGGCGATTAAGGTCTTTTTGATAAGTTGATCGTTAATTTTTTTTCTGGGCTTAGCGCCTAAAGACTTAAATAATAGACCTTTAGCTTTTTTATAATTTTCAAAACCACCATGAGCTTGATCATGCTCTGACCAGAGATTGGTAATCATGACCAAATCAAAATTGATACCGCTATGGCGCCATTGCGACAGCCCTTGAGAGGTAACTTCAATAATGGCATATTGGTAGCCGTTTAATTTCATGGCTGACAAAATCTTTTGCAAACGAAAGCGGCCAACCATGGTCATCTTAGTGTTGTTGGGAATGGAATTTTTACCGTCAAAGAAGCGAATGCCCGAAGCTAATCCTACTTTAAGGCCTTGATCGCTAAGAATATTCCATAATAGCTCGCAAGTGGTGGATTTACCTGAAGTACCGGTAATGCCGATAACTATCATATGACGGCTGGGCTGGCCGTAAAAATAGTTAGCCAGCCAAGCTAATAAACGGTGGTACCAACTGACCACCGCTGACGGAGTAATTTTGTGTAACAAGTTTTTGAACATTTAACGTCTTCGTAAATTACGTAATATTTCCCGTGCTTTAGTATAAACATTATACCAGACCGGCACATAAATAAAATCAAATGTTCCGGGGCTGGAAATTTCCTGGCCCTGAAAGCCACGTTTAAAACGACTGAAACCTTCCCAGGAGGGCTTACTGTTATCATCAGGCGCCAGACCCCAGAGATCATAGTATTTAAAATTCATTTCCCAGGCGCGTTTGATGGCTTCCCACTGCAGTAAATATGGCGCCATATATTGACGATATTCATGATCAAAAGCCCCGTGCAGATAAGTAACAGTGGAGCCGAAGAAAACATAGATGTTGGCGGCCAGCAAGGTATTGCCGGATTGTGCCCAAACCACCTGAACCAAATCTCCGTGTTCGCGACCGGCTTGCGCTAGTTTATGATAATATTTTTTATCGTGCGAACGGATTTTTTGACGGTATTTAGTCTTGGGTAATAATTGCAGAAATTTATCTATACCGTTTTCGCCGTTGTCCCAGTAAATTTTCAGATCTTTTTTTTCAGCCAACCGAATATTGTATCTGGTCTTTTCCTTAAAGCTAACCAATAGTTCTTCCAATGTACGATCAAGGGTTATTAAAGAAGTAAATTGCGGTTGAATACTTTCCGACGGTACATATTTTATGTCTTCCAAAGAAACCGGAGTAACATTGGGTTCTAGACGGCAAAAAACTTCCTGCCTTTTTCTGGTGGCGATAGTGATGTCACGGATTTGCGTCAGTATTAGAGCGAAAGATTCCTGAATTTCATGAGGGTCGGTGGCGCCAATCAGGGGTCCTTTAGCTGAATATAGATAACTTTTGCCGAACGGTAAATTAATACTGTAAAGCAAACATTGGGCGATGACTTTTTGGTTGCCGAAAACGTTTAACTGCCAGTTTTTAATACCTTGCAGTGCCAAAAAGCGGGACCAGAAGCGGGACTGTAAAAAAGCTCCCACCGGGAACTGCGCCAGAAACTCTTCGTTTTTTCTGATATTTAGTGAGACTTCCATTGTGTTAATGTTGGTAATTGGCCACCGCCCCCGGCGGGGTCCCGCCTTCATTTGATTAACTAATAGTGGCGGGATAATGAGTAATTGGTAATTGGGGCAGCCGTTGTCTCTCACTCCTCACCCTTCATTCCTCATAACTCATAACTCATCACATCTTATTCCCCCCGCCCAGCAATCTTAAAGCTTCCTTAATGCGTAAACCAAGATCGGTAATATCTGCCGGGATTTTAGTAATAATTGGACGGATTTCTTTTTCTTTATAGCCTAAGGAAATTAAAGCCTCAATAACTTGAGTATCGCCGATATTAGCTAAGGAGGTCAGATCAAAGTCAGAAGTGAATTTAATTTTTTCTCTAAGTTCCACAATAATTCTTTCAGCGGTTTTTTTGCCGATGCCGGCGACTTGTTGCAGTAAAGCCGGATCACCATGAACGACAGCCTTCTTAATTTCTTCCAAAGGAGCAACCGATAAGACAGCTAAAGCGCTACGCGGACCGACGCCGGAAATATCTATTAGCTGATTAAAAAAGTCCAAGTCTTCCCAAGTCTCAAAACCGTAAAGATCTAAAATATCTTCCCGAACATGGGTGTGCGTAAAGAAACTGACGCTATCACCCTTCTTATTTTTCTCTAAAGTTTGGGTCGTTAAAAAAACCTGGTAGCCCAGATTGCCGATATCCAGAACAACGTATTTGTCAGTTTTACGGATAATAGTACCCTTAATGAAACTAATCATAGGCTAACTTTAGTATATTTAGCATTAAAAATCAATCATTGTTAGCCTGTGGCTTGTGGCTTGTGGCCGGTAAGTAGTAGAATGACTTTACTTATGTCAGATAAATTTGTTATAAAATCAAAGTATAAACCGCAGGCTGATCAGCCAAAAGCTATCAAGGATTTGCTAGTGGGTGTTGGCAAACGATATCGGGACCAGACCTTATTAGGCGTGACAGGCTCGGGTAAGACTTTTACAGTGGCTAATGTAGTGGCGAAATTAAATCGCCCGACTTTAGTTATCTCTCATAACAAGACTTTAGCCGCGCAGTTGGCTTCGGAATTTCAGACTTATTTTCCTAATAACGCTGTTCATTACTTTGTTTCATATTACGATTATTATCAGCCGGAAGCTTATTTGCCGGCCAGCGATACGCATATAGATAAGGAAACCCAAATCAACGAAGAAATTGATCGTCTGCGTCACGCCGCTACCCAGGCGCTGTTAACCAGACGCGATGTCTTGATTGTGGCCTCGGTTTCCTGTATTTATGGTTTGGGTTCACCGGTGGAGTATAATAATGTTCGTATAACTTTTGACGTCAATAAGGATTTCCAGCGTTATAAGATTTTAGGTCGGCTAAATTTTTTGCAGTATGAGCGCAACGATACAGTTTTGGTCCGCGGCAGTTATACAGTCAGAGGTGAGTTACTGGAAATTTTCCCCAGCAGTGAGGACGAGCATTTTTATCGGTTACAGTTTAGTGGTGATACTTTGGAAAAAATTTTTAAAGTTCATTTTTTGACTAAAGAGATATTGGAGGATTTAAAACAGTTGACGATTTTTCCGGCCAAACATTTTTTAGCGCCCGAAGAAAGTGTCCGGACAGCTTTACCCAATATTGAGCAGGAAATGAAACAACGCATCAGTTATTTTAAAAAGCATAATAAATTGATTGAGGCCCAGCGAATTGAAGAAAGAACGAAGTATGATTTGGAAATGATACGGACTGTCGGTTACTGCAACGGTATTGAAAATTATTCGCGTCAGTTGTCAGGTCGTCGGGCCGGGCAGCCGCCAGATACTTTACTTGATTATTTTCCTGACGATTTTTTAACTATCATTGATGAGTCGCATATTACTATTCCGCAGATACGAGGCATGTATATGGGTGATAAGGCGCGTAAACAGACCTTGATAGATTACGGCTGGCGGCTGCCCTCGGCCGCGGATAACCGACCGTTGAATTTTGAGGAGTTTCGCCAGCGCAGCGGTCAGACTATTTATATGTCGGCCACACCTAGCGACTGGGAGTTATCTGTGTCCAAGCAAGTGGCCGAGCAAATAGTCCGACCGACCGGTTTGCTGGATCCGGAAATTGAAGTGCGTAAGACAGCCGGTCAAATTGACGATGCGGTAGTGGAAATTTTGGCCAGAGTAAAGAACGGTCAGCGCGTTTTATTGACCACTCTGACTAAAGTTTTGGCCGAAGATATTACCGAATTATTATTAGAAAGGGGTATTAAAGCGCAGTACCTGCATTCCGAGGTTGATACTTTGGACCGCTTGGAAATATTACGGGATTTGCGGCAGGGCAAATATGACGTGTTGGTGGGCATTAATTTGTTGAGGGAGGGGCTGGATTTGCCGGAGGTTTCCTTAGTGCTGATTTTGGACGCTGATAAAGAAGGATTTTTGCGCAGTGAAACGTCCATGATTCAGATTATTGGACGGGCCGCGCGACATGTTGAAGGTAAAGCTATAATGTATGCTGACAGGGTTACCAGATCCATGAAATCGGCCATTGATGAAACCAGACGCCGTCGCCGCAGGCAGATTGCTTATAATAGCCAGCATAAGATTACCCCGACCTCTATTATTAAAGAGATTAAAAAGACTTTGCTTAAAGGTTTGGATGTCAAGCAGGAATTTAAGGATGAGATAAAAAATATGTCAGTTGATGAAAAGGATTTTTTGCGCCACTCTTTGGAACAGCAGATGCAATTGGCGGCTGACAATCTGGAGTTTGAAAAAGCCGCCCGCTTAAGGGATCAGCTGACGGTTTTAAAAAGTAATAAGTTTAAAAAGTAACAGTTCGCTTGTCTAACCTCCCCTTCCACCAGTCACTCGACCCCGAAGGGTCTCGGACCCTGAGCGGGAGGTGGACCAGAGCAGGGGAGGATAAAGCCCGCCCGCCACGACTGCCATCGGGCATGTCGGGCGGGGAGGGGATGGAGAGTTATTTATGAAAAAAAGAGTCCTAATCTTTGGGTCATTCGATATTATTCATCCCGGCCATGCCTATTTGATAAAGGAGGCGCAAAAAGACGGGCAGGTTTTTGTTTGTTTGGCCCGCGACGAAACAATAAAAAAAGTTAAAGGCCAGTTACCGCATTTTTCAGAACAAGAAAGAGCCCAACACTTGGAAGAAAAAGGCTTGACGGTTGTCTTGGGCAGTTTGGGTGATAAGTATGAAGTTTTTCGGCAGGTTAAACCCGAAGTAGTAGTTTTGGGTTACGACCAACAAGTTTTTGTTGAAGGCTTAGAAAAAGTAATTAAAGAAGAAGGCTATCAGACAGAGATTAAGCGCTGTCAGCCGTTACAGCCACAGTTTTTTAAAAGCAGTAAGTTAAGATCAATCATTGAAGATCAAGACAGTGGCTTTTTACTGATTAACAAACCTATTGGTCAGCCATCATTTAAAACCGTGGTGGTGTTGCGAAAGCATACCGGACAAAAAAAGATTGGCTTTGCCGGAACTTTAGATCCGCTGGCCAGTGGCTTATTGGTTGTTGGTTTAAATCGGGCGACCAGATTATTAGATGCCTGGCATTTATTTCCCAAAGAATATCTGGGGGAAATAACTTTGGGTGCTGTCACTGATACTTTTGATGCCGAGGGCGCAATTTTGGCTGTCAGTAATCGGGAAGTTACCAAACAGGAGATTGATCGAGCGGTGCAGAAATTTATCGGACGCATTGAACAGCAACCGCCGAGTTTTTCCGCTAAGAAAATTGCCGGCCGTAAAGCTTATGAATTGGCTCGGGCGGGTAAAGAAGTGTGTTTAAGAAAACAGCAAATTGAAATTTATGAATTACGAATTATGGATTATCAGTATCCGGTTTTAAAAATTAAAGTGCTTTGCTCTAGCGGAACTTACATCCGCTGTTTAGCTAATGATATTGGTCATGAATTGGGAGTGGGCGGTTATTTGTCGGCTTTACAACGAACAGCTATTGGTCCGTTTAGAGTTGAGCAAGCAAAGACGGTGGAGGAGATTATAGATTGGCGGAAAGAGTTAATATCCGTTAACACTTTATTGGATGGTTTAAAAAAATAGAAAAGCCCCGGTCGCGCAACGCGAGATCGGGGCTTGGGCGGAGAGGAGAGGGGTTCTGTTTAGCCACGGGTGACAAGTCACCCAACTGTTGGATATCCCACTGAAGAGGCTGCTTTCGCCAGCCTTTTTTGACTCCCTGCAGTTAGTATCCCTACTGCTTGTGGGTTCCTATGAGCCCCCCTTGGACAACGCGGATACGCTTTGGCATCCAAAGGGTTTTGGCTGTTCCCGTTTCGCCTTTCGGGCTTAAGTTAGCTGACGCACACGCACACTCTGGTACTAATACGTCAGATCACGGGGAATCGAGCTTTCTTTCTTCAGAACCTCGTCCTTCCTGTGCCAAGAATACCACTCTAATATTTGTTGTCAATATCTGAAAAAAAAGAGCCCCGACCGTAGCCGTGGCTCTTGTTTGTTGTTTTCCTCCCGATGTTTGGCGCCTCTTGGTTTGGATGCCGCATTACTAATCACCAGATCCGCGCCTGACGTCTTGCCAGATCACCCTCGGCGGTTTGTGTTCGCGTTCGAAGATAAGCACCCCCAGAGCTTCCAGACTGTATAGGACATCAAGTTCCGTGACGCCCGGACCGAAGTCCAGATTATGCCGTCGGGTAAACTCGCCGATACTTTTCAGCGAGCGCCACTTGAATTTGGAGTCCCTGATAAAGGCTGTCAGTTTTTCTCGGCTCTCCTTGGGCGAAAACAGTCTCTTTGCTTTAACCGTTTTCTTTTTCGTCATCTAACCACCTCCTTGGTCTAGTGACCGATGAAGAACACCCGAGTTGGATTCCCTTGAACCATCCTGATAAGGTTGAGACTTGTCAGGCTGAACAGAACGTCTAGAACATCAACTCCTGGGCCAAAGTCCAGACTCTCTTGTCTGGTATAGTCTACGATTTTATCCAGACCTAGCCCCTCGTGATCGCTCTGTTTGATGAGTGCTATCAACCTTTCACGACTTTGGGCTGGGGGCACGAACAGCTCGCTGGAAGATTTTTGTTCATCCATGGCGTCTCCTACTCTGGTCAGCCTTTAGGTTGATTTGACCGCTTTGGCCGTGTTCCAGATCACTCTGGGTGGATCGCTCTCGTCATCGTAGTGAAGCAGACCCACAGTTTCCCAGGCGTCCAAGATGTCAAACTCGTCAACGTGGCAACCGAAGTCCAGCTTGTTGTTGCGGACGAAGTCCATGATCTCCTCCCGCGTGGCTTGCTTGTTCTGGTAAGAGATGTATCTCAACAACAGCTGACGACTGCGGTGGAAAGACCAAACCTCCGGTGTGGGCATGGCATCCAAATCAGCCAACAGTTGCGATGAGACAAATCCCTCTGGCCAAGTGACTTTCACCATCTTGGTACTCATGTCAATCACGATTCTTCCGGCGGATTGCATTCCCAGTAGAACGTCCCTGTAGTCTACCCCTGGACCGAAGTTCAGGTCAGCGTCTTCGTCGAATTGTACGATTTCCGGCAATGAGCGTTGGCGTCCCGGGCTGGTGAGCAGCCAATAGATCAGGATTTGCCTGCTCAATTTGGGGTAATGAAAATCGCTTGAGAAGAAGATCTGGGCGATCATGGGATGGAGCGGAGCTAGCATGGTAACCTCCTTGGTTGGAAAGAGCTAGGGCTACAATAGTACAAAGTTAAATATTTGTAAAAAGGCTAAAAGATTAGCACAAAAGCTGCAAAAAATTAGTCTAAGACCTTTAATTCATTGAGCCTTGATTTTATCTGGGTTTCATGATATTCTCTGCTGGTTAATAAATTAATTAGCGCTAATGCCACAAAAGAAATCAGCCAAGAAGGAACTTCGCAAAGGTCTAAAATTATCCAACCGAAATCAATTGGTCAGACGTAATATCAAAGAGATAATTAAGGACGCCAGCAAAGCTATTGAAGCCGGAGACGCCACTAAGGCAGTTGAGGCTTATAAGAGATTGCAGAAGGCCGTTGATAAAGCGGTCAAGTCCGACATCTTCAAAAGTAATACCGGTAATCGTAAAAAGTCCCGTATCGGGAAGAAGATTACTAAATTATCGGGTAGCAAATAGCTGATAGCGTATAGCTTGGAGCTGCTGATGGGTGATAGGAGGAAGTTGATCGTCTAAAAATTATTTAGGAAAAGCGATTTTATGTTTAGATTCGAGAACCTTGATATTTGGAGGGAGAGTTTGGCGTACGCTAATACAATTTATGATTTGACACAGAGTTTTCCCAAGGAAGAACGATATGGTTTGGTGTCTCAATTAAGAAGATCGGCCGTTTCTATTTCTGCTAATATCGCCGAAGGCGCCGCAGCGGTCAGCCACAATGAATTTAGATTATTTATAAATTACAGCACCCGCTCCTTATCAGAAAATATATCGGAGCTACATATTGCAAGAGATAGGGGTCACATTGGTAATGCGGATTTTCTTATAATATATAATAAAGCGGAGGCTCTCATAAAAAGGATAACCGCTTTTAAAAAATCATTACGGTAATTATTATTACCGACTTTGCCATTCGCCATTAGCTATCAGCCATAAGCTATCAGTCATCAAATTTTCTCTATCAACAACGTAAAAGCCGCGTCCTTTTCTCTGGCCGCGTATTTTAACCGACTGTCGGTGTTGATTAGCTGTTGGTAGATATTGATTAACTGTTGTTGGTTGTAGTTTCTGACTTGTGACAGAATTTTTTTGGCCACATAGGGATGAATTTTTAAACTGTCGGCCAAAGCATAAGAATTATTGGTCTTAGACGCCAGCTCGTGAGCCTTGGTCAGTAAACGAAATTGTCTGACGATCATAGACAGTAAATACAGAGGCTCCAAGCCGTTATTCAGTTGTTGTGAAATCAGACGGTGAGCTAATGGTTTATTACGTTGGGCGCAGGCGTCAATTAATTCAAAAATTACATCGCTAGTTTTGGCGGTGACTAAATTTTTTACCATCTCTACGGTGATTGTCGGCTGTCCTTGATGAGCTAATTTATGAATTTCATTATTTAATTGCCAGCCATCATTACCGACCAAAGCAATCAACAACTGTAAGGCTTCGGCTTTAATACTACAGCCCCACTGCTTGGCCAAATTAGCGACCCAGGTATTTAGTTTGGCTCCCTCCAATGGCTGAAATTCCTGGACATATTGTGCTTTGGCTAGTTGTTTGTATAAACTACCACTTTTTTTGGGCACATCAGTTTGCCAGAATATCAGGTAATTTTCGTCGATGGAGCCTTTTTGAGTTTTAAGCCACTCGCTAATCGGTTCTTCAAATTCTTTAAGATCGGGCAAGTCTAAAATGTCCCTGATGATTATTAATTTTTTGGAAGCCAGAAATCCTTGCGCCTTAACTAAATTAAAAAAATTTTCCAGACTGAAATTAGTTTCATCCAGATAATGAATATTATGACCGCTTTTATCAATTGTCTGGCGGAATTTATGCTTCAGGGCGTCAATTTTTTGTTTAGCCCGGAAACTGTCCTCGCCGTAGTAGAAAAATAGCATGTGTTGGATATTAGCTTGTAGCTAGTAGCTTGTAGCCCGCGGTTGAATTTGTAACTGGCTACCAGCTACAGGCCACTGGCTAAGTGGCACCCATCTCTGACCAATTATTACCTACTTTGACGTCAACTATTAGGGGAACGGATAATTTAGTCACTTTTTCCATCTGTTGTTTAACGAATTTGGTCACTTTGTCCACGTCTTCATTAGGCACTTCAAAGACCAATTCATCATGGACTTGGAGCAGCATTTTACTATCAGCAGAGACTTTTGGCAATTTTCCCTGTATCTCAATCATAGCCAATTTTATAATGTCAGCGGCCGTGCCTTGTAGGGGCATATTAACGGCCATTCTCTCGGCCTGCGCAACCAGCTGTGGCATAGTAGAGTAAATTTCCGGCAGACTGCGGCGGCGCCCGAACATACTTTCAACATACCCTAATTGTCGGACACGCTTTTTGGTTTCTTCAATATACTTTTTTAGACCTTGGTAAACCTCAAAATATTTTTCAATAAATGCCTTAGCTTCTTCTTGATTGAGATCTGTTCTTTGCGACAGGCCTCTCGCGCCCAAGCCGTAGAGAACACCAAAATTGACCTCTTTAGCCTGGCGCCTCATAGTCGGCGTTACTTTATCTAGAGGCACTTTGTTGATAGCCGCGGCAGTGGCAGCGTGAATGTCCTCACCTTTCAAAAAGCTCTTAGTCATAGCTGGGTCTTGTGACATATGCGCGGCTACTCTAAGTTCAATTTGTGAATAATCGGCAGAAATCAATTTATATCCACGTTTGGAAACAAAGGCTTGTCTTATCTCGCGACCCAACTCTGTCCTGATAGGAATGTTTTGTAGATTAGGATCGTTAGATGATAGTCGGCCGGTAGCTGTTACCGTCTGATTAAAGCTGGTGTGAATACGCTGGTCAATCGGTGAAGCTAATTTTGGTAAAGCCTTAATATAAGTTGACTGTAATTTTGTCAGTTCGCGGTACTGGGAAATTAAAGGAATAATTTCATGACGGCCGGTCATTTTATCCAACTCTGAAGCGGCCGTGGAAATACCGGTTTTGGTTTTCTTCAAACCCTTGGTATCTATATCCAGAGTATCAAATAATATTTCCTTCAGTTGCAGAGGTGAAGAAATATTAAATTCTTGGCCGGCCATTTTATAAATTTTCTCCGAGATTTTCGTGATTCTGATAGCAAAGCTTTTGGCCATTTTTTTCAGCTGGCCTTTGTCTATGGCAATACCTTGAAGTTCCATTTCAGCCAAAACCGGCACCAGTGGCATCTCAATTTCATACATCATTTTTTTCAAATCAGACTTAACGATTTCCGGTTCCATTTTTTTGTATAATTGCCAAGTGTAATCAGCATCTTCAGCCGCGTACCAGGACAGCTTGGCCTCGGGAATCGCCAGCATGTCAATAATTTTACTTTCCTGATCGGCAATATCTGACAGTTTTAGCATTCTTCTGCCAAAGTAAGAAAAAGCCAGTTCTTCCAGTTTTAGACCGTGACCGGGATTAAGTAAAAAAGCGGCAATCATGGTATCAAAAAAAACTCCTTGCAGGGTTATGTCTAGTTTTTTTAGAATTTGAAAATCATATTTGATATTATGACCAATCTTTTGATAATCAGGATTCTCCAAAAGTATCTTAAACAGTTTAACAAAACTGTCTCGATCTTTTTTGGTTCGCAGGCTGATGTAATAACCATGTTTAGCCTGCCAGGATAAACTAACCCCCAAAATCTCGGCTTCCATAGTATTAAGTCCGGTTGTCTCGCTATCAACGGCAAATATTTTGTGGTCTTTTAATTCCGTCAGCAATTTTTCCATTGCTTGAGCGCCGCTGACGGTCTGATAATCGTCGGCTGTCTGTGGCATAGCGGTTAATAGGTTCTGTTGTCCACCATTAGTTTTGGGGACCTTATTAACTAAGCTGTTAAATTGCAGTTCTTTAAATAATTGGTAAATTTTTTCCCGGTCAAAACTATGAGTCTCGGCCTCGCTTAAGGCAAAGGTAATTGGCAGGTCAGTAACAATGGTGACTAAACGCTGGCTCTGATAAGCTTCTTTTTTTTGTTCCTTCAGTAATGTTCTGACGCGGTCTTTAATTTTATCGGAGTCAATATTTTTATATAAATTGTCCAAAGATTTAAACTCCTTGATTAAATCGGCCGCACCTTTTTCGCCGATACCTTTAACGCCCGGAATATTATCCGAGGCGTCGCCTTTCAAAGCTTTCATATCAATTAACTGATCAGGCTTTAAACCATAACGTTCCTTGACTGCATCTGGTGTGTAGATAACAGTATCATTAATACCTTTTTTTAAAGTAAAGACTTCGGTTTGGCTATCAACCAGCTGCAAGGCGTCCAAATCGCCGGTCACAATAATATTTTTCAGTTCCGGATTATGTTGGCGATTATATTTCACTACTGTGCCGATAATATCATCAGCTTCATAACCCTTTTTGGATAAGCGGGGTATTTTGAAAGCGTCCAGAATTTCTTCAACTATCACCACCTGATCATAAAGTTCATCGGGTTGTTTTTCTCTTTGGGCTTTGTATTCCACAAATTCCTCATGTCTGAAAGTCGGTGCCGCCAAATCAAAAGCCGCCACTAAATAATCCGGTTTCAGATCGTTCATCAGTTTTAACAAGATAGACGTAAAGCCATAAGCGGCATTAACCATTCGGCCGTCCGCTGTTGTCAGACTAGGCGGTAAAGCATGCCAGGCGCGATGCAGTAGTGAAAAGGTGTCTATGATGACGAATTTTTTTTGTTTGCTCATGAATTAGGGATTGGGGGTTAGAAGATAGAAGTAAGGGATTAAATACTTCCAACATCATAGCAGTTTTTGGCTAGAGCTGGAATGCTTGAAATCAGGACATTTTCCTGTTATGGTATAGTGGATTTTACCCAGAACCACATAGGGTTCTGGGTACCCCATACCCCACGTGGTATGGGGTAAAGTCCAGGTATGGGTCTGTCCCGCACATTATTAATTGATTTTCAAGTAAACGGGATCCCGATTCTGAAATTTGGAGGCATTTGGCACGATAGCCAAGTGGTAAGGCATGGGTCTGCAAAACCCTTATTCGGGGGTTCGATTCCCCCTCGTGCCTCCAGATTTCAGCATCGGGACAGAAGATTATAACTTTAGTCGGTCAGCCTCAACTCCTCCTAACCTCCCCTTCCGCCAGAGGCGGACAAGTGAAAGGGGGGAGGAATAAAAGGAGGGGATTCTATAGATGAGGCTGACCGATACAATCGCATCAAAAAAATAACCCCTCGACCAAAGGCCGATGGGCTGTTTTTTTATTTATGACTCTTATTTGACTAACAGCTATAAGCTACTAGCTATAAGCTACTAGCTATCAAAGCACCTCCATCTTAATATACCTTACGCCAAATTGCTTAGCTTCAGATTTTTCAGCCATCCAAATATCAATACGGTTGCTGTAACGCTGATTCATGCGATCCTCAACTGTAAAGACTTTCTGGCCATAGATATCAGGCAAACGAACTTTAGTTCCGAACGGCAACATATTGGCGGCTATAATACCGTCCCTAACATGACTGCCGTTAGCTGTAATGAACGGCGTGCTGTCGGTTTGGCCAATTTCGCTATTATAAGCGGTAGCCACGGTATAAATGGTTCTTTTGGTTGTAGAAGAGTTGAATTGCTTCTCGTAGTCCGGCCAGTAGCTAGCAAAAACAACAGCTGTGGGAGCTGAAATCAGGCTTATATTAACACTTTGCGCCAGTCCAATATGGGGCACCAACAGAGGCATAAAACCTGCTAATATTAGCCAATATTTTACTTTATCCTTTAAATATCTATCAATTATGTTCATATACTTTCTGGGATTTAAAAAACATCCCAATGGGGACGTTTAGATGAGCATGCTATCAGATTTATGAATTTTTGTCAACCCTATCTAAAAGCAATAGCAATTAAATTTTGTTAGCTTGATTTAAGAAATATCCGGCAAATTTGACCATAAAAGATTAAAAATTGATTGTTGAGTCTGGGCAAAAGACTGGCTTTCGATAATTAATAATACTTCTTCATAGCGAGGGGAAATATAGGCTACTAAATCATCGGTAATGATCGTGGTAAAAGGTAATTTATATTGAGGGGATATAATTTTTGAACTTCTATTTTCATTTTTATCGGCGCCCACTATTCGTCGTCCTTCGCGTGAGTCGCTGATTATATGACGGCTATGGATATTTTTTTGTTTTTTTACCCCGATAATCTCGCTCATTAGGTATTTATGACTGACATAATTAAGTAAACTGTGGCCGGTGGTAATGATGCAATACTCCCTGGATTTAGACTTAAAAACCATTTGCCAGATTTGTTTGAAACCGGGAACGCCATATAAAAAATAGACGCGTGGCCTGGGGTAAGCGGCATGAGACCGCTGATCCAGTTCCGGCAGAATATCTTCAAAAGCCTGAAATCGTTCACGGATATTTTTGCGCAGATCTTGAGGAGATTGAGCTAAGTAATATATTTTCTTATCACGTTTGGACTCCAGTAGCGCTCCCAAAGCCAGCAGTTCATTCAACGTATAGTAAAGAGTGGTTCTTTTCTGTTTGGAGCGTTCGGCCAGTTCCTGGACTGTGGCTTCGCCCAGCTCTAAGGCGGCCAGATATACGCTGGCTGCTTTATCACTTAGACCGACCTGATTAAGAGTCTCAATTAATTTATCCATGACATCATATTAACACTAATTTAGGCGTTGTCAATATTTTGTCGAAAAGTTGGACAAAATCTATTTTAGTTTTTTATGAATATTATATGCTTGAGGTGGTTCTTTCACAAAGGAGGATTCTATCACCACCCTGGAAGCGTTGGTTGTCGCCCACCTGGTTGGCGATTGGCTTCTGCAAACGGAATATCAGGCTATGGGTAAGGCCAGCGGCCGTTTCTGGAATAAGGCTCTGGTTGCTCACTGCTTAAGCTACACCGTCTGTTTTCTGCCCGTCCTGCTGTTGACCAACCTGTCGCTGCTGTGGTTGATCCTGATCTTTGGATCACATCTGTTGTTTGATAGGCGCTGGCCGGTTATTGCTCTGCGTCGTCTGATCAAGCATGATTCCCCCGAAGGTATCAAGGCGACCTTTTGGGTGACGGTGGCAATGGATCAGGTTCTGCACGTTCTGGTGTTGGCTATCATAGCCTCGCTGGGCTAACTGAAAAGCCCCCCCGGGTAATCTTGAGGGGGCTTTCAATCTGGAATAATTATCTTAGGAAATAGAAGCTGGCTTCTTGTTGAGTAATCTCCGGCAGTTGGACAACGTATTTAGCAATAGATTTGATAGTAACAGCCAACTGTGGGTTGAAATTATTAATTACTAAACCATCGCCACTGAATTTACGGACTTTGTTTGCGCCCAAATATAGATAATAGGTACTGCCATATTTTAACAAAGTATTTTTTGGATAATCTGATAATACTTCACCGGTCTGCGTGTAAGTACTGGCAAAGTAACCGGGTATGACGTCCCTGACTTGTTTAGCCCAATTAGCGCCATAAAGGCTAGCGGCAGTTTTCTCATCCGGTATTTTGTAAAGGCGGCCGCGACCCTCTACGACATAAACTTTGTTAGTATCAACAGTCTTCACCATATAGGTGCCGGGTTTATATGTCATGGTTCCGCCAATGTCGTATTTATCCAGTTCCTCAACAGTCACCCAGATTACTGGATCAAAATTGGCAAACCAGGAATAATAAGTTTTGGCGTCCGGAAAAACATATTTCTTAAAATCCGAACCGATATAATAGACAGCTTCAGAGCTGGGAGTTCGTAGTAAGTCCCCGGCAAAATAATTTCCCGGTGAGTTGCCTACCGGCGGAACAATCGGGGGCTCATCACTGCCACCAACTTCATTACCGGTGCTACCACAGGGCTGAATCATGATCGGTTGAAATATATCACCAACACATTTTTTATTATCGGCGCAGACTCTGGTCTGCTGACCGTCCTTATCACAACTGGACCAGTCTCCGCAAGTCCAATCAGGCTGACAGAGACACAATTTTTCTAACTCCGGCATGTTGGTAGTTGAGTGACAATTATTTAAGTCACTACAAACTCTGGTGGCTGTACCGTTGATACAGGCCTGCCATTCGGCGCATTGCCAGGACGGTGTACAATTAGGGGGAGTTCCGCCTCCGCCGCCACCACCACCATCTCCGGCGTCACCGCCAACGACTGGGGTTGTAACAGGCATTGTTACAAAAGCGATATTAGATAATGATGACCAATTACCGTCATCGTCAACAGATTTTATAGCAAAGTAATATTTTGTCCCCTCGTTAAGATTGGCAACAGAAATTGATTGAAGAGTCCCCTGGTTAGAGGGCGCTGGCGGATTGGGGATGATTGTGGAAGTTCCCCAGTTGGCTTCGGTTATGGGTGCAGTATTATAGCGGATGTCATAAGCGGTAGCTTTGGTATCGCCCTCATTATTATCGTCTCCCGGCGATGTCCAAGTCAGAGAAACGGTATTTTGACTAATCGCGGCGAACTTTAGTAGAAAACTATTAGAACCTAGATTACCTGTTAATCCTAGTACTCCCCAAAGTAATAATGCTAAAATGCCAATCTGTAACTTGGTTTTTTGAGTGACATCAGTTTTAATGCCGGTTAGAGTGATTAACTTTTTTTTCAGTCCTTTGTTCATCGCAGTTGCGCATTAAGGTCAGTAACCGGGGCGGGCGGAGTAGTATCCGGATAAAAAGGAACCAAGATAGCGCCTTCATTATTTTCCAGGGTGATATTAGTAATAATATTAGGGTCAATAGTTCCGTCGGCATTCAATTTTTGATAGGAGCCGCCCAAATCATGAGTTGTGCGGGAGTTGGTGCCTAGCAGTCCGCCATATTCGCGGTATTTAACCAACACCAGTGCGTTCTCATATTGTCTGGCAAAGAGGTGATAATTTTTGACGGTGCTGGAGATGCTGTTTGGAGTACTCGGATCTACGGCGGTAGTCAGCTCAAAATGTTCAGTGGTATTACTGTTGCCAAAAACATCCCTTAAACCAAAGGTATTAATTATCGGTTGCCCGACGTTATATTCTATAGCCGGCAAATAAAGGTAGTCCTGGACAGGACCAGTTGGAAAGAATTGCTCGGTTCTGCTATAGGCAGTGGCATCCCTAAAAGCGAAGGATAAATTTTTGTTGTTCAAAAGATAAAAATGTGATAGAAGAAAATTTTTTGCTTGATCTTTATGGGTGGTTGTAGAACTTATCCCCTGCAAATAAAATTTTTTTCCCTGCAAAGATTCCTGAAGTAAATTTTTAGATGACTGATAATCTGACGAATAATAGGCAGCTCTTGGGACTCCGCCGGAAGGTTGGTTTAAATCATTCCAAGTAATCCAATCT
>CAYTUI010000025.1:0-21162 GCA_964441335.1 uncultured Gammaproteobacteria bacterium
GGTCATAAAAGTATCGCCCAGCGCCTGCCCGCCTCTGGAGGGGCGAGCGGATCTATGCCAATGGCTGAGAGCGGGCTCGCAGTATCCGTATCAGTTTAACGTTGTGCAAAGGGACAAATATCTTTGTAGTCACAATACTGACAGTGGAAACCGGGTGTGGCTTTAAAATTGGAAGCTTTAATATGATCAGCGGTCTCCTGAATCCAAGCTCGGGTTTTTTCCAGCTCTTTAGCATCGGTCTCAAAATCCATTTCCTTATTTTCATCCAGATAGTAAAAAATCAGCTTGCCGGTTTGAGCTTTAAAAACATCCTCGGCTGCCATTTTATAAATAATCAGCTGTTTCTTATCCTCAAAAGTCAATTTGTCTTTTGGTTTACCGGTTTTGTAATCCATAATCTTCCACAACCCCTGTTCATCAACATCAATCCTGTCAATAAAACCTCGGATAGTATACTCCCCGACTTTAATATTAAAACCCTTTTCCAAAAATAACGGCACCGGTATTTTGGTTTTAATTTTGGTATAGAACTCTTTCAGAATTTTGTCACCCTTCTTTTTATAATTCTCTTTATTGGTCGGACTGAAAAACCAGTCATCTTGCCAGACCTCTTCATAAATCTGCAACAGTTCTTTTAAAGAAACCAGCTCTTTGCCAGTCGGCGCAATTTTAGACTCACCTGTCTGCTCTGCTCCGAATAAACTGGCTTGTACGCCTTTGGATCGGTCAATAACTAATTGGAAAAACTTCTGCAAGACTTTATGCATAGTCTGGCCGAAAGAAAAAACCGCCGAACCTTTAGAGGGGATTTTAATTACATGAGCGTAATAATATTGATAGGGGCAGGTATCAAAGGCCTTGAGCTGGGTGAAGGACAATTTGGCTGGTAGCTTGTAGCTGGTAGCTTGTAGCGGTCGCTCTTCCTGACTGACAACCAAATCCTGATTAGCGGCGGCTGTTCCTTCGGGCAGTAACTTAAGCTCTTCCAAAAATCGGGACGGTTTGCGTTTTTTAGCGCCACCATAATCTTCAGCCATAGTTAAAAAGACTTTATTCTTGGCTCTGGTTAAAGCGACATACATTAAACGGCGCTCTTCCTGCAGATGCGAGTCACCTTCCGGTAAGGTGTCTTTAATCAAGGGCGCCGGCAATTCTATCGGGTCTGATCTTTCAATGGACGGAAATTTTAAATGAACCAAACCGACAATAAAAACATATTTGAATTCCAAACCCTTGGCGCCGTGAATAGTCATAACCTTAATTGTCTCCGGACCTTCTTCAATCGCCAAATCCAAAGTTCCGGCCTCACCAGATTCCAGCTCTAAATTTATGGACTCCGTGAAATTATGGATTCCGTGGCCGATGTTTTCTTCTTCCCATTGCCGCACTTTTCTATAAAACTGATTTAGATAAAGCAGTTGTTCGTGATTAACCGCGGAATCTTCCAAGGTCAAGAGCTCCAGATAACCACTATCTTCCAAAAACTGATAAATAATCGCCGACACCGGCTGGCGCTCGGCTAATTGTTTATGTTTATCCAATAAATTCAGAAGCTTTGCCACACCTTTGGCGCCTTTGTCGGTTAATTCGGTTTGTCCATGATAATTTTTCAAAGCAAAATAAAGACTCCAACTTTTTTGATTGGCCAAATGATTAAGGTTAACAATATCTTCATGTGACAGACCAAAAAATTGCAGACTTAAAATTTTATACAGCGACGGTGACTCATGATAATTATCCAGCAGTTTCAGATAAGCTAGAATATTCATGATAATCTCCTGCGTGTATAGACCTTTGGAAGCGACAAACTGATGCGGTAAACCAACAGCCCGAAGCAGTCTGACAAAACGTTGAGCCTCATCATTAGAGCGAGATAAAATGGCAACTTGTTCCCAACTAAAGTCAGGGCTATTCTTTTTCAATTCCAGAATTCTTTCCAATACCCCTCTAATTTCATCTTCTTTGGTCGCAAATTTCAAAACCTCCAGCTGTCCGGGATCGGCGGCATGCGAAATCAACTTTTTGCTCAATCCCTGATCCGAATTCTTACCTGCGGACTGCTGACTTCGGACTTCGGACTTCGGACCTCGGACTTCGCCACCGCCTCCGGGCGGGATCCCGCCTTCATATGATTTATTATGAGTGGCGGGAGACTTCGTCTTTCTCAATTTAACTTCCAAACGATCCGGATTATTAAGTTGAATAAATTCATAAGCCTTATCCAAAATTGCCTGGCCACTGCGGTAGTTATCGGTCAAATAAATTTCTTTGGCAGTCGGAAAATCTTTTTTAAATGCCAAAATGTTAGAAACAGAAGCGCCGCGGAATTTATAAATCGCCTGATCGTCATCACCAACCACCATAATATTATGATCTGCTCCAACCAGCATCTTAACCAGTTCATACTGCGCCCAATTGGTATCCTGAAATTCATCCACTAAAATATATTTAAACTGTTCCCTATAAATCTGCAAAATTTTGGGACGCTCCTTAAAAAGTTTGTGACAGTAATTCATCAGGTCGCCGAAATCCAAAGCGTTATTCTCCAATAGCAATTGCTGATATGTATGATAAGCGCCGGCCAGTTCATTAAGTCTGGTAATCTCCTGCTCAAAAGCCTCGCGGTCTCCTGTCTGGTCATTATCAAGTTTCAAACCTTCAGCATATTTTAAATAATCTTCAGGATAAACTGTTTCATCTTTACAGCGGGAAAAATGATTAATTAAAGCATGAATAAATCTGGTGGGATTGCCTAAAGGGCGATAATAATCCAAAGCAAATTTATCCAAATTTTCACGAACCAGCATCCAGGCTGAAGTCTGATCCAAAACCTTATAATCTATCGGCAAACCAATATCCAAACCATGCAGGTTAAGAATCCGGTCAGCAAAGGCGTGAAAAGTCTGAACCCATAAATCCACATATCCCAAAGGCAAAAGTTTATCTACCCGCTCCTCCATTTCTGTCGAAGCTTTATCCGTAAAAGTCAAAGCCACTATCTCATCAGGTTTGGCCAGCTTGTTTTCAATCAACCAGGCAATCCGGTTGGTAATAACCGTGGTTTTTCCGGTGCCAGCTCCAGCCACTAAAATAACCGGACCTTTATCATGGGTCACGGCTTTGAGCTGGTTTTTGTTTAATTTAGATAAATCCATAGCGATCAATTAGCATTATTCAAAATCGCCCTCCCGTTCAGGGTCTGAGACCCTTCTGGGTCGAATGACTGGGCGAGGAGATATCCATACTGCTGGCATTTTAACAATATCACCCAAAAAGGAAAGCCCCATCGAGTTGAGCTCGAGGGGACTTACACCGTAGCTTTCTGCTGTCAAGCGACATGAGCTTTCCGACCGCCACAGGGCGACTCACTAGAACAAAATGCATGGCGGCGATAGCCGAGTTCGATGGCGCGCATCTCCAGCCGTAGCTGGGTCATACGAACCATGAAATTACCGCCAAAGAACAACTCGCCGAGCGACTCCACGTCAGCATCCTTTAGAAGTTCCTTGACAGTTCGACAGTCAAGCGCCTTGGCCAAGTCGGTGGCTTTACCAGAAGGCACCAAGCCACTGACAACGTAATTCAACACGTCCCTACTAACGTGTCGGAGTTCTTCACGTCTCATGGGAGAGACTCTCTTTCTTCTCACGCTACAACCTCCTTCTAGAAAAGAACCAGATTTACACTTTATCACCTCCCAAAATAAAAATCCATCCGCCAGGTATTTTACAGCAAATCGGAAAAAAACAACGTTTAAGTTGACCAAAGGTTGCAATTAAAAATATAAAATCTATACTGAAATTAGTATGTGGATAATTCAAATCAGTTCAATAATAGCAATCTTTTTTACCGTCAGTTTTTTGATTCTACGTCTACTGAAACGTTTTGGCAGAACTGACATAGCTGTCTATTTTATTGTGCCAATCTTAATTTACTGCCTGGGCTTTGCCTTGCGTCTTAGTGGTAAAAGTGGACTAATTGACCTTGGTTACTTTTTTACGGAGGGAACTTATATAATAATTTATACAATATTTTCTCTGGCTATTTTACTCGGACAATTGAAATATTGGAAAAAATAATAATCAGCACATTACTTTCTATTTGCGCAACTGATTTAAAACAGATTTTCAACAATACTTATTGGACATATTTGTCTCGTTCAAACAAGAATGTAAAGGATACTGAAAAAGTTAGCAAAAAAAATTATTAGAATCAGACGAGCCCTACTATTTGACATAAATAAATATATGTTGAATAATAAACACAGTTCATAAATCAGGATCATACGAACACATAAAAAATGACCGTAGCAACCTGGTGCGCTTGAAAGGAGCAACTATGACAACGTTAAACCCTCTGCGCATTCCTGATGAGCCGCAACTTGATCCACACGAACGCCTGGTCATCGCGGCTATCAATGGTGACCTTTCTGCGAACTCATTTCGCAAATTATCTGAAAAGCTCCGGCAGCTGCGAGAACAAAACCCCAACTACACGGCAGGAGGTATTCAGATCGACAACTCTAAGGAGTGATCATCGCTCCTCAAGATATGAAGCCACTCATCCATTATGAGTGGCTTCTAAAATACTCATTATGATAGCTGGCTCGGAGCAGAGAAATATTAAAAAAAATAAAGCACCCCGTCCGCTCACACACTTATGCTATGAGCAAAACGGGGCGCAGTGATTTTCACGACTTCCAGCCCAAGCCGGACTAGTAAGCTGAAAACCTGAAAGGAACAACAATTGGGGCGTTGACGGCCTTACCGTTCTTTTCAGCCGGTCTAAACCGCCAATTCCTAGCCGCCATAAGAGCGGCTTTCTCCATCTCCTTTGTAGCGTCAGACTCCACCACCCTGGCATTCAGGACTTGACCTTTCTTGCCGACGATCACCTCCACGCGCACAATGTAGAGCCCCCCATAATTGTCGTCGGAACTCGCAGTAAGCGCCGGGGATACCGTGCAATAAGCAGGAACATCTTTTTTGATCGGCTGGGGCGCCTGGTCATAGTCCGCCGTCACATAAGGATTCGACAGAATGAACGCCGTGACAGCGAGAATGACCAAAGCACAGACAATCACCAGCAGTGTGATCCGTCTGGTTTTCATGTTACCGCTCCTTTCGTTTGCCAATCACCAGAGACTAGAAGGTGGGAAACTTGAAGGAAACCATCGTGGTGGAAGCTACTGCTTGGCCGTCCTTCAGCGCCGGCTGAAACCGCCACTGCTTAGCGGCCTGCGAGGCTGCCTGACGTATTTCCCTGGAAACGGCCACTTGACCGAGGGAATCTCTGTCATAGGAACTGACGACCTGGGCGTACACCGGTCGGCCAAACTGGTCAACCGTGACCTCAACCCAGACCTCCACGAAAGTTCCGGGAGTGCGATCAAGATCGTCAGTAGCCGAACTGGGATAGACTCGGACAATCGGTTGCGGCTGTTGGTCATAGTCAGTCACCACCGTCCTGTCACGCATCAGCACCAGACAAGCGCCGAATGCGACAACCAACGTCACCGCCCAACGCACCAGGCTTCTCATTTCAGACCCTCCTTTCTCCTGCCTTCACTCGTGGGAGCGTCTCAACTCGCCTTGACAATGGCAAGATGAGCATCCCAACTCTTTCGTCCTCCAATAGCCACACTACCATCAGGATAAATATAGAGTTCAGTCCGATCATCATGACCAACTGAACACTCTATAAGTAAGCAACCTGACAAAGTAGTAATCCTCCAGACCTTCTGCAAACGCAGACTGGTCAGTGCTTGATAATCTGTATCGTACAGACTAAAAGAGAAAAATGGCTGGAAAAACTCGTCTCCACGTTGATAGGTAAACCAGAGCAATCTACCTTTACCCATAAGCACGCTGAAACCAAACTCCTCGTGGGGTATACCAGCGCCCACCAAGGATGTTCTGATTGTCCAACCCAGCTTTTCCACGCCTGCCCGCTCTTGCCTTAGGACTTGATCCCACGACAATTCGGTAATCAGCGTGGCTTTCAATCTCATTACAACCTCCTTGTCGTGTGTAGAAAACGCGGCAGGCTGCTGTCGTAGAAAAAACTATGACTATCAGTAAAGGTTCCTCCCCTCAACTGACACTCATCGTTGAATCTCTAAACAGCCCGCCGAACGAAACTAGATTCGGGACTTCACCGAATCACAGATGCTCATCTGTGCCCCACTTGCTACACCGCTTAGTCGCGATGATAAGCGTCTCCCAAAACCGATCGGTCGTTGGGACAACCATGGACGTCGCTGTGCGCACGGCAGTAACCGTGATGGCAGTAGACACACTCCCAAAAGAACAGCTCCTCACAACCAGGGCTAGAACAGACATCCGTTCGGAGCAATTCCCCAGGAGTCATACTAGCCACTTCTGACAGCATCCTGGCTTGAAGCTTCTCCACGACCTCAAGGATAAACAATGACACTTCGGTGCTACTCGCCTTAAGCGCCAACTCCTTCAGCGCCTCTGCCAGTTCCTCATCGGTCAGAACCTGCTTCTCAGGCTTGGAATCTTTAGGTTCAATCAAACTCACGGCAAACCTCCTTGGGTTGGAAACTTCTACTTTACTTCGACAGCACCTCGTTCCGATAGCTTTTTTGCTCGGCGGTTTCGCCAGGCTTCGCCGATCAGGAACAAAACCGTCATCAACAGAGCCACGGGTAGCCACCGGCGGACAAGATAGTCCAGAAACTCGGGGATACTCCTTATCAGACCATTGCTGAACGGTCTGGCCACCGAAACGACGTACCAAAACGCGTAAGCCAGGATCAGCCAACAGATTCTGACATCACGCCAAATCCGGCGCCATCTTCTCTCCTCGTCTTCGCTAACCATGACAAAACCTCCTTGTTACATGTAAAGAACACGGCGGGCTGCCACAGGTCCAAAGACAACGGAAAAGGTATCCCTCCCCTCGACCGTCACCTTAAGTCACCACCTGGCAGTCCGCCGAACGCCGCTAGTTGCGGAAACGCACCGACTCGTCAAAGGTCAGCTTGCCAAACCGGTGGATTGTCAGTTGCGAACAACGTCCATCGCGCACCAAAGTCTGCAACAGCAGGCTATCCGACAGACGATGAATCGCTCCCACCTTGTGGAAATGATGGACGACCAACTCTTGGCCGTCGGCTGTCTCCAAAGACACCGCATAGAACGGTTCCGTGGTCGGGGCATTGTCCAGAAATCGCGAGTAATGAACTCGCACCAGCATCTCGGAATGAGTAAACAGAATGAAGCCAATAATGTTTGACGGCAGAATGTCGTCTCTAACATCGGCTCCCAGCTCTGCCAGTGTAACCTTCAGAGTCTGAATTACATCCTCCGGCTTTAGTCCCGTAGAAATCGTCGCTACTAGACTCATCGTGTTCTCCTTGATGTGAAAGCCTAGGTTATAATCAGCTGTCAGAGCATTTTAGCTCTCCAGAAGAAAACCCAGATTCAATGCTTCCATCATCAGTGTCAGTCTGAGGTTGTTTCCGGTTTTCAGTTGAAACTTCTTGCCGCAATACACCGCTCGCGTGTAAACGGCCAACAGGTGACCCAAACCGACGCTATTGAGCGCCCGAGCGTTCTCCAGGTCCACCACAATCTTCTGAACTGGCTCACCCTCCAGCCTGTCCATCACAGGATTGAGTGAGTTTTCAGACGTCTGGCTGAAGTGACCGTTTAGAATGATTGTCGCAATTTCACCGTCGGTTCGAACCTCAACAGGCACTGGCTGGTCGGACATAGATCCTCCTTGAAAATGAGAGATTTCAATGAACAGAACAACTATAACCTAGGCTTTTACGGAAAAAAGTCAACCCCTCACCAGTGCTCTGGTGAGGGGTTAGGTAGTGGCCGGTACTTCCGACGCATCAATTACTGTCACTTCGCCGCTTTCGCAGTCCAGTGCCAGAATAGTCGGGATGTGGTCTGGTCCAAAACCGTAAAACCACATTTCCCTCCGATAGGCGTCATACTGCAGTGCCACACAGCTGGTGAGAAGACCGCAGTTAATAGTAGCGCCTTTGCCGGTATACTCCACGAATAAATAACCGTCTTCCTCCAAACCAATCACTGTTAAGCGACGGTTCAAAGGATATTCTCTGGCAGATACCAGCAATAGTGATTCTTCAGGAAGATCAAGCTGCCAAGGAGCAAACCAACGCTCTACAAAATCTCTAACCTCGGACCATGTCAGAGGCTGGTAGCAGTGCGCCTGAATATCACTGAACGCACTATAAGATATGTCTTCCTCATTGAACTGGCGACACTTATGATCGGAAAAGTGTTCACCACAATAGGCCGAGCCACAGGTGTGGCAAATTATGGTAGCCGCTTGCAGACAAACAGCGTTCGTCATAACCCGCCTCCTTGTAGGGTTGTAAGCCTCTTTGTAGGCCTATGGCCTATGAAAGTTGACCCCTTCACGCCATTCGGAAACGACGTGAAGGGGTTACCGTCCGTGACTGCCTAATGAGCAGAACTTATCCGCCACTATAGGACAAATTCACGGCTGTCAGGGTACAATCCCGACTGCCCTGTTCAGGGGATCTCCCTGACGGGTGGCCGTAGCCTAGGATCACCTCCTCTCGGGGGTCTCGTTTCCTGCCTGGTGCGTGATCACAGTCAAGCCGAACAGCAGTTTCATGACGTGAACCTCCGAGTGTTGGGGTGAAACGCAACGAAAAGAGGCACGTTGTCTTGCCTCCCCTCTTTGTTACCAGAAGCCCTCTGGCCTCTGTGATAATTATAGCACTAAATTATAAACCCATCATCAGCCCAATAGTCCTTAATATGAGGCTGGGCGCGTTAAACTCAAAACCCAAACCGAGTTTTCGAGCGTAGGAGCGCGTAGCGCGACGGAGTCGAGAAACATTAAGATAATAACCTCTTTATTTAAAGCTTCTCGATAAACTCGAAGACTAGTTTTGGGGCTGACCACTGAGGGGTTGAAATGGTTAAATCAACTCAACTCTCAATCCACTTCACACCTGAAGAAAAAACATTCGGCTCCCACATTTTCTGCTCCTCACTGCAAATAACTGACGCTTCTCTGGGCTGTCCATGCCCCGATTCCAAAAATGCTTTCAAACGTCTGGTAGTCATAACAAAATCAGTCTGAATCAAATTAGATAGGTCAACACTAATCTTTAAACCAGCCTCTTTTTTCTGCTGATGCAAAAAGTCCAAAAATTCAAATAATGGCATATCCAGAAACTCTTGACTGATATCTTTTAATTGTGGATTTTCTCTGGGCGTTTCTGATTCCATAGATTTAGTTAATAATAATCTTTGTCCCCAATTGCGCAAACCAATAAAGGTTTTCCATGTTGGCGTAAGAAACATTAACGCAACCATGACTCATGGGCTGACCAAATTTATTGTGCCAATAAGCGCCGTGAATATAATAACGCCCAACCTTACCGGTGGCAAAATGCAAGTTCCATTTGGTATTAGGATAATTATAGTTAGTCCCGACATACCAGACAACCGGTCGTTTTGTTAAAACCTTAAATTCGCCTTTCGGCGTGGGGGTCCATTTCAATCCGCTGGAAATCGGAAACTTCTCCAAGACAATACCGCCGAAAGAATATTCTAAAGTCTGATCCGCCAGACTAACTTTAATTAATTTCTCTCTTTGGACAGGTTCTTTATTTAACGGGTCAAAACCGGCAGCCACTTCAGTACCGTCTAAATAAAGATCGCCGTCAGAATCAGGGTTCATTAAACCGGTCCCCAAAAGAATCTCCCATTTATCATTAAGATAATCCTTGTCAGAATCCACTTCTGACAATTTTTTCTTATCGCCAAACAAAGGCGAGTAACCTTGGGCAATTTCTTCACCATCATTGAAGCCATCGCCGTCAGTGTCGGCCATCTTTGGGTCAGTATAATAAATTGCCTCTTCATAATGATCAGAAAGCCCGTCGGCGTCAGAATCAATAAATTCCTCTGCCTGTAAAGACAAAGGAATTAGATAAAGTGAAAAAAATATGGCAATAAACAAGGGAAATCTCTTCATAGTTGTTTAATTATAGCACATTTTTCACTAAAAATCAAGCAAAAATCGTTGACACTTAACTGATAGTTTGTTTAAGTGATAACGCTCTGGCATCCAGCCAAAGCGTTAAGAGTGTATGTTAAAAAGGAGTGTTCCAGCATGCCAAGCGCATCAGCGAACCAGAAACTCACGGTCAGTCTGCTTTCCCTTATGCTCGGTCGGGAAGAAGACGGAGACGTACGTTGCCGGTGCCAAATTGGAGACCAAAAGACCTGCGGACGCAAACTTGTCGCTTCTCGCGGTAAGGTCATGTGCCCAAAGTGCAAAACCGAGCATACTCTGCTCGATCTGCTGGCCAATCAGATTGGCCCGTGGACGCACGAGGTCAGAGGCATCACCGAGCGGCTGCTCAAAACCTCCCGGCTAGCCCGCGCCCAAGCAGGTGCTGCCAGTCTGGGGTACAATGTTGAACCCAGCAAGTGGCTACTCGACCATTCCTGGTTGATCAGCGTATACGGCTTCGTGCCTGTCTATCTACCAGATCAGAACGTCTGGATTCTGGTCTGGAATTACGATCATAACAGCGAAGGATGCGCACGCTTCATCGAGACATGTCACCACACCGAGGGGCGTAGAAATCATCTCTCGATGACCGCTTCACAAGTGACGCGTCTAATTGCCGAGCTCAACAATCACAAGAATGAGCCCGGACATATGGACCCGAAGAAAGCTGTCTTCACGATACCCACATCGGAAAGCAGCTGGCGGAAGGTTCATGAAGCTCTAACTGCTGTACTCTGCTTTAGCGATGATCCGAAATATCGGCGTCCGTGGTCTATCACGGACTGCGAATGGGTCTATATTGAGAATCGCTTTCAGATCATCAATGCCGGAGCTGTCATCTACTCCAACCCTGATCCGAATCACGCTTACGCGGATCTCCGCCTGATCGTCAAGCAACCGCCCGAACAGCCCCTCGTGCTCTAGTCCTCCACGGACCTAAAGCCCCGTCCACGACATAGCAATGTCGGGACGGGGCTGTTTTTTAAACTAATTTTCAGATTAACTTTTCAAGCGACGCAAAACAACGGTCAAAATCGGCGGGGTCAGCAAAGTGGTTAAAATAACCATAATTACAATAATGGAATAAATCTCGTCATTAACTACACCCAAAGCTTTACCGATGGAAGCAAAAATTAAACCGACCTCCCCCCGAGGTACCATGGCCCAGCCGACCAGCCATTTACCAACTTTACCGGCTCCTAATCCGGCGACCAGCTTACCAATAAATGCCACCGCCGTAATCCCTAAAGCCACACCAACCACTTTAGGATCGGCAAAAGTTTCCAATTTAACTTCCATACCTGTCAGAATAAAAAATATCGGCACCAGAAAATAACCAAGCGGCTCAATCAAATCCTCAATGTGCCTGTCAGTAAACTTATGCGATAAATCCTTAAGTTGCTGGTGATCATGGCCTGGTATTGCCAAACTCTCTAGGGCATCAGCCGAATGAGGCTTATTAAAATGTTTAAAGTGAACCGGGTCCAGAACCAACCCGGCAGCAAAAGCTCCGACAATTGGCGCTAAACCGATAAACTGAGCAACAGCCGCCAAAATCAAACCAAAACTTATGGCTAAGGTAAATTTCATGCCGGTCCCAGTGTGAATAAACGACAGCCAGCGTCCCAAGAGTGGCGCAATCAACTGTCCTATAATAATGGCTCCGACTAGAAACAAAATCGCCTTACCAGCTATCAAACTAATTGTTCCTAAACTAACTGCTCCGACCGTCACAATCGCTGAAACCACGGCCAATATTATTAAACCCATAACATCATCAATAACAGCCGCGCCTAAAACAATTTGAGCCTCGGGAATATTTAATTTACCTAAATCTTTAAAAACACGGGCTGTAATCCCGACAGAAGTCGCTGTCAAAGCGGCACCCAAAAATAAATAAGCATTTAAATCTAAGCCCGGCAGTAATAATGGGCCAACCACCCAGGTTCCCAAAATAAAAGGCACGACAACGCCAATTGTGGCTACAATAAAAGCATTGAGACCAACTTTGCGCATCTGCTGAAGATTGGACTCCAAACCGATTTGAAACAATAAAATCACCACACCTAATTCAGCCAAAAATTTAATAATCACGTCCTCCTTGATTGGTTCAAAAAAAGTTAATCCAATTAAAACTAAGTTGCCTAAGATAACTCCAGCTATTAACTCGCCTAGAACCGCCGGCTGCCCAAAGCGTTCAATCAGACCTGATACTTTAGCGATTAATAACAAAATGGCGATGTATAAAAATATTCTGCCATAATAATTGGGATCAGTGGGCGCAGCTGCAAATTCGTTAGCTCTAGCCAAAGGAATTAAAGCCAAAGAAAAAATCGCCATCAAACCGTAGAGACGATATTTAGAAAAGTGAAAAAGTTTTTGCATAGCTGTCATTAATAATGATTAATTATTAAATATTAACACTTAATAATTGGATAAGAAAGCGCCCCCTAGCCTTGTGCTTTGGGGGCGCTACAAACTACGCAACCTGGAGTGCCTCTTCCTCCTTGCGAGAGTCGGAAGCAGGTTGCCATCTACCTTTATACAGAACTTGTAAACGGCGGTCGTGCATGTTTACAACTCCCGTCAGAATCTGTAGGTGAGGCAGTAACTCCTGAAGCTCAGGTCTGCTACTCAAGCTAGCCAAGGCAGCCGCCTGCAGGTATCTAGTCTTCTCTACCATGTAACGTCTCTCGGATCCCGCATCGCGAAAAGGCGACGAAATCAATAGTACGATTTCGTCGGCTTGAATCTGACCAGCTTTCAGGTTGTCCAGAATAATGCCACCGGCCGTAGCTACCACGTCGGCAAATTCCGGGTCAAATGGTCCTACAATCAATGCCCTGTTGGCGACGTGCAACCAATCAAAACCCCGACCAAACGCCAAAATTGACTCCTTGTGTTCAATCTCGGTTACTGGCCTTTGGGAAGCTTTGATTTGTTTGATGTGCCGGATGTTACCCATGACCAAAGGCAGAAAATCCCGACGAATCTCCGCCGCCATTGACGGATAAAGATCAGCCAGAATTTTCTCCAGACTGGGTTCTGCGTGATCCAGTAGATCAACAACCTGGACAACCCCGCCGCGTTCACCATGCAGAATCAGAGCATCTTCATCAGTCTCCACACCAACATGCACGGTGTAGAAAGCTGACTGCCCCAGCACTCGGTTGAACTGGCTTACCAGATCAGCCGTGAACCTTTTGGACTCCTCCACATCGTAGTTGAATCCCTTGCAGCCACGATGGGTATCGCCGACAGAGAAATGGTAAGTCACCAAACACAAACCATGACGTCCGCGTCTGATGGCGTACTCTTGCCATTCCCGCAGTTCACTGCCAAACAACCCCCAGCCGGTATCAAAACGGCCACCGATGTTACGCCAAGGGGAAATGATCCCCAACGGCGTTCCAGTCATGTACGGCAAGTGAATCCTGCCATCCATGCACTTAAAGGCGGCTACCTCCGTCGGATGAACAGCGCGGTACAAGCGACGCGCGCTTTCCACTGAAGCACTCATGAACTCTTCCGAGTGCTTACGATTCAACTCCAAAAGGTTCTCCACACCTTTCAAAGTGACCCCCTCCTGTTTTTGGTTTCTGACTTGCGCTTCTTTCATAAAGAACTAATTAATTTATAAATTATTGATCAGCTGAAGTTCTAAAGCCGCGCTGTTTATAGCGTCTAGCCACCCGCAACTTGGATACTTCAACGTCCAGCATAGCTTTTAAAGCGGCATAATCATGATCAGCCACACCGACTTGCGAAACTGCCGCTTCTGCCCGTTTTACGGCCTCTTCCACCTGTTTTTCGTCCAATTCATCGGCTCTGGCAGCAGCGTCGGCCAATACTACCACAGAAAGGGGCGAAATTTCAACAAAGCCGCCCTGGGAAGCAATATCCAAATATTCGTGTCCCTTTTTTATAATAATTTCCCCGGGCTGTAAATTAGCCACCAACGGAATATGATTTGGCAAAACAGTAATCTGACCCATTTGAGTTGTTAGACTCACCTGGTCAACTTCGCCTTCATACAGCACTCTCTCCGGCGTGACTATTTTTAAATTGATCTTCATGTTTTTTTTAGATTGGTGATTTTTAGCTTGGTAGTTTGGTAGTTTGGTAGATTGGTAGTACAGACGTTCATGCTACCAATCTACGCAGCTACCTCGCTAATTGTTCCCTTCATATAAAACTCCTGTTCAGGCACACTGTCATGCTTACCATCCAAAATCTCTTGGAAGCCGCGAATCGTTTCTTTCAATGACACATATTTACCCGGACGACCGGTAAACACTTCTCCCACGAAGAACGGCTGTGATAAAAATCTCTGAATCTTTCTAGCTCGGGCAACTGCTAATTTATCTTCATCACTTAATTCGTCCATACCCAAGATGGCAATAATATCCTGCAAGTCTTTGTATCTCTGCAAAACCTGTTGCACACCGCGCGCCACCTGATAATGTTCCTGACCGACAATCTCCGGATCCAAAATTACCGAGGACGAATCCAAAGGATCAACGGCCGGATAAAGCGCTAATTCAGCTAAAGACCGCGACAGCACAACAGTAGAATCCAAATGGCCAAAAGTTGTAGCCGGCGCCGGATCAGTTAAATCGTCGGCCGGTACGTAAACCGCCTGCACCGAAGTAATAGAACCTTTGGTTGTAGAAGTAATTCTTTCCTGCAACTCACCCATTTCAGTCGCCAAGGTCGGCTGATAACCGACAGCTGATGGCATACGGCCAAGCAGGGCTGATACTTCAGAACCGGCTTGTGTGAAACGGAAAATATTATCAATAAACAACAGAACATCTTTACCGTCATGATCACGGAAATATTCGGCCATGGTCAGACCGGACAAGCCTACTCTTTGTCTGGCTCCCGGGGGTTCATTCATCTGACCGAAGACTAAAGTGGTATTTTTTAAAACTCCGGAATCTTTCATTTCATGATACAAATCATTACCTTCTCTGGTTCGTTCGCCGACTCCGGCAAACACCGAGAAACCGCCGTGTTCAGCCGCGATGTTTCTGATCAGTTCCTGAATAACCACGGTTTTGCCGACTCCGGCACCACCGAACAGACCAACCTTACCGCCTTTCACAAACGGACAGATCAAATCAATAACTTTAATACCGGTCTCAAAGATTTCGGCTTTGGTTGATTGTTCTACCAGACTGGGAGCGGCACGGTGAATCGGCCACTGCTCTTCTACCATCGGATCTTCCAGACCGTCAATTGCTTCACCCAAAACATTAAACATGCGGCCCAAGGTCTTTTCTCCGACCGGTACAGAAATTGGTTTCCCTGTATCTACTGCTTCCACGCCTCTGGCTAAACCGTCAGTCGTACCCATAGCCACTGCTCTGACCTGATTGGAGCCCAAATGTTTCTGGACTTCAACGACCAAAGTCTTGCCCTGATTATTAATCTCCAGAGCATTATTTATCTCCGGCAATTTCTCCGGAAAATAGACGTCCACAATCGGACCGATGATTCTTTTGATTGTTCCTTTGTTCATATTGTTTTTAGCTTTTAGCTGTTAGCTTTTAGCTTTTAGCGGCGGCAATTCTCCTACCAGCTACCAGCTACCAGCTACAAGCTAACTAACCCCTTCGGCGCCGGCGGCAATTTCAGCAATCTCGGCTGTAATGCCGGCCTGACGAACTTGATTAAAAGCCAGAGTTAAATCACTGATCATTTCCTCGGCCGCGTCACTGGCATTACGCATAGCCATCATCCTGGCGGAATGTTCCGAGGCTTCTGATTCCAAAAACATCTGGTAAATTTGTACTTCAATCAAACGCGGTAATAATGACTCTAAAACGGCGTCAGTTGACGGTTCAAAAAGATATTCAGAAAAATTTACAGCCAGCTCATGAGATTTCTCATCCAAATTTCTATTCAAAGTTGCCAGCACGCGACTCGGCTTAACCAAAGGCAATAAATGTCTGATACGAGCCTCCTGCCGCAGACTGGAATGAAAATGCGTATAAGCCACGGCCACTTCATCATACTCTTGATTGGTGAAAGCAACAGTCAAATGTCTGGCAATCGGTAAAATATCCGCCACCTCATCGGTAATATCATCTTTTTTATAATCAGCTGCCACATTAAATTTCATGGCAGTCAGGCCGCGTAAAACCTGGCGACCGGAAGTGATAACATCAACCTCAATGCCGGGCTTGTCCCAACCCTCTTTTTTTATCAGATCTTTCATCTTAGACATAACCTGCATATTAAAACCGCCACACAATCCCCGATTACTGCCGATAACCATCACCGCCACTTTCTTGACCGGACGCTCTGTTAATAAAGGATGATCATGCTGATCAACTTTCCTGACCAACTGCAAAACCGTGCTCCAGGCCAAATCAGAATAAGCTCGGGAATACAAAACGCGCTCTACTGCTTTGCGCATTTTACTGGCCGCCACCAATTCCATAGCCTTGGTAATTTTCTTGGTATTGGCTACCGAAGTGATGCGTCTTTTTATGTCCCGTGTTGATAAAGCCATTTAGTTAGTTTGGTAGCTTGGTAGCTTAGTAGTTTGGTAGTTTGGTAGTACAAACGTTTACCCTACTAATCTACCAATCTACCAAACTACATTCCTTATGTTCTTAAGTCCCTTAGTTCTTACGTTCTTTAGTTCTTCCGTTCTTCTAACGTCTCAAACGTCTTGCTTAATTCTTCAATCGCCTGCTTTAAACTTTTATCCAACTCCTCATCAATATCTCCCTTATCCTTAATCTGCTTCAACAGGTCGGCATGATTGGCATCCAGATGCTGATATAAACTTTCTTCAAACTCTCTGATTTTCTCCACCGGAATATTGTCCACCAGACCGTTAATAACCGCGAACAAAATAGCCACCTGTTTTTCCACGGCCAAAGGTTTAAACTGACCTTGCTTCAACACTTCCACAATTCTTTTTCCGCGATTAATTCGTTTTTGAGTTTCTTCATCCAAATCAGAACCAAATTGCGCGAAAGCTTCCAGTTCGCGGTACTGCGCCATTTCCAGTTTCAACTTACCGGCAACTTTTTTCATAGCTTTCACCTGGGCGGCTGAACCGACACGGGAGACCGATAAACCGACGTTCAAAGCCGGACGAAATCCCTGATAAAACAAATTGGATTCCAAATAAATCTGACCATCGGTAATGGAAATAACATTGGTCGGAATATAAGCAGAAACGTCCCCGGCCTGCGTTTCAATAATCGGCAAAGCGGTTATTGATCCGCCGCCGTGTTCTTTATTGCGTCTGGCCGCGCGTTCCAATAAACGTGAGTGTAAATAGAAAATATCGCCGGGGTAAGCTTCACGTCCTGGCGGGCGGCGCAGCAACAATGAAATTTGTCTGTAAGCTACCGCTTGCTTGGATAAATCGTCATAAATCACCAAAACATCTTTACCCTGATCCATAAAATATTCACCCATAGCGCAACCGGCATAAGGAGCGATAAACGACAGTGAAGCAGGATCTGAAGCGCCGGCCAGTACCACAGTCGTATATGCCATGGCACCTTCCTGTTCCAAACGGGCGATAATTTTAGCTACTTTGGATTCTTTCTGTCCGATGGCCACATAGATACACAGCATATCGGAGCTTCTCTGGTTGATAATGGCGTCAATGGCAATAGCAGTTTTACCTGTCTGACGGTCGCCGATGATCAGTTCACGCTGTCCTCTACCGATCGGGATCATGGCGTCAATGGACTTAATTCCTGTCTGAACCGGCACGGTAACTCCCTGTCTGGTAATAACTCCCGGTGCCACTTTTTCCACCGGATAAAACTTGTCGGTCTTCAGCGGTCCTTTACCGTCAATCGGCTGGCCTAAAGCGTCCACCACCCGGCCTGTCAAAGCTTCACCAACCGGCACTTCCAAAACTTTGCCGGTGGTTTTAACTTTTGATCCTTCTTTAATACCGGCCGGATCGCCCAATAGCATAATACCGACTGTTTCTTCGTCCAAATTCAGAACCACGCCGTCAACCTTGCCGTCACCTGATTCCACTTCCACCATTTCCATAGCCAAAGCTGAACTTAAACCCGAAGCAATAGCAATACCGTCGCCGACTTCAATCACCTGACCGACTTTTTCTTCCTTGGCCTGGAAATTAAAATCTTCAATTTTCTTTTGTAAATTTTTGACTAAATATTCGTATGACATATTATTTGGTATTAGCTGTTAGCTTGTCCCGCCCCCATTTAATGATTTCATTATTTGTTGGCGGGATCCCGCCTACATTTGATTAAATAGTTAGTGGCGGGATAAGTGGTTTTGTAAAATTTTTAATTTTTGATTAACGGTCGCGTCCAGTTCAGTATCGCCGTATTTCAATTTAACTCCGCCGATAATATTTTCATCAATCACTTCCTCTATTTCCGGCTCCTGATTAAACATCTTTTGACAATACTTACTGATCGTCTGCAGTTGCGCCTTACTTAAGTGGTTACGGCTGGAGACTGTCACTAGAATCTTATTCTCGGCCTCGCGTCTGACCTCATCCAGAGCAACCAGTATTTGCGGCGCCTTAGTCAGCTGCTTAGACTGCCGTAAAAGCTTAAAAAAGTTATCAATCACCTGATCTAGCTCTTTCTTGTCCTTATCCAGACTGGCCAGATACAAAGCTTGGGCAAATTTTTTAACGGAAAATTTCATTAAATATTCTTTAAACTGTCATTAATAATCCGACTATCTTCTTTAGCGTCAATCTTTTTACCCAAAACTTTGGTCGAAGCCTCCACCACTAAATCAGCCAATTCTTTTTTGGCCTGCTCCACCATTTCTTTCTTTTCCATTTCAATCTGCTGTTTGGCTTGGGCTACTAACTGCGCGACCTTACCTTCTGTTTCGGTCAGTACTTGCTGTTTCTTTTCTTCGGCCTGCTGACTGGCTTTATTGATAACGGCTGTCGCTTCCTGACGGGCTATGGTCATTTGCTTTTGAGTTTCTTCAGTAGTTCTAGCCAATTCTGACTCAATCGCTTTGGCCTGCTCCAGACTTTTCTCAATCGTCTGATTACGCTCGCCCATGGTCTTCATAATCGGCTTTAAAGCAAAACGCCAGACCACGAAAAAAACAATGGCAAAATTTATTATCTGCGCCAACATTAACATCCAGTCAATGTGAAAAGTTTTTATCAATTCATCCATATTTTAAAATTAATAATCCAGTTCTCAACCTCAGGCCAGAGGTCTGGGATTGAGTCAGGTTATCAATTTATACAGCACCTAGTATGGTGCTAGGATTTATTTGATACTGAAGGCAATAACCAAAGCGTAAATAGCGATAGCTTCGGCAAAAGCCGAGACCAAAAGCATTGGCACTAAAATTTTGCCGGCTGCTTCGGGATTACGACCAATAGCTTCCATAGCTTTAGCACCGATTTTACCGATAGCCAAGCCCGGAGCGATTGAACCTAAGCCAATAGCAACTGCCTTGGCTAACATGGTTAATGTTCCTACTTCCATGCGAATCTCCTTGAGATTTTCTTGGATTGGACGGTGTTGTTTTTTTAACGTCCCCTGAAAAACCTCTTAATTATTATTTAGGTACTAGGTTCTAGGTACTAGGTTCTAGGTACTAGGTTCTAGGTATTAGTAGCTAGCAACCGGTAATTAGTTGGTCCTAATTACAAATTGCAAATTACTAATTACTAATGTGAATGGTCTTGCGACGCGATGGTAAAATAAACCAGTGTCAGCATGGCAAAAATTAACGCCTGAATAATGCCAACTATGACTTCCAAAAACATAAACGGAATCGGTAAACCATAAGCCAGTATAACAGCGATTGACGCCAATAAAACTTCACCGGCAAAAATATTTCCGAAAAGACGAAAGGACAGTGAGGCCACTTTGGCCACCTCGCCAACAATTTCAATCAGACCAACAAAAAAAGTAATGGGATTAACAACCAGCGAAGTTGCTCCGTGCTTCTTAATATCATGCGGAATGGACAACAGCACTTTAACATTAATAAACTTATTAAAATATTTCCAAAAACCGACAATAATAAAACCAAAGATATTAGAAGCAATAACCGAAAATAAAGCTAAAGCCAAAGTGGTATTAATATCGGCTGTCCCGCCGCGCAAAAATGGCACAAACACCGAATGACTGCCCTCGGTCTCAATAAAACCGATAGAACCAATGCCCGGAATTAAACCCAACCAATTATTAACCAGCACAAATAAAAAAATGGCAAAAACTATGGGGAAAACTTTAGTGGTTATTTTATGGTCGTTGGTGACTGAATCAGCCAGATTAACTGCTCCGTCCACAACCACTTCAGCAACACTCTGCAACTTACCCGGAATTTTTTTTACACTTCGGCCGATGGTAACGCTCAACACAATGATTATTAAAACCGCCAGCCAGGAATTGATCAAAGAATTAGTAACAGTAAAGTTGCCAACAGAAAAAACCGGCTCTGCAAACAAGGTGGCTTCATGCGATACTTCTGATACCTGTTCGGTAGCAGCCTGCTGAACATCACCTGTTTCACCGGTCTTAATTGAATATATATTACTTTCTGTCGTCGCCATTACTATTTATCTTTTTACTTTGTTTTTGCTGAACCTCTTGTTCAATTTTTTTTATATAATCTTTACCAATCTGAACTATCTTCCAGGCGGTGATAATAAAGGCCAAACCTACCAAACCGAGAAAAAACCAAGGTTCGGAAGAATATTTCTGATCCAACCATTTACCGACAAACAGCGCCAGAATAATCGGCCCCACAATCCAAGCGGTCATTTCCCCCATCAACATCAACCCCGGCTGCCAATCTCCCCTTTTCAAGGGGAGATGTCCGGTCGACAGACCGGACAGAGGGGATTTACCTCCGTTTTGCGAGGAGTCGGAGGGGATTTTCTCGAGGTTCTTTCTATCAATCACCACCTTGAATTATTTATTAACAAATTAACCTAATTTAGGCTAATTAGCGCATACATTATAGTGTAAGCGACCCAAAGAGTCAATGTAATTTTTTTCTAAATACTCATCTATGGCTAACATTAGCTAATAATAATCACTATGTTTTAACTAAGGACATTTGGCACTTTTAAAGATAACATCTCATTAGGTGTTT
>CAYTUI010000026.1:0-21090 GCA_964441335.1 uncultured Gammaproteobacteria bacterium
TTCAGTGGCCCGCCACACTTCGCTTCTCACTTCGTTCGAAGCTTCGTGTGGCTTGTAGCCATCCAATTTAGCCCGAAAGGGTTTTTTTTGCTATACTGATTATATTAATTATCAATCAACCTGCCAATAATATGACTGACGGTAATGCCTCAATTTGTCCGACCTGCCACCAGGCAGTTTTACCTGAATATTTTTTTTGTCCGAATTGCGGCACAAACCTGAAAGAAAATGTGATCCCCGTCTCTTTACCTATTCAGATCGGCATCTATGCTTTAAGCATTTTATTGCCACCACTGGGTCTTTGGCCGGGGATTAGCTACCTTAAAAAAAATAATCCACAAGCTAAGCGAGTCGGTACTATTGCTATAGTGCTGACGGTAATAGCAAGTCTAATTGCTATCTGGGCCATATTTGCGATATTCCAAATATATCTTAATCAGCTAAGCGAGGCCTTGAACGGTATTTAGTTAGGTGGAATTTTGAAATTTAGATTAATGGTCTTTCGCCCCTTTGGGGCCGCCTCGCCGAAGTTTTGCTAAGCGAGCTTTTTTGATATAATGTATGCATGAAAAAGATAGCTATGATAATTTTATTTTTCATTGTCACAGGAGGTTTCTTTTTGTGGCAACAGCATTCAGAGAAGATTTTAGATGTGATTGATGCATATGGAAATGGGAAAGGAAAGGGGGGCTGTATTTATACAACTTCATGTAATAGTATGTCTCCAATTGAGTGCGCTCAAGATTGGCTTATCAATTCTGGTTGTTTTAGCCAGGAGTACATAGATAAGCATTTTCAAAATTTCAGAATTGACAGTGATGAGTCACCAAAACAATTTATCACGTTCGATTTTATAATTGATGGTCATAATGTCTGCAAATCAGGGTACCCAGCTTGTGGTGTGGTTATGTATGAAGATGATGATAAACTTGAAGTACGAACAGTTTATGGGCCACTACAAGAGTATGACGTAAGTATAAGGAAAGAACAAGCAATTGAAATATTAAAGGGGAATGAAGATTGTTCAGAATTCTCCGAAATATATCTTACAGTTTGGGATCAATTTAGAGGACAAGGTGGTGAGGGTTTTGTAGGTTATGGTTATGATCGCAATGGTTTGCACTGGCGGACGTTTTCAGGAGGTCTTATGTGCGGAAGGAGTTGTTATGTTAATGCGATGTCAGGGAAATTGAAGAAAGGTAATTATAGTTGTATTTAGTTTTGGCGGCAATCTCCATTTTCAGAGCTAGTTCTTTTTGGTCTTGAGAATAACAAATATTTAATTTATCAGTCGCCGTGCGGGCGATTTTTTGCTATACTACCATTTATGAAACGATCCATATTATTTATTTTAACTTTATGCTTAATAATTCCTGCTGTCAGTCTGGCGGCAGAGCGTAATTTAAGCAGCGATTTAGCCGGCAGGATCCTCCTACAAGTAGAGGAGCAGGGTCAGGCTTGGTATTTAAATCCTGTTGATAGTAAGCGTTACTATTTAAGAGACGGCGATGAGGCCTATCGAATTATGCGTGATTTTGGTTTAGGAATTACTAATACGGATTTAGCAAAATTACCAAATGCCAAAGGACAGTCAGGCGATCAGTCTTTAGTTAAACGTTTAAGCGGCAGAATAGTTTTACAGGTAGAGGAGCATGGTGAGGCTTGGTATATTAATCCGGCTGACGGTTTAGCTTATTATTTGAAAGACGGGGTGGCTGCTTACCAGATAATGCGGCAGTTATCTTTAGGAATCACTAACGCGGATTTAGGTACTATTGCCATCAGCGATCAAACTGTTCAGCCAGAGACTGCTTTTAATGATATCGCTTATGTTAAATATTCCGGCGGAAATTTTGTGGTTGACCGCTACGGTGATCAGGTGTTACCGCCAGCTTCTATGACAAAATTAATGACGGCGATCATAATTGCTGAACAATATCCCAACTGGTCTGATCAGGTGACGATTACTAAACAAATCTTGGACTATCCTAAAATCTTCGTTGGTAATGACGGCACCAGTGAAGTGAATTTGAAGGAAGGAGATAAGTTGGGTGTTTATGATTTATTAGTTGCACTATTAGTTTCTTCGTCCAATCAGTCGGCCAGAGCACTGGTTACCAGTACCGGTTTAAGCCATCAGGAGTTTTTGGATAAGATGAACGCCAAGGCCAAAGAACTAGGTTTACAAAATACACATTTTGACGATGTTGCCGGCTTAAGCACCGAGACAGTCACTACGGCCAAGGAGATGGCCAAAATTGCCGAAGAAGCTTTCAGTCTGACGGCTATCCAAAGTATTTATGCCAAATCTTCTCACAGTTTTTATGTGGTTGATGCGCAAGGGGAATTTCACAAGATAGTTGTTGTTGACCGTAATTATAGTTTACAGAAGTATCAGCCGGACGCGGTTAAGACAGGCTTTCTGAATGAGGCGCAGAGGACAGTGGTAATGAAAAAAGGCAATGATATTGTGGTGGTCATGCACGCGCCCAGCAACAACGAGCGGAATAAGATTTTGGATATTTTGTTGAATTGATTTTTTCGTCTGACCTTCATTTTCCACTCCTAAGTGATTCCCATACCTAGTCTTCGAGTTTATCGAGAAGCTTTAGACAATGGGGTCGTATTCAAAACGTTTCTCGACTCCGTCGCGCTTCTGCGCTCGAAAACTAGGTTTGGGCCTTTAGTTTATCTATATCTAATCTTAAAGGGAAATATATTGTGTTTAGGATTTTTTACACTTTTTACAAACGCCAAACAATTCAAAAGTATGTTGAGAAATAGATTTAAAGTTTTTTGTTCGGCTTAGTGCTTTATTTATCAGTGGCTGTAAATGACAATTTAGTAATTCCTCAACGCAACCGCATTGCTGACAGACAATATGATGATGATCGGGGAGTGAACCTAATTCATAGTGCGCGTGACCATGCTGAAAATCAATTTGGCGGAGCAAGCCACCATTTTTTAGTTCGCGGACAGCACGATAAACAGTAGCGCTGTTCAGAGGTTTGCTTTTTAGTTTTTTGATTATCTGCTCAACCGATAAAGGCCGTCCGGCTGACATCAAGACTGACAGCAGTTCAATACGTCCGGGAGTGGCTTTGAACTTGGCCTGACGGAGGATAGAGGTTACCTGTTCGGCAGTCTGCGATTTGTTTAATTTTTTTGGCATTTGAAATAAGTTATTGCTCTGTTTGACACTTGTAGTATATCACGTTATAATATAAACGCAACTAATTCGCGTTTATGAAGCGTCAAATATGAACAGGAGATTTGGAATATTGTTGGCTATTATAATTGTAGTCTTGGCTATAGTCTTCTATTTTAGAAATATTTACGTGGTAAATCAGACGTCTGAACAGGATTCCAGCAAGTTACAGGTGACAGCCTCATTTTACCCTTTATGGTATTTTATTTCAGTCATTGGCGGAGATAAAGTGCAAGTTTATAATTTAACTCCAGCCGGAGCCGAGCCTCATGAATATGAATTAAGTACCCAGGATATCGTCAGAATAGAAGATAGTCCCTTGTTGATTATAAATGGCGGAGTAGAACAGTGGGCGGATAAAGTGGCGGGCTTAGTAGATGCTAACAAGGTTTCCATAGTTGTGGCTGGCAAAGGTTTATCAATTGACCAATCTCTATCTGACAAACAGTCCATTAATGATCCGCATATTTGGTTGGATCCAATATTGGCAAAGCAAGAGGTACAAGCAATAACAGACGGTCTTGTTGCTGTTGATTCTATTAACGCTGATTATTATAAAAGTAATCAACAGCAGTTAATTGCCAAACTGGATAATTTGGATAATGATTTGCGTCATGGTTTAAGCTCTTGCCGACTTCATGATTTTGTTACAGCCCATCAGGCTTTTGGCTATCTGGCAAAGCGTTATGATTTGAATCAAGTGGCTATTTCCGGCATTTCTACCGAAGCTGAACCGTCAGCCCAACAACTGGCAGTAGTGGCTGATTTTGCCAAAGCCAATAATATTAAATACATTTTTTTTGAAAGTTTGGTCAGTCCTAAATTAGCCCAAACGTTAGCTACTGAAGTAGGAGCTAAGACATTAGTTTTGGATCCTTTGGAAGGCTTAAGTCAAAAAGATATAGAGTCTGGGCGTGACTATTTTAGTGTTATGAGAGATAATTTAGCTAACTTACAAATTGCCCTAGAATGTACAAAATAGACCATAGTAAAAATATAATTGAGTTAGCAAACGTAACCTTTTCGTATAATCATAATGAGGTTATAAAAGATTTTAGTTTAAGTATTCACAAAGGTGACTACGTGGGAATTATCGGACCAAACGGCGGGGGTAAATCCACTTTGATCAAGCTGATGTTAAATTTACTTAAGCCTGATCAGGGCCAGATAAAATTGTTCGGGACAGAACTGCGGGATTTTAAAGATTGGTACAAGATTGGCTATGTGGCCCAGAAGTCGCATTTTGAGCCTAATTTCCCGGCCACAGTGGAAGAAGTGGTTAGGATGGGGACCTATGGCCGTCGCGGACTTTTTAATTTGACAACTAAGGAGGACAATCGTCAGGTTAAGAAGTCTTTGGAGCAGGTGGAGATGCAGGAATATAAAAATCGTCAGATCAGCGATTTGTCTGGAGGTCAATTACAAAGAGTGCTGATTGCCAGGGCGCTGGTCAGTAAACCGGAAGTGCTATTTTTAGACGAGCCGACTGTCGGAGTTGACATTAAGACGCAAAAACAGTTTTACGCCTTGTTACGGAAATTAAATCGTGAGTTATGTCTGACATTAGTTTTGGCTTCACACGAACTTCAGGTGATAGCTCATGAAGCCACCGAATTGGTTTATATAAATCGGACGTTGGAGTATTATGGTGAACCGAAACAATTTCTTAATAGTAATTATTTTCAGAAATTGGTTGAGAAGGGAGGGGTGCATCACTAATGCTGGATTTATTTCAATATGGTTTTGTGGTACGCGGTCTGGAGGCCGGTTTGATTATTGCTGTCATTGCTCCGGTGATAGGAATTTTCTTGGTATTAAGACGTTATTCACTGATTGCTGATACTCTAGCCCATGTTTCTTTGGCTGGTATTGCCTTGGGGTTATTACTGAAAATTAATCCTTTAGTGACGGCTATTGCTACGGCTGTTGTTTCTTCAGTTGCAATTGAGCGCTTGAGATTATCTAAAAAAGTTTTTGGCGAATCAGCCTTGGCTATTTTTTTGTCAGGCAGTTTAGCTTTGGCTATAATTTTGATTAGTTTGGCGCACGGTTTTAATGTTGATCTTTTTAATTATTTATTCGGTAGCATTGTGACTGTGACACAGAATAATGTTTTGGTAATTGCCGGTCTGGGATTATTAGTTATTTTATTGGTAGCTTTTTTTTATAAAGAACTAGTATTTATTTCTTTTGATGAGGAGTCGGCTCAAGTCAGTGGTATCCCGACTCGCTTTATTAATATTATGCTGATTGTCTTAGCCGCTCTGACTGTTACCTTAGCCATTCCTATAGTTGGAGTTTTGCTGATTGCCGCTTTGATGGTAATTCCGGTAGTCGCGGCTTTACAGTTTAGAAAAAGTTTTAAAATCACTTTAATAATTGCTGAAGCTATTTCAATTTTTTCGGTCGTGGTGGGTATTATATCATCATTCTATTTGAACCTAGCTTCAGGAGGGACTATTGTGCTGGTTTCTTTATTGTGTTTTTTGCTATCTTTGCTTTATAGAAGATAAGTTTGACAACTTCCCTAATTTATTTTCCGACCATGCTATAATGGTTTTGAAATAAATAGGGGCTTTTTTTGTAGTAATTACTGCCAAAGCTTAAAAATGGATAATAAGACTGACGAGGAAATTATCGTCGCGGTGCAAAAAGGCGATAAAGAGGCTTTTGGTTTTTTGATAGAAAGATATAAAGATAAAATCTTGCGTTATGCTAGGAGATTCATGTTTTACAGCCCAGATGATGCTGAAGATGTGGTTCAAGATGTGTTCTTAAAAGCTTACGTAAATATTAAGAGTTTTAATACCAAAAAGAGATTTTCTCCTTGGCTTTATCGCATTGCCCACAACGAATTGATTAATGTCATCAAGAAAAAGGGTAAGGAACCGGTACCGTTCTTTGATCCTGATACCTTGTTTCCGCATCCGATTTCTAAGGAAACGGCTGACAAAGATCTTAATCAGTCCCAGATTAAAGAAATGCTGGAACAAGGCATGGATAAGTTGAATTATAAATATCGCGAAGTATTGGCTTTACATTATTTTGAGGAGATGGATTATAAGGATATTGCTGATATTTTAAGAGTTCCTGTTTCTACAGTTGGAGTCAGACTTAAGCGCGGTCGCGAATCTTTAAAAAAATTAATAGATCAAATAAATAACCCTAATGGATAATGATCATAAAAATAACTCTATTAAGAGTTTTCTGAAGAACATAGAGGACAGGCATGTCAAAATGCACTCCAGATCCTATTTTGCTGTCAGGGCATTACTGTTGTTATTGGGTGTTTTGATTTTCTCATTTCTGATTTTATTTATTGTCAGTTTCGTGTTCTTTGTGTTGCGTCAGTCCGGCGGCTGGTACGCGCCGGCTTTCGGACCAAGAGGATTCGGCTTATTTTTACTGACAGTACCATGGATTTTGGTCATTATTGCTCTGGTCTTTATTGCAGTGTTAGAGTATTTGGTTCGTAAATATTCTTTTGGTTACCGGCGCTCCTTAATGTACACGGCTATTGGGGTTGTTGTGCTGGCTCTGGTTGGAGGTTTTCTGATAGAAAGAACCACCGTCCATCATGCTTTATTCAGAGAAGCTGCGGGTAATCGCTTACCTTTTGTTGGCGGTTTATATAAAGGTTTTGAGCACAGAAAACCGGGGAATATTTTTATCGGTCAGGTTGTTGGTTATACTGATCAAGGTTTTATTATTGAAACGGCAGAGACCTCAACACTGGAAGTTATTCTAACACCGGATACTAGATTACCTTTTGGCATCGATTTTGAACTTGGCGACAGGGTGATTGTTTTAGGCGGGTTTGACGGAAAAAAAATTATCGCCAGCGGCATTCGCGAGACTGATGAAAACTTTGAGTTTTTACCTCCGCCTCAGATGATGATGGGGGGAACTTCAACAAATTTCTTCATGATTCCTAGGCGGTGAAATAATTTTGCCCGGGGATTGTAATAATAATTAGAGACGTCCGATCTGCTAAATAGCGGGTAGAACGTCCGGTCTAGGCCTAAGATCTCTAATTATTAAGATTAATGTCTATGAAAAAAAAGATAGCAGTTTATGCTGCGGCTCCTCTCTTAGCTCTTTCTCTCCTGGGTGCCGCTAGCGTTTCGGCTCAAGGCTGGTTTGGTGGCCAGGTCAACGCTACACCGCAGGAGGTTGCTTCTCGTCAGGAACAGATGTTCCAAGAACAGGCTAATCTGTTGGGCTTAACTGAAGATCAGGTTAAACAGTCCTGGTCTGAAGGAAAAACCATGAAAGATTTAGCCACGGAAAATGGTATCACTCAAGATCAACTACAAACTAAGATGCATGAATTACGCCAACAGCAAATGACCGAGCATCTGAATGTTCTGGTTGATCAGGGTGTAATTACTCGAGCTCAAGCTGATCAAAGACTCCAGTTTATGGAGAAGAATGATGGTCAGTTCATGGGTAAGGGTCGTCATCAGGGTCAGGGCATGATGGGGCAGGGATTCGGGTTTTAGCATGGAAGCCTGAATTATCTCCAGGAAGCCTGAGGTTCTCTGTTTCGCTTATTGTCCCGGAACAGAGACCCCAGAAGTTCTGGCTTAAAAGTTGAACATTGCAATGTAGCTTCTTAAGCATCGCATTTATTATTAAAAAATGGTTTAAAAGGCCATTTTTTTGATATTTTGAAATATTTAGGGCATATCTTTGTAGTAATAGGTAGCTTTTGTATTTTTTAAATATTATCCCTCAAAAATATGATTTCTAAATTATTCAAAGCTGTCTTCAGACATAAGCTTTGGAGTCTATTGTTGCTAATTGTTATTGGCGGATTGATTTATGGTCTTTTTTTGAAAAGCTCCGCACAAAATACAGTCACGCGTTATGTCATTGGCCAAGTAGAGAAGGGGACTATTACCACCACCATTTCCGGTAGTGGACAGGTTTCCGCTTCACAGCAGGTGGATATTAAGGCTAAAACGTCAGGCGAGGTGACAGCTGTTAACGTATCGCCCGGGCAGGAAGTTAAAAACGGCCAAGTCTTAGCTCGGTTGGACGCTAGTGACGCTGTAAAATCTGTACGCGATGCGCAGATAAACTTAGACAGCGCAAAATTGTCCCTAGAAAAGCTTCAGCGGCCGGCTGATGGTTTAAGCGTGCTTAAAGCTGAAAACAGTTTAGCTCAGGCTCAGGTGCAGTTGGAAAATACAGAGGCTGATTTTCAAAAGGCTTACGACGATGCTTATAATGCTTTGACAAATGCCTATTTGGATCTCCCGGGTATTATTTCAGGACTTGACGATATCATTCATGGTGATGATTTTGCATCAAATCAGCAGAATCTTGATTATTATACGGATCAAGTTAAAGAGTTTGACGATTCTATTTTAAAGTATCGCGAGGAGGTCAATACGAGTTATAAAATTGCTAGAGCAAGCTATGATCAGGCGTTCAGTAATTATAAGAATTCTAGTAGAGAATCAGATCCGACACATATCCTTATATTGCTGGACGAATCCTACAACGCCACCAAAGACATGGCCGACGCTGTCAAAAATACTTATAATTTTATTGATTATTATAAAGATTTAACCATTCAAAAGGGTACCACGGTATTATCAAAAGCCATAACTCATGAGGCTTTATTGGAGACATACACTGGAGAGTCTAACAGTCATTTAGGATTATTGCTAAATGCACAAACAGACATTAGTAATTTAAAACAAGAAATAATTGACAATCAAAGAAGCGTTGATGAATTACGGGAGTCATTGGAAGATGTGCAATTGGGGACTGATGCGCTTGATCTCCGAGCCCAGGAGTTAGCAGTCTTGCAGCGCCAGAATTCTTTAACAGATGCACAGCAGAAGCTGGCTGATTATACAATTAGGGCTCCCTTTGATGGCGTCGTGGCCTCTGTTGATGCCAAAGTTGGAGATGAATTATCCAGTTCCGGCAACGCTTTTACTATTATCACCAAACAGCAGATTGCAGAGATTTCCCTAAATGAAATTGACGCCGCGAAAGTGACGGTTGGTCAGCGGGTCACCTTAACTTTTGACGCTTTGGATAGTCTAGAATTAACCGGCCAGGTAGCCGAGCTGGATACTGTCGGTACAGTTAGTCAGGGAGTGGTGAGTTTTAATGTAAAAATCAGTTTCGATACGCAGGATGACCGTATTAAATCTGGTATGAGCGTTAACGCGACTATCATTACAGATTTGCGTCAAGATGTTTTGACTGTTCTTAACACAGCCCTTAAATCCGAGGGTGACAGTTATTATGTACAGGTTTTAGTCGAAGATCATTCGTCTGACATTTACAATAAGAGTGGCGTTATTTCCGTTCAATCACCGCTAACGAAAGTAGTTACTATTGGCCTGGCTAATGACAGTTTGACGGAGATTACCGGCGGGCTAGCCGAAGGCGATCAGATTATCACCCAGACGATTACCGGCGGGACTGCTGATTCTGGTTCAGGCGCTAACAAGAACACGAGTATTTTACAGCTGGGAGGCGGTTCGGGGGCTGGCGCAGGACCGGGAAGTTTTCGCTAAATTTATGATTAAACTAAAAAAAATTACTAAGTCGTATTTTAGTGGCGATTTGCAGACAGATGTTTTAAAGAATTTATCCTTTGATATTAAAAAGGGAGAGTTTGTGGCTATTATGGGACCGTCAGGATCCGGTAAATCAACCCTGATGCATATTCTGGGCGCTTTAGACGCGCCTACCAGTGGCAGTTATTTATTTAATGGTCAGGATGTGTCCCGGTTGAATGATGATCAGCTGGCTGAAATACGATCACGACAAATCGGTTTTGTTTTTCAATCGTTTAATTTATTGAATCGCGCGACAGTTATCAGAAATGTCGGTTTGCCATTGATTTATGCTGAATCTCCAGTCAAAGGTCGACAGGCCCTAATCAGTAAGGCTCTGAAAGCCTCTGGTTTACCTGAAGATCGCTGGCAGCATTTGTCTAATCAGTTGTCCGGCGGCCAGATGCAACGCGTGGCGATTGCTCGGGCTTTAGTAAATAATCCGGATTTAATTTTGGCTGACGAGCCGACCGGTAATTTGGACACCAAAACCGGGGAAATTGTGTTGGCCACCTTCCAGGCGTTAAATGAAGAGTTTGGCCATACCATTATTTTAATTACCCACGAGCGCTATGTCGCTGAACATGCTGACCGCATTATTGAACTAAAGGACGGCTTAATTATTCATGATCAAAAAAATCCTCATAAGATTGTTGTAAATAATAATAGTTAATATGTTAATTGCGGATTTATTTCAGGAAACCTCTTTAGCGCTGACTGCCAACAAAGTCAGGTCAGGACTAACGATGCTCGGTATCGTTATTGGTATTGGTTCGGTAATCGCTATGGTGGCTATTGGTCAGGGAGCTCAATCTTCCATTCAATCAAATATTGAAAATATCGGTTCCAATTTGCTGACGGTTTATCCTGGTACCCAAAGAACTCCGGGCCAACAAGTCAGTTCAGGTATGGGGTCGTCTAATACCTTGATTCTGGCAGACGCTGAAGCTATTCAAAATGAACTAAGTGGGGTTCAAGCCGTTGCCCCGGAGGTGTCTTCGCGATTGCAGGTTGTGGTTAAGGGCAGTAATACCAACACCTCCATAATTGGCACAGTGGCGGAATATTTAAGCGTTCATAAAGTCCAAATTGCTGAAGGCGGTTTTATCAGCAGTCAGCAAAATAAGTCGTCGGCCAAAGTGGCTGTCTTAGGTCCGACGACCAGAGATGATTTATTCGGAGAAAATGTTTCGGTTGTCGGACAAAAGATTAGAATCAGTGGCATGGAATTTACTGTCATCGGGGTAACGGTCGCTAAAGGCGGTAGCGGTTTTGGCAGCGCTGACGATCAAATATTTGTGCCATTAACTACAGCCCAAAGATTTTTTTCCGGTGATGAGCATCTTAGTAGCATCGGGATTGAAGCCGTCAGTAAAGATGACATGACTGTTTTGGAGGAGCAGATAAGTAATTTACTTTTAGTCAGGCATAATATCAGCAATCCGGATTTGGCAGATTTTAGGATTTTAAATCAGGAGGATATCGTAGCCACGGCGTCAACGGTTACTTCAACCTTAACTTTGTTGCTGGGCGCAATTGCCGGTATCTCATTAATAGTCGGCGGTATCGGCATTATGAATATGATGCTGACTACGGTGACGGAAAGAACTAGGGAAATCGGACTGCGCAAAGCTATCGGAGCCAAACGGCGTGACGTCAGCTCGCAGTTTCTTTTGGAAGCTGTCTTGCTGACATTTGTGGGTGGGGTAATCGGTGTTATTTTCGGCTGGTTAATTTCTTTGATTGTTTCTTACTTTGTCGGTTTTGCTTCAACAGTAACTCTTTCATCTGTCGCCATAGCCTTTGGGGTGTCGGCCTTTATCGGGATTCTGTTTGGTTATTATCCGGCTGTCCGGGCTTCCAAACTTAATCCGATAGAAGCTTTACGTTATGAGTAATTCCACTAATTATTAATTTAATGAAATAATGAAAAAGAAAGACTTTTTTTGGCTGATAGCTTTGGTGGTTATCGGCGGAATAGCGTTTTTTAGCGGTCAGCAATTGTCAGAAAATCTATCAGGCGGCGACCAAATGGCTCGTCAATTTGCCGCAGGTCAATTTCCTGGTCGCTTGAATGCTGACGGCCGGACTTCTGGGGGATCATTGGGTGCTCGTGCTGATGGGCAGACTGTCACCGGAGGTGAGATATTAAGTCTAAGTGATAATAATTTAACTATAAAATTGCCTGACGGCGGTTCAAAGATTATATATTTTGCCACTTCTACGGAAATGTGGCGACAGACTGCGGCACAATTGAGCGATTTTAAAGTCGGGGAAAGCATCACAGCTAATGGAACTGAAAATGATGCCGGCGCTTTAGAGGCCGATATCATTCAATTCAGAGCGAAATTTTAGAAAATTAGTTGTCAGCTTGTATTAGCTGATAACGATAAGCGTTAACATGTCCAAAACCATCTTGATTAGGGGCGGCGTACTGGAAAATTCCACAGACTGTTGTTTGACCAAAACAAGTGCGTTGACCAACTGGAGTAAGGCGACAGTTTATTTGTTCATAGGATGGGATAGTAAAGTCAATCCAGATGTAAGGCTCATCTAAATATTTATCTCCTTTGGAGTCTAGATGATAAGTGGGGCTAAGAGCCGTAAATTCAAATGACTCCTGATAATAGCCCGAGGCGCAGACTTGTTTATTATTATAAAGTTGCGGATTAGCGATTAGTTCGGACGCTAGTTTAGTTTGATCAACAGTATCTACAGTGGAGGAGGTGGTAGGGATATTGGTATCGTCAGGTACGAAATCAGTGTCAGTAGTTGTGGGCGTCTGACTGTTGGTATTAGCCACATTGGAGTTAGTCGGGGGGTTGTTATTGGTATTGGTCATTTGACCAAAATTTGCGTAGGCATAATAAACAAAAACGCCTATTATAACCAACGCTAATATACTAATTAGTACTTTTTTGGAGTTTATCATGTTGTTATTCTAGATTCATAGACCAACTATGTCAAGCGACCGTGCAAAAATAATAGACCTCCGATAGATTGTTGTGGTCATATGGATATGGTATAATTTAGGCATGTTTTTTCTAATAAACTCTAAATCATAACGTTATGGACAATCAAACAACCACTAAAGTCGGGGTACCAGTCGCTCAGAAGATTAGTCTGACTGTGGTAATGGCTTCAGCTCTAGTGGCCGGCGGTTTATTTGCTATCAGCATGATACCGCCAAAATATTTGAAAAATAAGGTTATTAATAGGCAAGTGCAAGCTCCTAACGGTGCCTTACTACTTAAAGATGTTTCTTGGTTGAAGTCGGTAACTACCGATATTAGGGCTAATTTCACTGTCCGTGCGCTGTCTAGTGGGATTACTGATAATGATCCTATTCTCTATACAGTGCAGATTAGCGGTGACCCGGAGACTGACACCGACTATGCCGGGGATGTTATAGAGCAGCCGGCTCAAGCGTATTTATCGTTCACGACTAATCACGCCGCTATGAATATAGCTATAGCTGATCGTAAGACAGATATAAAAACATTAGAACCACTGACAATTTGCGTGCCCGCTTATGATTCCAATAATTTAGGAAAGTCTGAACAGCCAAACGGGTATCCTTTGATTAACAAGGTTCAGGCTCAAGCTTCCATTGATTTCCCACCACCTCAACAGTCTGCTCACAGTTTTTATATAGATACTAAGGGCAATACATATTGGGATAGAAACTTGACTTCCAGGGCTAATAAAATTGATTGTGATCTGGTTAGGATGCTGGCGCTTAAATCAGACTATATTACAGCCGCCTCTGTTGATGGCTTAATTAATAGCGATGAAAATTTGGCTATTGCCATGAGCAGAAATGGGCAGACCATGGGATCCTGGTTTAATCGTCCGGATCTTGTAGAACGGACAGAAAATTTTGTCAGTTATTATGATCCTTACGATGATAACAGGGTTAGCGATAGCGATAAATCAGCCAGACCATTGGAATTAGTTTTCTTTAAGGCCGCTACCAGTACCAATGATATAGCTGATCTTCATTTAGATGAGGGGACGATTACCATCACTGATGATACAGGAGATCATATTTTATGTGTGCCCAGTATTGATGCCAAACCTTTAGTTTATGGTGTATCTATTTATTGGTTACCAACACGTTTATATTATGACACTTCCGCCACCAGGGTGTACGCAGATAGTATAATGGAGCAACAGATTCCTTGTGGTGATACTGGTAGCGATTCTGGGGGCGGAGCAAAAGATCCCGGAGTTCAATTACAGCTGGAATAAAGAACAATAACACAGCTCATAACCGTAATTGTTAAGAGCTGTGTTTTTTATTGTCGGTTAACGGCAGTTATCTTTTCGTCAGATTAAGTTGGATATTAACACTACATTGAGTAGTGGACAGATTAGAATATATATACTAAAATTACCTCTAATCAGTTTTGGCTGTGGACAGCCAAGTCATAATTAATCATTTAATCTAAAATTTATGCAAAAATTGGCAATATTTATTGTGATCATCATTTTGGTAGCAGGCGGTTTCTGGTATTTTAATCAACGGTCAACACCGGTTGTTCAGGAAATTACAGATACGAATCAGCCTCTCAATGAGAATATCCCGGTAAATACTAATCAGCCGTCAGAGCAGGCTACTTCTACTGATCAGGTCGCCGGTACTGTTAAAGAGTTTACAGTTGAAGGTAGCAACTTCAAGTTTTCTCCCAACATGATTAAAGTTGCTAAAGGTGATACAGTGAGAGTAACGTTTAAGAATATTGGCGGCTTCCATGATTTTGTGCTTGATGAATTTAATATCAGAATGGCGCAAATAGGTGATGGTCAGCAGGAGACAGTGGAGTTTGTGGCTAATCAAACCGGATCGTTTGAATTTTACTGTTCGGTTGGCCAGCATAGACAAATGGGTATGGTTGGGACTCTAATTGTAGAGTAAACTGAGATTAGTCTATATGAAATTGACCTGGAAAATATTATTTTGGATTAACCTGTCAATCATATTTATTTTTTGGCTAAAGGGGTCCGGGAGTTTTTTAACTCTCGGACCACCTTTTGTTTTAGTGGCTTTGGGGCGACTAATGGGCTTATTGGGAAGTTATGCTATCCTCATTCAATTTTTGCTGGCCGGCAGAAGTGCCTGGCTGGAGAAGACCTTTGGTTTAGATAGGTTGCTAAAAATACATCATGTCAGCGGCAAGTGGGGCATCCTGCTCATATTAACGCATCCAATATTATTGACTTTGGGTTATGCGGCGACTCTTAATAATACCGTCTTGGGTCAGTTGCAGATATTTATTTTTAATTATGAAAATGTTTTAAATGCTGTTATCGGCTTGTTTCTTTTTATAATTGTGGTGGCTATGTCGCTATATATTAGTCGTCGGCATTTGCGCTATGAAACCTGGTATTATGTCCATTTGATCGTTTATCTGGCTGTTTTTTTGGCCTTTGGTCATCAGATTAAAGTCGGTGCAGACTTATTGGCCTCGCAATTATTTTTTGGCTATTGGCTGGTTTTATACACTGCAGTTTTGCTAGCACATTTATTTTTTAGATTTTATAAACCGCTGTATTTATATTTCAGACACCAGTTTACCATTGAGAAGGTTGTTAGGGAGAATCATAATACTGTTTCTTTATATATATCGGGCCGCCAGATGTCGGCTTTTCAGATAGCGCCGGGGCAGTTTATTATTGTTAGATTTTTAGTTAAGAGACTTTGGTGGCAGGCGCATCCTTTTTCTTTGTCAATGGCGCCGGATGGTCAACGTTTGCGAATTACTATTAAGGAATTGGGTGACTTTACCGGTGCTGTCCAGACCATCAAGTCCGGAGTCAAAGTGATAATTGACGGCCCTTACGGTATTTTTACGGCCCAGACTGTCAATACTAGGAAAGTTTTGTTTATTGCCGGTGGTATAGGTATAACGCCCATCAGATCTTTAATTGAACAAATGTCTAACCAGAGTCTGGATATAGATTTACTGTATGGCGCTAAAACATCCGAAGATCTAGTTTTTAAGCAGGAGCTGGATAGTTTGGCCGCTGACCGCGGTGTTAGCGTTAATTATATTTTAAGCGGCCAGCCCGGCTACCAGGGCTTAACCGGCAGGTTAGACACTGAAAAAATTAAAAGTCTAGTACCGGATTGGGAGCAAAGGGATTGGTATATTTGTGGACCTGAAGCGATGATGCAATCCTTAATTATCTCATTTAAAAATTTAGGTCTGCCAGCCGGACAGTTACATTACGAACGTTTTGTTTTTTAAGACAATTTTAATAACACCCCATGATAATATTATGGGGTGTTATTAGTCTATTAAGAATTATTTTTTCTTTTGCGGCGCTTAGCTTTTTTTACAGCCGCCAGACCGATTAGCAGAGCGGTAGCCCCGGCAATGCCAGCCTTAACCTTTTTCTTAGTCGGCTCATCAAGCTCGTCGTACCGGTGTTTCAATTTTTGAGCTTGATCCAGCAGGGCTTCAAGTCCCTGCTCGGCTTTTTTAAAGCCCTGACTTTTTGCTTTTTTTGTCTTCATATATTTTTTAATTCTCCAAAACCATTATGTACCCCTTAGCATTAAATTGCAAGCACTGTGGTATAATTTAAAGATGGCAAACAAACCTGTTAGATTTAGTGAAATACTTGGGGCTATTCAGGGCCGAGGTGCTAATGGCTCGGGTTTTAGCGCTGGCTTTGGTGAACTGCAGGCTAGCCGTCGGGTGGGACGTAAATTGACCCGTTTTTTGGGTAGTGGCCCTCTTACTTCGACTAAGCTAAAGAAAAATCCTAATGCCCGTAAGTATGCCAGCAGTGTCAAGAAAGCTCTGAAGGAAATGGGCTATACTGACAAACAAATTACTGAATATGTTTATCTAGATAATCCCGTGAAAGCCGGTATATCCAGTAAAAAGACGACCGAGAGAGTAATAAATCATCTTAGAAGGCAGGGCGTGGCTGGCTTTAAAGAAATGGACAAATTAAGCTCCGGCTCTGATTACGGACGCCGGATGGTAGAAAATATCTTGGATCAAAGAAAACAATCGGAGACTTCAAAATCAGCGGTTGAGACAGTAAAAAAAGAATCGACCGATGGGCAGGAAAAAAAGGCTCCGGAGAATCAGCAGGCAAGGGCGACGACGGTTACAAGGCAGCCAGTTCCTAGAGTTGAACAAAAATCAGATTCTGATGCTGACAGAGCCCGTCCAATAATTGCCAGTCAACATAGCCAGCTTGTGAGATTGGAAAGAGCGACAAAGGATACCGGAGAAAATTATTTTATCAAGGCCGTGGACGATGAAGAGAATGTGGAGGATGATGAATCAGAGTCAGCTGGTCATGATGAGCTGGGCCGCATAACGAGAGTTAAAGGAAGAAAGAAGTTGCGTCCTGCGGAGAATGAGTTAGAGGAGGAAGTCTCCAATGATGAGGACAATTTACCCAACGTTAATGACGCCAACGATTTGCCTATTGAATAGAGGCGAGACGCCATGATTATAATGTTTGGTTTACCAAATATTGAATGTGAATATTTTTTATTGTGCTATAATTAATTATATGAAAAAAATATTTCAATTGATTGCTTCAATAATGGTCCCGTTATTAGCCGGCTCGCTGGGCTCTATATTTACAGTGTCTAAGATTGCTAATTGGTATAGTACTTTGAATAAACCATTTTTCAATCCACCGAATTGGATTTTTGCGCCGGTTTGGAATATTTTGTTTATTTTAATGGGCGTTGCCTTATTTCTGGTGATTAGATCAATAAATAAATATCGTCGGACGGCGATTTATCTATTTTTTGGTCAACTTGTTTTGAACGTCACTTGGTCGCTGATGTTTTTTGGCTTAGAGTCACCACTATTGGGATTGATAACAATTATAATTTTGTGGATCTTGATTTGGCTGAACATTAAGTATTTCTTTAAGATTAATAAAACAGCTGCCTGGCTTTTGATACCGTATTTGATTTGGGTTAGTTTTGCGACGGTGTTAAATTATGCAATTTTAATTTTAAATTAACTTCAATAATATGAATAATAAAAAATATTGGCATTGGTTAATAGTGCTAATCATATTAGGACTGGCAGTGACAGCTTATTTATTATCCGGAGGCTCATTTAGCGGTAAATCGGCCGATGATAAATTAATCGGTGGTGATCAGGATGAACACGGTTGTCTAATAGCGGCCGGCTATTCCTGGTGCGAAACTACCAAAAAATGCCTGCGAATTTGGGAAGAGGATTGCCAGGATGAAATAGCTAATATTTTGTCTGATTTGCGGACAAAAACCAACCTCAATTTATCAGTAGCCGACAGTGCAGTTTTTGATTGGTATTTAAATGATGGTTCGGTTAAGCCGTCAAAAGCAATCAGCGGACTGGCTGTAAAAGGGGAGGTCTTAACTAATAGCCAGCTAAAGTCAGTAGAAAGTTATTTTATAGATAACGGTTTTGTAGCTGATGATATGAATAAAGCTGATGGACCTATGGGTAGCTTGATTGGGTATAGTACCAGCGATGGTCAAATCGTCTGCCAACTGACATACCAATTTAATTCTTACGACCCTCTAAGCCAGACAGAAAAAATTTCAGCTAATCAGCCGGAAACAGTCAGCGCGGTTATTAGTTGCGGGCGTCTTGTAAACGAAATAATTCGTAACTATGATTAATGAATTCAAGCCCTTTCCTCAAGTCATTCCTCTGAAAAAAATACTGGGCCCGAGTTTTATTATCTTGGCTTTAGGTTTGGGTTCTGGCGAAGTTATTCTGTGGCCGTATTTAAGTTCCAACTTTGGTTTGGGCATTGCCTGGGCCGCCTTGCTGGGGATCACCTTCCAGTTTTTTATTAATATGGAAATAGAGCGGTATGCTTTGGTCAAGGGCGAAAGTGTCTTTATAGGAATTCATCAAATTTTTAAATGGGCGGCTACTTGGTTTATAGTTTCCACATTTATTGGTTTTGGGTTGCCCGGTATTATTGCCGCAGCTGCTCAAATATTCGGTTCAATTATCGGTATCAGCGAATTTAAATGGCTGGCGATAATTCTTCTGATCATTATTGGATTAATTTTGAGTTCTGGCCATAAAGTTTATGATTTAATGGAAAGACTGACCAAGACAATAATTTTTGTCGGTATACCTTTTATAATTATTTTGGTGCTGATATTCACTACCGGTAGTGATTGGTTGGAATTAGGGCGGGGTTTGGCAGGTTTGGGCGACGGTTACAATTTTATGCCAGCTGGTATTAGTTTAGCGACATTTCTGGCAGCCTTTGCTTATTCCGGAGCTGGCGGTAATCTTAATTTATCCCAGTCGATATATATCAAAGAAAAGGGTTATGGCATGGGTCAATATGCTCAAAAAATAACTGGACTCTTTCATCTGAAGAAAGATGAAAGAGTCTATCTGTCCGGAGCCGCTTTTCAGTTGACCGAGTCTAATATAAAAAATTTTAGAGCCTGGTGGAAAAAGATTAATTTGGAACACCTGCTGGTTTTCTGGTTTATTGGTTTTTTAGCTATCGCTGTTTTGATGGTTTTATCTTATGCTACCACCCATGGGCTGGAATCAAATCTTCAGGGTATTCAATTTGTTATCAATGAAGGATCAATTATAGGTCAACGATTACAGCCTTTAATTGGTTTGATTTTTTTGGTGGTTGTTAGTGTTATGCTTTTCCAGACGCAACTGGGAGTGATGGATTCAACCTCCAGAATTATGGCGGAAAATTGGGCGTTGAAAACTAAGAGAGAAGACGGTAGCTGTACTCATTTGTCCAAAATATATTCAGTTTTTGTTTGGGCTCAAGTAGCTTTTGGTGTTATTTTATTTTTATTTGATGTTTATGAGCCGAAATTTTTGTTGGTCCTCGGAGCTGTGATTAATGCGGTAGCTATGTTTGTTCATATAGCCTTGGTAAATTGGACCAATCATAAATTATTGCCCAAAGTATTTAGGCCGCACATTATCAGAAAGGTGATAATAATTATTATTTTCCTCTTTTTTGGAGTCTTTAGCGCCGTTACTATCTGGAGTTCCTGGCTTAGCCACTGGCTATTTTAATCGACAATTTTTTCTGCAGTTGAACTGCTGGTGCTGAAAAGATACAGTCGGGGACAGAATTCCACCGGACAGTCCAAAAGTTTAAATCTCCTGGCCATTTCAGCCAAGCCATCTTCTTTAAATTGAGCTTCATAAACCCATAGTCGTTTATATATTTTTAGCTGTTGATACATTTGATCGATGCTGATTTGATTATCGGGTTCAATTTTTTTGTAAGCATAATGCGCTTCTTTTAATGTCGGCAAGTAATAGTTGCTGCGATCTTGGATTGAAGAAAAATCTTTAATTGGCAGGAGTGTAAGAATTGGAGCGTATCCTTTAAAATAGTGAAGAGGAACTACTTCTACAAGCGGTGCTAGACTGACGATTACGTCGCCGGGTTGTTCATTTTTCTCTATATATTTCAGGATGTTTATATTTTGATGAGCCGTCGACCGCTGACTGTCGTTAGCTACAACCTGCATTACCGGAATTACCAGGCTAAGAATTAGCGCCAAAACCATAATTTTAGAGAGACTATTGTTGAAAGTTTGATAAATAGCATAGGCCAGTATAAAATAGAAGCTAGTGTTAAAGACAATTAAATGTCTGGCCAGAAAATTATTTCCATATTGAGCCGAGAGCGGCGAAACAAAATAGACGACGGCTGAGATAGTCAACCAGAGAATAATTATTAATATAGAGAAATTTTGATCGTTCTGCCCCTTTAATTTTATTAGTTTGGCAATTTTGATAACGAAATAAATAGCGGCAATTTGTCCAAATAAGTTCAGCAGCAATTCTAATCTATCTCTCATGTTACCGACAGACAGCCAAAAGTCGCCGTTTAAAAATATTTGAAAAAAGTCCGCCGAATTGTTGGCTAAAGTGGCAAAACGCATACCGGTCAAACTTGTTTGAAAAGCAAATATTGACCATGGTAAAAATAACAGCAAAGTAGTTATCCAATAGGGAATGATTTTTTTGAATAATATTTTCTGTTTATCAATAATCAAATATTTGTCTGCTGTTGCGGATAGTATTGCCGTCACAAACAATTGGGTAACTATTATTATTAAAAAATCATAATGAGTGTAAACGCCGATTAAATTGATAACCGATAAGCAGATTAAATTGCCCTGACGCTCCGGTTGCCTGATGAAAGCTATAAAAAAATACAGCGCCCAGATCCCCAAAAAACCTAAAAGAGCATACGGCCTGGCCTCCTGACCATATTCAATTTGCAGTGGTGAGATAGTTGCAAGTAAGG
>CAYTUI010000027.1:0-19168 GCA_964441335.1 uncultured Gammaproteobacteria bacterium
CAGGTTGGTGGATTTTTATTATGACAAATGATAAAGTGCAAATGCGGTTCTTTTCAGAAGGAGGTTGTAGCATGCCAAGAAAGAGAATCTCTCCCAAGCGACGTGAAGAACTCCGACACGTTAGTAGGGATGTGCTGAACTACGTTGTCAGTGGCTTGGTGCCCTCTGGTAAAGCCAGTGATTTGGCCAAGGCCCTTGACTATCGGACTGTCAAGGAATTTCTCGAGGATGCTGGCGTGGAGTCTCTCGGCGAGTTGTTCTTTGGCGGTAATTTCATGGTTCGTATGACCCAGTTGCGACTGGAGATGCGCGCCATCGACCTCGGCTATCGCCGTCATGTGTTTTGTTCTAGTGAGTCGCCCTGTGGCGGGCGGGACGCTCATTCCGCCTGACAGCGGAAGGCTATGGTGTAAGTCCCCTCAAGCTTAGCTCGAGGGGACTTTCCTTTTTGACTGATATTGTTAAAATGCCAGCAGTATGGACATCTCCTCACCCAGCCCGCCCCGCACTGCAGCGCAAAGCTCACCGTCGCTGAATTTGAGCAACTGGAGGGAGAATTTTTGTGCCTGCTCGCAGACTAACGGACTTTAAGCCCGACCCAAACCCATCGCCAGGACCTGGCGAGGGGTTTATGCATGATATAATTATAGTAACTTTATAAGTAAATACATTGATGACCTAATAACCATGCATACACCGGCGAATTGATTTGGCAAAAGTAGCGCAGTAATGTTAGCCGTAACAAAAGTACAGATCTCAATAAAAGCTGTTTTTTTGTTGTCATCCAGCCCACAATCTACCTATCGATCAAGATATAATGTAGTGAGTTAATGAGACTTGAAATAAATTTAGTTTGTGTTTTCTTTGACAAATCTTCCAAATACAGGTACGGACAAAAGTCCTCGATCTCATTCATGAGTAAGGTATTATTTGCTTGCCGGAGCACATCAACTCGTTGTATGCCGTAGCTCATGGTGTTCCAGTCAACGAATTTTTGCGCTAATACTATTTCTTTCCTAGTTGGCAGATATAGCTTAGTCGTATGACTCTGCAGTTTATTCTTGAACCGTAATGCATAGTGGAATTTGTTGTCGAGGAAGTAAAAAGCCAGTTCTTCTTCAAAGTGGATCAGGGGCTGCACTATTTGTGAGCGAGAGAGTTTTATGCCTTTGAGACTGTTTACCACTCTCATACTGCTGCCGTCCGCCCCGAATAATGGCTTGATGACATACTTTCTCGCGTTCAGCTGTTTCTTGGCTTGTTTAATAGTATAAGTCGGTACAACCGAATACCCTTTTTGATGCAGTTCCATAAGATAATTTTTACCGAGAAGATCAGCACGTCCGTCCAAAGAATTATAGGTTTTGATTCCCTTTCGCTTCCACCTTCTGGCGGCTTTTTCAAACTCCTTTTGATACACATGTGTCGGCCAGATATTGCGGATAAGAAACAGAGTATTCTTTCGCTCGAATGGCAATGTATCTAAAGGATGGCAGAATTGGACATTAAAAGATCGTTTTAATCTTTGATAAAGAAATAAATCCTCTTGAGGATCTTCATTGAGGGGGTTTGTTAAGAGGAGAATTTTTGGTTTAACTTTCATAACCTTATTATATCACCTGATACCCGTTTATTCGACTAAAGTCACTTGTTTGTTAAGCACTCTTAGTTTACTTTTGAAGAATAATAGTAAATCTCGTTTTTCTTCCATCGACCCTTCTTGCAGGAGATATTTAGCATAGGCCTTCGCATCCAATTTCGGAGCAGTTAGGGACTGCGGTGTTTGACTTTGGATTAAGCCCTGAAATTTATTAAACCTGGCAACCTCTAATTCAAGCTTTTTCTTTATTCCTAATTTATCTATATCGACGTAATCAATAAGACCAACTAGTTGTTTGATTAGCTCATCCTCCCTGATGTAGGTATTTTTACATTGCCTATCTCTGGTTCGTGAACAGCCATAATAAATATAGTGGGCTTCCGTGCCATTACTTAGCGCTTTCATTTTCTCTTCCCCAATCATACCAGAGCCACATAAACCGCAGACCATGAGTTTAGCAAAAGCGAACTGCTTGTCACCCCATGATCTTTGAATTCGTAGAATATTAGCTTGCACTTTTTCATATAGCTCCTTGGAGATTATTGGCTTATGTTTACCTGTATACCAGTTACCACTTTTTTTAGGATACTCGTGCACACCATAGTAGAAGGGATTATTTAGTATTCTGAAAATTGTACTTAATGCCAGATTCTTATTGCCTCTATTTTTAAAATTTAATTCAAACCTTAACCAGTGATATATTTTCCTGCCACTCCAGCTATCACAGGCAACTTTTTCAAATATTTGTTTTACAATTGATGCTCTGTCAGGATCAGGAATAATCTGGCATTTTTTATCTATATTCTTCTGATTGAGATACCCAATAGGAGCTGGTCCAGGCCAGAGGCCCATTTCAACTCTAGCTCGCATACCTCGTTTAACATTAATGCCTCTATTATCATTTTCCAATTTTGCTTGCGAGCCGAGAATCATCAGTAAAAATTTCTCATTGGGATTATCAGTAAAGGACTGACTAAAGGTTCTGATCTCTTTCAGGAGTTTTTGATCCATCAGATCCACTATTGCACCTAAGTCTCCGGCATTTCTGGAGATACGATCCGGTGCCCAAGTGAGAATGCCGTTAAATTTTTCTTGTCTAATATCTTGAACGAGCTCGTTGAAGATTTCACGTTGCCCTGTAGCCTTGGCTGAATGGCTTTCTCTCTTTATCTCTACCACTTCTAAATTCTCTCGTTCCGCCAGTTGGAGCATTTCTTTGATTTGACTATCTATGGAAAGTATCTGACGTTCCTCTGATTCTGTTGATTTTCTGGCATAGAGGCAATACCTAACTTTTTGAACTTTCAAAGTTGCTACTTTTGGCCTGTCTATGACGTGATTAGGTATGCTATGTAATTGTGTATTCAGCAAGTTCATATATTCTCTATCCAGTCAGTACAGTACCGCTTGGCTCAAGGAAGTCTAGTAGGTAAACTGTTGGTAACTTTAGCTTTCAAAACTTCCTATTTCTGCTATACTCTGCGCAAACAAAATCTCAGCCAAAAGGCAAGGTAAGATAAAGGCCGTCCAAGGAATATCCTCATCTTAAGGATTTGGTTCGGTGTGGCCGATCACTAAGATGAGTTTTTTATTCCGTCAGCCAAAACCAATAGCTATTCTTTAGTTCTTCCGATACGCGAAAAGTGTCGGCGTGTTGGAGTGTGCCCAAAAAAGACTGCAGACTCTGTTCAACGGTTTGCCTTTCAATCTTGCCTTCACGATATTCCTTGGCGCGATTTTTCAGCTTTCTGAAAATTCTGCGTCTGGTCTTAGTTCGTAAAACACGGTAATGAGGCAAAATTACATAACCAAGAAAATCTGTTCCTTGTCTGGCCTTGCGGATAGAAACTTTCTTGGGATGGAGTTTTAGTTCAAGTTTATCTTCAAGAAAAGACTGTATTGGCAGAAGCAACCGTTCTAGATAGTCGCGCTCATTAGACACAATAACAAAATCATCAGTATATCTGGCATAGGCTTTAATTTTTAGCTGATGTTTCATATACTGATCAAATTCATTCAAATAAACATTGGCGAATAATTGTGATGTCAGATTGCCGATTGGCAAGCCACAATTTGGGGCGTTAGAAAAACTACCGATTATTTCCCGCAGTAGCCGGAAACAATCGTCATCGTCAATTCTTTTTTGAAGTAGCCGCAGAAGAATTTCATGATTAACCGAAGCAAAGAACTGTCGGATATCACACTTCAACACATAGCAAGGTCTGGTATAGTTTCTGCTTACTTGGCGGATTAATGATTCTACATAGGCTACACCTTTGTGCGTGCCTTTATCAAGGCGACAGGAAAAAGAGGCGGGAATAAAACAGGGCTCAAAAATAGGATTAAGCACGGCGTAGACCGCGTGATGAACAACTCGATCTCTGACAGTTGCCTTATGAATATGCCTGACTTTGGGATCACGGATATAAAAACTGGTATAGTCGCCATGTCGGTAACGCTTGGCCTTCAAATCGCGCTGTAGCTGAAACAAATTCTGTTCCAAACAAAACTCAAATTGCTGGACGTCTTTTTTCTTTTGCTTGCCATGACGAAATTCATCCCAAGACAAAAAAATATTCTCTAAGGAGGCAATCTTACTAAATAACTTACTATATTGTTTCATGACTATGAATGACTTAGATATACCTATCTTTAAAATCACCTATGAATTGTATAAAGACTTTTATCTTCATCGTCGGCACATCGCCAAACAGGATAAATATACAATCTGGCAAAGGGCCGAGACATTGGTGTTAGAGCTGGTTGAAGGCATCTTATGGGCAAGTCAGTTGTCCAAGAAAGAAAAAGGCCAAGTCCTTGATCGGGTAAGCATCAAACTCAACCTGTTGCGAGTATTCTTGCGACTAATGAAAGACCTGAAAATACTGGATACCAAAAAATATATCTCTTTTGAGAAGCCGGTTGATGAAATTGGCAGAATGCTTGGCGGCTGGATCAAATCATCAAAAGAACAGTAAGACGAAGAGCTCCGATGCGGAGCTCTTCGCTTGCGACTCTGATTGAAATTCCGGGCGGACGCGACACCGAGATTGCTGTTACGGTTGTCATCCCAGTTGTTGTTGACGTTCAGGCCCTTGGCATCGAAGTTGCCGACGTTGACATGATTGCCATTGGAGTCCACGCACATTGTCTGCTTTCGTCCTTGTCACCACCCTTCGTCCACGAGGACTTGAGGTTGAATTTTATTCGGGAGTATTCTTAAGAAAGAATCTCCACCAAAAGCAGACAAGAAGTTCAATCTTCATCTTGTTCGCGCTCTACCGCGAATCCATGAACGCACGGTACTCTGGCGATTCTCTAGGTACTGCCAAAAGGCATTAATACAAGAAGAGATATCCTACGAGACTCAACCGTAGCCAAGCCTACATTAGCAAGATGAGGGTAGTATACATGATTTTAGAAAATAAACAGAGCCTCCGCGAATATCTCCTGCCTGGTGGCAAAAAATAACGCGGAGGCTCAAGTTCTCAAGAAGGGTCGATCCTTCAAGGTTCGAGGCTCTAGAACTTCCGGGCGGACGCGACACCGAGATAGCTGTAACGGCCGTCATCCCAGCCGTCGTTGACGACCAGGCCCTCGGCATCGAAGCGGCCGACGCTGACATGATCGCCACTGGAGCCCACGGAGGACGTTCTGGCGTACAGATTCGGCAGGAGCCGGACGTTTCTGACCACCGCGTAGGTGGTCAGGGCCCAGGTTACCTCCCCAGCGTTCAGAACGTACTCCGGACTGACGACGAGCTTCTGCTGGTCCTTCCACTTGAGGTTGAGCGACTGGGGGTAGTAGTCCTTGCGGACGGCCAGCCAGCCACCGGCAGTGGTCTTGTCGTTCCGAGCAAAGGCCTGCTCGGAGTACCAGCCACCCTCCGGTGTGATGAACAGCTGTCGATCCAGGTCGCGAACTTCAAGCAGAGACATCGCCTTCGGCGGGTTGGGCAGCAGCAGGTAGCCGTTGCCTTTGCACCAGGCGATCTGCTCGATGCCGGGGAACGAGGCCTCGAAGGCCTCGAGCTGCTCGTCGGAATAGACGAGGCCACGAGCGGTCGCAATCTCCTCGGGAGACAGGAAGTCCAGACCGAGGATGAGCTTGGCCAAGTCTTGAGATGTCGGGGTGGTGTCGATGACACCACTACCGTCCACCTTGGGACAGCCGAGGCTCAGGAAGTGCACCAGGTTCTGACGCTTGGTCACGCTCTGCATGGGCGGCACGAATGCCTCCATGGAAGCGCCAGCCTTGGTCATGGTGCGAAAGAACTTGGCCACCGTATCCAATACGGCGGTGGGATCGGGGTGTGCGACGTCTTTGCTGGACATCGTATGCCTCCTTCGCCCAGAGGGCGATATAGTGAAACGAACTTTGGAAAAGCCCGAAACGTTCAGGCGACGACTGACCTTTATGAGACCAGTGGTATAGATATCAATTCTTGGTATCCATGGGCACTGATTTCAGAAATAGGTTGGGTGAGGGGCTATCCAGTCGAGATGACCAGATAGCCCCAACACGTTTTTTGCCCCGCTACGCGGGGCGGAGGCTCAAGGATTCCAGAGATTCTAGTCCTCGAGGGTTCAAGGTTCAGAACTTTCCCCCTACGCTGAAGCTTCGGGGGACAGTTGCCGGGCGGACGCGACACCGAGATTGCTGTAACGGTAGGCATCCCAGCAGAGGTTGACGAGCAGGCCCTCGGCATCGAAGTAGCCGACGAGGACACGATCGCCATCGGAGTCCACGGAGGACGTACGAACGTAGACCTTCTCGAATAGACGTTCCCCTGTGGTCAGATAGTGACCGATGATCACGTAGACCAGTACCTGAGCCGAAGGGGTTTCGTCCTGCCCACCGAGGAGTGCCTGTTGCTCGTTCCAGGTCTTGCCGATTGACTCCAACACAGGGATCTCGCGAACCAAGTGCCAGGAGACCTCGCCACGATCCTTGGCAAACGCCTCGTTGTTGTACCAGGCGGCTTCGTGGTTGCGGAAGAGCGGACGCTCAACCTTACCGCGAATATCCAAGATGGAGAGCGGGAATCTCGCGACGAGAACGTGTGTCTCCTTGCTGGCGATCAGCACGTCCTCGCTGTACGGAACCTCCGCCAGAGCAGCAAGCTGCTGACGAGAGGGATTCACCCCAAAGTGCCGAATCGCTTCCTCGACGCCGAAGAACCTCTTACCCATGATCTCACGGGCGCGCTTCTGCGACGTGGACGGCTCGAAACCGCCGTTCCGGAGCAGTCTGACGACCTGTGTCGCCAGATAGTTGTCCTTGGAATCGACCAGCTTCTGGGCTAGCCCGTCGTCGAGACCGGCGGTCTCGAGCTTGAGGAGCACTTCGTGCTCTTTGTGTACCGATAGGGGACGGCTCACGATGTCTACCATCGCATACCTCCTTCGCCCAAAGGGCGATATAGTGAAACGAACTTTGGAAATCCCGAAACGCTCGGGTAGCGACCAGTCATTCGTATGAGACCAGTGGTATAAATATCAATTTTTGGTATCCATGGACACTGTTCTGATAAAAGTTGTGAGGGGTCATCTAGTCTCGAATGGTTCGAGTACCAGATGACCCCATCACGGTTGACCGCCTGCGGCGGAGGCTCAAGGAATCAAGAAGTTCCAAGGCTTCGAGGGTTCGAAGTTCAGAACTTCCGGGCGGACGCGACACCGAGATAGCTGTCACGGCCGTCACCCCAGCTGCGGCTGACGCTCAGGCCCTTGGCACCGAAGCTGCCGACGTCGACATGAACGCCATCGGAGTCCACGCTTGCGGTGCGAGCGTAGACGTTCGGCAGCAGGTTGACACCTCTCACGGCCTTGTAGGTCGTGATCGCCCATTCCAGCTCGGCGTCGTTCGGCACATACTCCACCTCGGAGAGCAGCGGTTGCTGCTCGTTCCAGGTCCTGCTGGTGGAGTTCGGCACGATGCCCTTGCGGACAGCGTACCACTTGGATTCGACCTTCTGCTCGCGCGAGAACCGCTGGCTCCTCTCTGCGTACCAGCCGCCGGACTTGGAGTAGAAGTACTCCGGCCGAAGGTCGCGGATTTGCAGTAGCGACAGAGGAGTGGACGGACCGGCGATGAGCATGGCGTCGTGCTCGCGACACCAAGTCATCATTTCCTCGGAGGGAAGTGTGGCATGGTACTGCCGGAGCTGCTCGTCGGAGTAGGCGAGATTACGGGCGTCGGCGATCTCCTCGGGGCTGATGAAGTCGTTGCCGAGGATCTCGTGGGCGGTATCGTAGTTCGGCTTCGGAGCCGAGAATTTGCGGATGCCGTTCGCCACATAGGCCCAGAACCCTTCGCTCTCGTTGAGGCGCTGGGCACTGTCTTCGTCGAGGCGCACTTTGTTGTAAGCCCCCTCGAACTTCTGAATCGCATCGAGACCCTTCGGATCGCGGGACGTGATCAATGTCTGTGACATCGTCATCATCCTTCCTTTCCTTCTGGTATACACCCGATCCACGCTCGGGCAGCGTCCCACCTACGCTGAAGTTTCGGTGGAGGAACTTGTCTCTGTATGAGACCGGAATTCTAGAGCTAAAATTAGCGCTTATTTAGCCATAAATTCCCAGTCTCATATTTCCTTGAAAAACCTTGATTTAAAGGTACTTTGAGTAATATATTAGTATACCACTACCTACTTATTCTGTCAATATCTGAAAAGTTAGCAAATTGTAGGTAACTAGGACTTCGCAAATTAACTAATCTAAGCTATATTACAGTGGCATTTTACCCTATTTCGTAGTAAAATGCTTGTACAATCAAATTATTGCCTAAACTTACCCTGAATTTCGGGACAAGCATGGCATACCAAATCCGTCCAAGGCAATCAGCTCCTCGTCAGGAGCACCTTGGACGGTTGTCGGCCGAAAGGCTGGCAGGTGGGGCGAAAGCCCCATCGCCTGGCGGGGAGCTTTATGTTTCCACCAAATAATAATTAAAACCGTCCAAGTATATGCCTACATTTTTTTTACTTCTATTTTTTCTTTTGTTGCTACTTATGATCATTGGTCTTATCAGGCCAACGATATTTCAGAGAATAATAAAAAAGACGATTAGTAGAAAGACGATAGCAATCATCTGCTCATCCCTCGCTCTTGTCTCATTTATAGGTATAGGGCTAACAACTCCACATACACCCTCGCAACCGAGCATAGTTAATAGCAATCAACTAGACACGGAGTCTGCGTCAAATACGACCACAACTGAAGTTACGGCTACTACCACCGAGTCCCTTGTTCAGGAAGAGCAACTCCCCACCGATCCTACCGTTGTTGAAGTGGTAGCTGAACCAGAAACAAACAACATTCTCTATGCAATTGTTTCAGTCACGGATGGTGATACCTTTAAAGTAAGTATTGATGGTAAAACTGAAATCGTTCGCGCTATTGGTATTGATACTCCGGAGACTGTTGACCCCAGAAAACCAGTCCAGTGCTTCGGCGTTGAAGCCTCAAAGCGAGCTAAATCTCTGCTTACCGGAAAAAGAGTACAGCTTCAAGCTGATCCCACCCAAGGAGAACGAGATAAATATAGCAGGCTACTTCGCTATGCGTGGCTAGAAGATGGCACATTTTTTAATCTCAAGATGATAGCCGATGGCTATGCTTCTGAATTCACTTATAATACACCATACAAATACCAAGCGGAATTTAAACAAGCTGAAACTAACGCTCGTAATGCCAAGCTCGGTTTATGGGCAGATAATGCTTGTCCCCAGACTCAACCGTCGGCCGTTGCTCCAACTCCAACACCTACTCCAACACCGACACCCGTAGTCCTGCCGCAACCGTCTGACCATACCTTTTACACTAGTTCATATTATAGCTCCACCAATTACTACTGTGATACGGATGATGGTTGGAAAACATTATCTTCAAAATATCTTAAATCTTTTTCATCTGAATCAGCGCTTCTGACCGCCTATCCCAATAGAAAATTACATGAACCGTGTAAATAGTTATATTCGATCCGGTTTTTCCACTTCAAGCATCGGCGCGTAATCGTGAGCTAAGACATAATTACAGAGCATCGTGAGTGCGTCCACCGTATCATCATGCTTTTCTATCCCAAATCCTAGAAGCTGTTGAACTAATAGTTCACATTGCTTTGTTCTTGGGAAAAGAACTTTCCCTGTCTCAAAGACAATGCTAGCTTGGGCTAATCGCGAGCGCTTATCACTACCAGCAACCGGCACTGCGATGGTTCTAAAGTTATTTCGTTTCAACTCCTGAATAAGTGCCTTCTGGTATGCCACATCCTCAACCAAGATGAGTGCTCGTTCGGTTGCTATTGTTGTCGCCAGCTCCTGTGCCTTAGTTAAAGTCTGGTTGAACGTCAGATGGGCGTTTACCATAGCAGGCAAGATATAGATTTGGAGAGACTCTTTATGACCATAGACAAGAGCACAGACCATGGCAGTATAATCCGCCTTTTCTTTTTCCGAGATAGCCGGGTCAATACTAACCAAGACCGTATGAGGTCGCTTATCTGGCAGATGATCATAATACCGAATCCAATCGGGTTTTATCACCTGATCTTCATCCGAGATAATTTCTAGCAGATATTCTCGATGCCAGGCAATCCGATCCATAACTCGTCGCCGTTCTTCTTCTAGAGATTCAGATGTTGGAAATTTACCTGGCCAAAGAGACACGCCAGAACTATCCATAATAGGGTACTCGCGGTAAACGCCCTTACCTTGAGAAGTAATATGAGCTTGAAGTCGTTTTAACAGTGAATCTCTGTGTAGCAGATTACCAATAGCAATAACTCTGGTTCTCCCGGCAGATCCTGCGGGAATGATTTCGTTTGTAAACCATTCCCAAGTGCGGTTACGACCATCCTGCGTTTTGACCGAAGCAGTATCTTCAATGTCATCTAGAATTATCAGATCGGGGCGGTACTGTTGATGTCTGATACCTCGAATACTTTGCTCTACTGATCCAATAGCGATTTTGGCATTGAACTGCTTAAAGACTAAAGCTGTCACGCCCCACTGATCTGCTTCTTCCTGAAAAGGTCCTAAGTCTTTCTTTAACACTTCATTATTTTCCAGCTCATGCTTAATATTCCGGAGCTGTGACTGTGCTTTGTTTTGTGTCTGACTCAAAAGCAGGACAAACTTCTTCTGTTGCCTGCCTAAGATAGCCCAAAGAGGATAGGAGGTAGCAACGATAGTGGACTTACCTGATTCACGGAAAGCAACCAAGACACAAAGCTTCAGTTTATCATCTTCAGTAAGTTGGAATATCTCTCGCTGAAACGGAGCGGTTTCATAGGTGACGTAGTGGGCAAAGTAGGTATGAAAGAATAGATAGTGAGACGTACGAACAGCGGCAATCCGAGCATCTCGATTATTCAGCAGTTTCGTAACGACGGAATTGAATTTATTGTTTTTCATAGGGCTTAAGTTGCGCAAGTTTCAAGGCCTGACGCACCAGTTTCTTCTGTGAAGCGGTCAGCTCCTTTGACTCATGGATTAGATTCCCTTTAAGCTCCAATTTATTGGCATACGACGGATGCCGGTGGGTCAGCCAGAATCGAATAGCTTCAAATTTCTTTTCTTTGACCAAGGAAAGAAGTTGAACTTCGGCTATATCGTTCATCATTAAGATTCCTACCTCAATTGCTTGATCGGCTGCCTTAGAGAACTTAGCATCGTTTTTTCGCCAAGTATAATAAGTGGTACGTCCGACGCCAACGGTCTTTACTGCCATTTGTACCACAGGAGTAGTACAGAGCTGTTCTAAGACCTTTTCTTTATCCTGTTTGATTCGGCTCACTATTGTTGTATCACGATTATTTATTGCCATATATTTTGATGGCCTTGTCGCCAGTTAATTTTTCGTATCGTTTTCGGATCACCTCAGCGTAGATTGGTGATTTCTCCATTAAGTAACAACGACGGTGCATCTTATGCGCGGCGATAAGGGTTGATCCTGACCCGCCATATGGTTCCACGATTAAGTCATTACGTTTGGTTAAGACTTTGATGTATGGTATAAGGATCTCCACCGGCTTGGTACCAAAGATTACACCCTGCCCGGAATGTTTCTCATCAGAAGCATTATATTCAATGAAGTCCGTTGGGCAATACTTTTGTCCCTTTTTATACCCTTCCCATTCAGGTTTTCCTGAAATGGCGTAGAGGGCTGTTTCGTATTCGTTCTGTAGTAGTTCGTCTTCGTCGAGCTGATGTAATGTTTTCCCGACGCTACTTCCAACCATAGCAATATCATGCTTCGAAAAGAACTTGCGACTTGCCGCAAAGCCTTGATTGCGATTTGGCAGGTGCCAGACAATCATATTTCTGACTTGCCAGTGTTTTTCAAGCTCTGCCCAAACAGTCCTAAGATTCTTCCACGACTCATAGACAATGATAGAGAAGTCTGGCTTAGCCACTTTCGCTATATTATTAACCCAGAGTTCGGTAAAGTTGTCCGGTAACACGTCGGTCTCCAGATACTTGCGATCTCGCTTATACCCAAAACCCTCGGTTGGTTTACCGTTCTTTTTCTTGCCTCTTAAATAATCTAGAATATAAGGTGGATCGGTCAGACACATGTCCGCCTTTTCACCATTCATGAGACTTTTCATGTCTGAAGCAATGGTTGAATCACCACATTTTAATTTATGTGGTCCTAACTGCCAGATATCGCCCTTTTTAATCTCAATCTTTTTTATGTCTAACTTTTGTAGTTCTTTTTGCAAATCAAAGACTTCCGGCTGATCATCTAAGCCGAAAATATCATCAAGCTCTACGCCAGTGAATCCGACGTCAGCTAGGAGCTTGTCGTCGAATTCGGCTAGCATTTTCCAATCGAATTCGCCAACATTCCTGTTAAGACGTAGATTGAGATTTTTCTCCTTGGTTTCGTCTGGGATGTCCACGAAGACTACCGGGACTTCTCTATATCCTAGTTCTTTTAGTGCTTTTAGCCTCGCATGCCCTCCAATAATAATTCCCCGCCTCTTTGGTGAATTATTTACTACCAGCGGAGATACCACCCCAAATTGGGACATGGACTGCTTAAGTTGAGCTATAAGCTCCTTACTATGTACCCGCAGATTGTATACGGCGGGTTTGAGGTCAGATATACGAATATAACGGACCTGTAGCTTATCTTTAGCCATATTATTTATGGTTATTTGATTAAAGCTGTTTAGGTAATCCGTTTAGGTAAAAAATAAAAACCTAGAGCAATTTAGGTTTTTCAGATTAGGTCTCCGCTAGAGACTGTTTTTGAATTAGTTACATTATAGCACCTCGGAGAAGGGTGTCAAATAGCGGTTTATGACAAAGTTAATAAATGTAGATTCATTAGCCTGAATTTCATTGAATCCTCGCTAACCAAATATTTTTTTGCAAGTATAATTAGCTCTTCATCCGTGAAGCCACTTTTGGCAATATTTTTAAAATCGTTAATAAGCTGCTCCCTTGGCATAAGCAGAGCAGCTGCAAACATATTAGCTTGTCTCTCTCTAGCCGTTCTCATTATATCTTTTTTATTGTCGCGGTAATCGACAAAAGCATCTTTTTGAGGGTGCAATATAAAATGACCAAGTTCATGCGCTATTGTGAATCGTTGTCGCACCTGAGGTTCATTACTATTAATACCAATTAAAGCCTTTCCGTCTTTTCGAATTAAGATTCCGGAAAAATCACCGCCGGGTGCCCTACTAATTTTAATTTGTAACTTACCTGCTAACTCTTCAATAGGCAACGGAAGTTCAGTATAACCCAACTTTTTCCGCATGTCCTTAGCCATTGCTTCGATTTTTTCAATTACTGAATTCATTGTTTCTTTTTAAAAAGTTTTTTTGCCCACTCAACTGCCTTTTCGTCCTCGCTTTCAATTTTGGCAATATCGCTGGTCGTGAGCGCATAGCCATCAGGGATGTTTGGGAAAAAATCAGCAGGACTACAATTGAAAATGACAGCTAGCTTCCATAGAAATACTGCAGAAATATTATTTCTCCCGGTCTCAATATGAGTGACAGCTTCACGGGAAATACTTAGCTCCTGGGCGACGCGCGAAGCGCTGAGTCCGAATTGTTTTCGTAGAGTGAAGATTTTTTTACCTACCGCCTTTCGAACCTCATCCTCAGCGGGAATCTTCTCATCAATTGTACCTTTTTTTGGTCGCATGGTGAATATAGTGAAACTGTGAATAAATAGTTACTAGAAATACCCATTGTTATTAGTTATAACAATATGTTATCTATAGTAACACCTGTTATACCTAATTACCTTGATATGGTACTAGACTTAAGTATATAATACAAGCTGAGGAGTGAACAAAGGTGATTATAGTTCACTTCTCCACAGGGGACACTTACTACATACGTTGGAAGTAACCCCTGTAAAAAAGAATACCGCTAGTTATAGCGGATTCCTAGGCGTATAAAACGGAGAAGGGCTTCCTTCCCGATGTGGCTCTGTGTCGATTCTTCGAAAAACTAGTTATGTTGCGAGAAAAGCTAACACTTTCACTCTATCATATCTGACGCCCACTAATCAAGAATGAATATAAATATGGCAAATAAAGAGTCCAGAACGAGTCTGCGTGGACGTGACGCTAAGACTGGTGAGTTTACGACCGTCAAAGAGGCGCGCCAGCATCCCAATACACATATAGTCGAGCGGGTGCCAAAGCCGGGCTTCGGGGACACTGATCCGAAGAAGTAACGCATTCAGATTATAAAAGGCGCGTGGGCTAGCTTTGGGAAGGATGGTAGCCCATGTTGCTTCTCTTACAAAATAAATTAATATATAATTTTATGAATATTCAATTCGAGAGGGATATTACGCTACCTGATCAAGATGGTTTTGGTTTGCTTTTTGCTGTCAATGGCGTGCCATTCAGGATTCAAATTTCCCGTAGTGCCTTGGCCGCATTTAGTTTTCCTGATGGTATGCCGAAAGATGCTAATCAATTGCAAGACTATGTCATCTTTGACAAATTAATCTCAGATATTGTAGAGAGCGTGGGCAATCAAAAGATTTCATCTTATGATGTCACAATGCATAGTGAAGGCGTCTCGCTTCATGGAAAGATAGTATATACACGTGATCAACTCAAGCAATATGTCAAAGTTAGATGGATCGGATAATCATTGTATTAATTATTAACAGAAATAGTTTGCTTGTTTAATCTCTGTAGCGAGGACGCAATGATAATTGTATCCTCGCATAGAAGTTTATAATAGAAATAATTTTAGATTATCCAATTTCTTATTACACAAACATAAATTCTGGTAGTATTACGGGTCATAAATCCAAAATAGATTCGCACTCTAAAAGTCGGTCACATCCTAGCTTGAATGGGTTGTGGATAAGGTGTATAGTGATTGCGAAATCTACAAATAAATCGAGCATTATTTAGGACTTATGATGAAATGGATTACTTCAACCGATATCACAAACTGGGCTAATACGCAACAGCGACAGTCTCAAGGTACACTGCCCGAACTAGTGCGTCGCCTTATTTTGGCTCACACGGCAAACGCCGTTGATGAATTTGATTTCCCTAGTGGTGATAGCGTTGCTACTAGTGGATGGGATGGTCGTCTTAAGACCCCTGTTGTTTCACCATTTTTTCCAAGTGGCTCTTCCGGCTGGGAAATCGGAACTGAAAAATCAGCCATAAAAAAAGCAGAGGCAGACTATACAAAGCGAACCGCAAATGCGTTAGGTATGACGCTCACTGAGACGACATTTGTTTTTGTTACTCCACGATCATTTCCGAAACGTGCAAATTGGAAAACTACAAAACAAGCGACTGGTACGTGGAAAGATGTTAAAGTAATTGCCGCGGATGGATTAGAGCAATGGCTTGATATTACTCCAGCCGTTGCTTTATGGTTTGCCCGTCAGATCGGCAAAGTTGTTTCAAATGGCATTCGGGATTTGGAGGCTGTTTGGGAAGAATGGTCCACAGGAACGAAACCAGTAATGACTCCGGCTCTTGTAATAAGTGGCCGTACAAGAGATGTGGATACGATTAAAAAATGGATCATCGGCGCACCTAGAATTCTTGAGGTACAAGGTGATCATCCAGATGAAGCATTGGCCTTTCTCTATGCTTCTATAGCAACACTCGCCGAAACTGAGAGAGTGCAGGCATTGGCTCGATGTGTAGTTGCTGAGAATATCGGTGAGTTACGAGAACTAACTCAAGCTTTTCAAAACTATCCACTAATTATTGCCGTGCCTGGCGAATGTATTAATGCTGCTTCCCACGCCGTGGATAAAGGTCACCATGTATTTATAAGCATGGACTCATCTGTTATCGGCATTAGAGATATTCTTCGACTTGCCAGGCCACAGCGGATTGAGGTAGAAAAAATTTTGCATGAAGGCGGCTTATCAGAAACTGAGGCGCAACGTATAGCTCGGGATTCCGGGCGTAGTATTCCAGTGCTTCGCCGACAATTGTTTCAATCCAATGCTGTTAGTACTCCGGCATGGGCTAACGCTGAATCAGCGCTGATACTTTTGCCTGTTTTATTTGCCAACGCTTGGGATGAGCATAAAGATGGAGACCGTCAAGTTATAGAAACCCTTTCCTGTATGAGTTACAATGACTTTGTTAAAGCACTTACCCCCTTTTTAACCATAGATGATTCTCCTATTCGTAAAATTGGTAGCGTTTGGATGATCAAATCTCCCTTGGACGCATGGTTTCTTCTTGCCGCACATCTTACGGAGAATTCCTTAAAACTCTTTAAACAATCTCTACTTGGTGTTCTTACAAAGACAGATCCTAAATATGACTTGGAAGCAGAGAAACGGTGGGCGGCTGCTATATATGGCAAATCGAATGTGTATTCTGAATGGTTAAGAACCGGCCTTGTTGAATCACTAACGCTACTAGCTGTTTTCAGTAACCGTTTTCCGCAAATCAAATCCACTCAAGCGTTTTCCGATCAAGTTATAAGAGAGGTATTTGACACAGCAAATAAATGGGAGGTATGGGCTTCGATAAAAGATGTAACGCCACTACTTTCAGAGGCTGCACCAGATACATTCATGAAAGCAGTCGAACAGAGCATTACAAAACACCCAAGCATCTTTAAGGAATTAATGAAAGACGATGGTGGCGCATTTGGTGAATGTCATCATTCCGGTCTTCTATGGGCACTTGAGGGTATGGCGTGGAGTCAAGAATACTTTGCACAAGCTATAAATATTTTAGTGGAATTAGCCAATATTGATTTGGGTGGCAAATGGAGCAATCGAGCGATAAATAGCATTAAGGAAGTTTTTTTACCGCGTTTTCCACAAACATATGCCACTCCCGAACAGCGACTTGCTACCTTGGATTCGCTCATAGCTAAATTTCCCAAAAAGGTTTGGGGCTTTGCACAAGATTATTATGGGGATGGGGTCTTTAGTGAATCGCACCGCTTTCGCTGGCGTGACGCAGGCGGAAATCGTCGAGGATTGGAACCAGAAAATAATGAGGACAATCAAAAATATCTAGCTGCTTTTTTACCAAGGCTGAGTGATCTTGCGGTAGCAAGAGAAAATCTAATAACTTCTGTTGATGAGTTTACACGATTGCCCGATGACATACGTGCGCGATTGATTGAAGTGCTAGAAAAGATAGATTCCACAGTTTTTTCAAAAGACGAACGAGCAAAACTTCTTCAGTGTATTCGAGAGGCCTTAAACTGGACAAATAGTTATGGCGATGAAGAGCGACGCAAGCAGGTTCCAACTCTTTATCGTATCTTGGAAAGATTTACACCTACGGATGTAATCGAGCGTGTTGGTTGGCTATTAAGCACTCCTTGGCCAAAGTTACCACAAGGAGAATTAAATCACTACGATGATAAAGTTACTGCTGTTAAAACAGCACAAATAGAGGCCGCTCGCGAAGTATTGAATCAGGCCTCTCTGGATGAGATTCTTAAATTTGCGGGTACAGTTTAGTATCCGAGTATTCTTGGCTATTCACTTGCGAAAGCTGTACACGATGAACAGGAGGGTAATACAGTATTAGACGCTATCTTACCTTACGTCACTAACATGCCAATTCTTATTCGTGGCTATGCTGATGGTAGAGTTGAAGTTGCCGGCCCAGACTGGATAGATACACAGATCAAACGAATGAAAGTTAAAGGTAACTACTCGCCTGAAGCATGCGCGCTATTATATTTAGGCTTGCCTGAGGGTGTGGCTACATGGTTAGCAGTAAGCGCACAAGGCAAAGATGTGGAGGCTGTATATTGGAGGCAAGCAAGTGGTTATTCGCGGACTAGTAAAAATGATGATGCCCCAATTGCTGTTGAAAAGTTGCTTGATGTTAAAAGACCAGACGCCGCACTTCAGGTTGCTGGCAATCCTCAGGTTTCCATTCCAAGCACCCTATTACAACGTTTGCTTCAAGAACTTTTGACCATGGACGAGGAAAAGCTTCGTGCAGGCACAATGGAGGAATATCATCTCGGGCACGTTTTCAATCAGTTGTATGAAAAGAACGAGCTGTCTATCGAAGAAATAGCACAGTTGGAATGGCCGTTCGCCGAGCTGTTTGATGAATTAAAACGATATACCTCTTTACCAATGGCACTGCATCGCACCTTACAGAAAGACCCGCAATTTTTTGCCGAACTTATTACATTTATTTATAAACGGGATGACCGCGCACCGGATCCCATACGTAGAAATATTCCGAAGGAAATTACAGAAAGACGTGCGCGGGTTGCTCGTAAAGTTTTGGATTCTTGGCAGCTAATCCCCGGTGTTAAAGAAGATGTAACACTGGACGAGAGAGAACTCTCCGGCTGGGTTGAGGCGGCGCGTAAGCAATCTGCTGAAAGTAAACATCTCATAGGTTGTGATATTGAGATTGGATTTATGTTTGCACATGCACCTAGTGATCCAGATGGCACCTGGCCCCACATCTCCGTTCGAAATCTTATTGAGGGGTTAAAAAATGAGACAGTTGATCGACATATTAAGAATGAAATTCATAATAGTCGAGGGGTCACTTCACGAGGTTTGGATGATGGTGGTAAACAGGAAAGAGTATTGGCGGAAAAATATAGGAAAATGAGTGATGTTGTAAAGTTGGATTGGCCTCGAACGGCTGCTCTGCTCCGATCCATAGCGATATCGTACGAACTGGAGGCTAGTTATGAAGATATTGATTCTGAGTTACAAGAGCTTAAGTGGGATTAATGAATTATTATAAGTATATGGGGAATAATTACAAATCCAAAAACGGGCTTGATCCCGAAACCAACCGCCTTATTGGAAGTCTGACATATTTTTTATTCCATTCATTTATTTTCTATATCTCTTTTAAGATTTGGGGTATGCAGATGGTCGAAGAAATCTGGTTTTATGTGATGCACGTGGTAGCATATATGCTCGTTGGCGTATTTTTAAGATGGACTCGAATATGGGTCTATTGAGCAAATATGGGAAGAGGCTAGTACTGTCCCATTTGTTCCATTTACAGACTGACCCACCTGGCTCAAACAGCCCTCCAGACAAGTCCTTCAAAACCCCTCACAAAGTCCCTAAAGGCTTGGCACCGG
>CAYTUI010000028.1:0-18275 GCA_964441335.1 uncultured Gammaproteobacteria bacterium
AATTTTATGCAATCCTAGCACGGCCATTATAAATAGAAAAGGCGTTACTGGCAGGCGATACCTACTATATGAAACCGGCCCTGTTAAAATGGCAAAATATAGAATGATTGCCCAAAATAGTCCAATATATAGACGTTGCTTTTTATTAAGCCACCAGGCCCCCAAAACCAAAATAAATATTACCAGCCAACAAAGTTTCTCCAAACTATAAACTAACTGACCGCTCAATTGCGTAATTAAATTTTTAACATTTCCCTTCAAAATCAAGTCAGTAAAATTAACACCTGGATTAGGTTGTTGATAGCTTAAGCTACTGAAGAGATTGTGTGACATAAAACTTTCTATACTGCTGGTGAAAAAAAAAGGCAAAGTTTTAATTAAATGAAATTCGGAATATTTAAAAATATTGTGATTCAATAAATAACCAATTGAAAAACTGGTTAAAGCCGGCGTATTCTTCAAATCTCGCAGCTCCTGCTCATTGGAAAAACCGCTAGCCTTGAGTATCTGCTCTCTGGCTGTTTCGTAATCAATATTTTCCGAAACCGATAAATATTTAGGCAGATTATATTGGATCAAATTATAGGCGCTAACCGAGGACAAATTCCAGACACCGGTCTTAATATAATTACGCACCAACCAAGGCGTAATGACAGCAAAAAATGCAGTCAGCATGATCGCGGCGGAAACAAAAAAAGTCTTAGCTGATATTTTATTCCAATTTTGTAGAATGTAAAAAAATAGCAGACCAAAAATCAGTAAAAATCCGATTGGTCTGACTAACACCGAGTATCCAAGCACCAGACCGGCAACCAACAGCCAATACTCTGCTCTGGGCTTAAAGAATATTAAATAGACGGACAGAACAATGAGAAAAACAAACAAACTATCGCTAAGCACCACCGTAGTCTGAAATATTGTCGTTGGATCCAAGAGAAATAGCAGCGGTGGCACGATTGCCCACTTAACAGGCAAAAATTGCTTTGACATCAGAAATATCAAATAGGCTGTGACCACGATTAAAATAAACTGCCAAATAATAATCATAGTAGGAAAGCCAAAAGCCGTATAGGCAATAAAAAATGGGTATCCAGGGCTGCGAAAATACTCGGATAGATAAGGAGCTGTTGCACTTAATGTGTAGGTTCTCAAGCTCAATAAATTTTCAGCCAATTTAAAATATTCTGCCGAGTCACTGCCATCAACCGGGAAACTATAGGCGCTAAAACTATCCAAACCTCCCAGAGACTGGTCTTGATATTTAAAAAATGACCAAACCGAACCATACAGTACCAAGACTAATAGCGAAAATATTATTAAGGCTCGTCTATTGGACATGATTAATAAAATCAGTGATATTTTTTGCTCTCTGTTGCCAGGAGTACTTGCCGGCCAAAACATAAGCTTCAGCCGCTTTAGCAGTTGACAATTTAGTAGCGGTCATGGCCTGTTTAATAACATTAGCTAAATCTTCAGAATCACCCGCTTTGACAAAGAAACAGCTGGACTCGCTTAAAACCTCCCTAATACTGGGTAAATCAGAGGCTATAATAGGCCTTTTGGCGGCCAAATACTCAAACATTTTTAAAGGCGACATATAATGAGCATAGTGCTTTATATTAGGGAAAGGCATCAGTAAAATATCAAAGGCCTTCTGATAAATAGCCAAAGTCCTCTGGTCAACCTTAGGAATGAAAGTCACCATCATTTCCACTCCTAATTCCCGGCATTGCTTTGAATAAAATTCTATATCTTCGAGACTACCGCCAACTAAGACTACCTGTAAATTGTTAAAACCGCTTTTTAACTTAACTGCCGCCCGCAATATCAACGATACACCTTTATCTAGTCCTTTGGTTTTCAAACTGCCTGTATAGCCCAAAATAATTTTGTCGTCTTCTAAATGCAACTCTTGTCTGGCGGTCTGCTTATCCATATTAATATCAAAAACTTCCAAATCCACTGCATCCGGAGAGACCAAAATTTTTGCTTCAGCAATACCCAATTTAACCAGATCTTCTTTAATCCTTAACGTCAGTGGCATGATCGCTCGACAACTTTGAATATATTTCTTATAAAAATCTAACCTGCGGGGTAAAGCGTGCGATTCCCAAATAACGTTCTTAGAAAACTTTAATAGCAACGGCATAAGCAACTCATCACGCGTATATAGAATATCTTCAGTCGACAAGTTTTGCCGTCGTAACCAGCGACGTAGAGAATTCATGAAAAACAAAGATTGAATCTTAATATAAAAACCGGCTGGAGCTTTAAATAGCCAAGTGGGATCAAGCGACTTAAGTTTTACAATCTGAAAATTATTTTTTAAGCCGTAATGTCTAAAAATATCCACACCCTTGAATTCTCTGTTACTCCTGTCGGGCAAAATTAATTCTACCTCTGCCCTACTTTGGGCAAATGAATCGCACATTTTTACAATTTGAAAACCGTGAGCTTTTTCCGTCGGTATGCGCGAATTGCTGATGTATATTATTTTCATTTTAGTGACGATAATCTAAAGCAAATTCTGACAACGTTTGACCTTTTACATGCTCTGTTGTTAAAAATTTAAAAAAACTTTCTAAAGTCTCATAAACTCTTTCCAAATCCTGATCAGTTTTGACATAAGGGCTACCTCCGGCCACCAGTTCGCTGGAGTGAATCATAAATTCTAAAGCCGGCAAATTATTCTTGACGGCCGAAGAATATACCACCTTAAAATCATTCACGGTTGTTTCAGGAAAAATCCGCAACCATTTCTGTCTAAACAATAATCTATTGAAAACTTTTTTAATTATACTATCGGTCCGGAATTTTAGATACAACTTAGCTAGTCGGGAATTTTCTTTTGACCACAAACCCGTAAATAGAATTGACATCGGCACTTCCAGAATATCTGAACTATCTCCACCAACATACATTTGCTCGCCAGAAGTGTAATAAGGTCTGACAGGCGCTAAGCTAAAATCAGGTCCGCCAGATCCGCCTTCTAAGCCTTTTATCCTGGTCCAGGAAACTTTCGGAGTTATGGAACAGTCAACTTTATAGCCATATTGCTTTAAAAGCTTAAATTGACGCTCGTCCATGCCCCAGCGGCCCGATCTATATGACAAGGGTTTAGTCTGAAATTGACGCTCAATAACCTCTGTTAAAGCCTTAAATTTATCGTTCAACTCTTGGTCTGTCAGCTCGCTGGGAAAAGCCTGATCAATATCTGATGGAGCGGCCGGTGGCGTTGACCAAGGGTGCAGATGAGCTCCAATTTCAGCCCGACCCTTAGCAACTAAGGATTTTAAAATCGTAGCGGCTTGAACGTCGGCGGCCACTTCGTAACTAACTAAGTACGTGGGCTTGAAATTATATTTCTGACAAAGCGCCTGAAAACGCTTCAAACCCTCAATATTATTTACCGAAATATGGTCTTGACGCTTCCATTGGTCATCGGCTTCAGTATCCACTGTAATCATCAGTTTGATGTCTTTACTCATGATTGTCTTTCTTAGCTAATTTCTTCTTTAAACTCTGATGAACGTTCTGTTCTAATTTTACCACGTTAGAAGGTAAAATTTTTTTCAAAGACTTCTTAACTATTTGACTGCTTAGGCGATAACCAAAATATAAAAAATTTTTACAACTTCTTCTGCCGATCATAATAGTCCATTGCTTATAAACCTTTGCCCCCCAGCTGGCTTTATGATAACTGAAGTTATTTAAAAAATCGTAAGTATTAATGTCCAAACTGTTTAGATAATTAAATAATTTAGCTCGCAACATATTACCCGCATCAAAATCCTTAACATCAATATCAAATGCTTCATTACTTAAGTGAACAACATTATTATAAATAAGACAAAATTGATGAGCAATATATTTATTATGATACTTAAGATTAACAAACATCAGTCGGCCACTGTGCGATAAATCCCTAGTTACTTGCTCAAAAAAGTCTTTGGTGCCGGTCACCCCGAACATTCCAATTTCCGCTTCTTTCTCCCAGCGCTTCTGATGCAAAATAATAAACGACTGTAACTGTTCCGGCAATTCAGTGACCGATGTTGTAATGGAAAAAGCTATCTCCCCCTTTGCCTGCAGTTCTTCAAATTGCTTGAGTAATGACCTAACCAGTGTCCTCCGTCTGGATTTCAGACCAGCTAAATAATTCCCCCAATTAGACAAATCAACCATAGAATATTTTCTTTTCTCCAATAGCTGAAAATATTTCAACTTTTTTTTCTGCCCGACAAAATAATTATAAGTAAAACTACCTTCTAAAGCGCCAAAAAGATTAACCATATCCCAGTCTTGTTTGTGCTCCACTAAATAGTTCTGTAATTCATCGGCTACTATTTGTTCAAAACCCTGACGATATAAAATGTCCAACTCACGGGCAACATAACGCTGATCACTAACTAATCTTAAAACCTCATATTTTATTCCCGCAAAGACCATGGTTGAGACATAAAAAGGGGCCAAACCAATCAATTGGGACTCCCTATAAAATGCCAAAATATATAATTGACGATTCTTGCCCAGATTTACCCACCAATTATATTGCCATCCCCACGACAGAAAAACCGAACCATTAGAGCTGTTTGACAATAACTCTTCCCACTCCTGTCGAAGCAGTTTAAAACTGTCTGCATTATCAATCCTTTTGATCATGATCTTTTCTTGAAAACATAGTAAGGCCACTCCGACAGCAAGGACACCCAGAACATATTTTTTGTTTTAGCCATAAAATCCCGACACCACTTGCGACGCGGACAGGCATAAATCTCCATTAAATCAAAGCCCCTCTTCTTTAAATCCCTGACCTGCCTCCAGGGCTGCCTGGCGAAATAGACAAACTTAATATTATACTTAAAACCTTTAACATCTATTTTATAGGCGGAAAAAATGCGACCGCTGAAGATATTTGTCACCCACCAAAAAATTCTGAATTTTTCCGACGGCCAAACCACGGTGCTATGGGAACTCATAATATATAACCCACCCGACTTAAGCACACGTCTCACTTCAGATAATGCCTGCCAGCGGCGTTCCAGAGGATAAATATAGTCAAGACTGTTATATGAAAAAAGAACAAGATCAAAACTATTGTCCGGAAAATCCAGCTGACAGGCGTCCATTACCCGAAAGTCAATATCTGGATACTTCTTGTTAGCCAATTCAATCATCACTGGCGCGATATCTATACCAATAACCTGATGACCTAGCCGCTGCAAATTTATAGTTGTACGACCAGCTCCACAGCCTAAGTCCAAAATTCTGACCGGCTCTTTAGGTAACCATTTATTCAACAAATCAGTTTCCACTTTTTTCAGATTATCACTGTCATAGAGACGCAACTGCCTCTGATTGGAAAATGAATCGCGATTTAATATTTCTTGTTTTGTCAGATTAAATTCAGTCATTAAATTATTTCAAGCTATCTAAAATTAATTTTTCATATTGAACGATACTGTCGCGACTATCAAACTTAGTAGCCACTTGTAAACTATTCTGTTTGTACTTAGCCATACTATTTTCATCTAATTCGGCGAAATACTTCATGCCCGCGGCCAGTTGGATTTCATCTTCCGAAACAATCTTACCATTTACGCCTTCTAGCAAATACTCGCCCGGTCCGGCCGACTCGGTAGATAAAACTGCCAAACCAAAAGCCATAGCCTCAATCGCTGAAATCGCAAAACCCTCCAAGTGTGAGGTAATGACAAAAAAATCACTGATATAATAATGCTTATAAACATCTTTTTTAGGTTTACCTCCCAATAGTAAAACTTTGTCCTGCAAATTCAGCTCAACAATCATTTTCTCCAAACGTTTACGCCACGGTCCCTCGCCGATTATTAATAACTTATGATCAGGGGCGGTTTGAGCAAACTTATGAAAAGCCTTAATTAAAAGGTCCTGTTGCTTAACCCAAGCCAGCCGTCCGACGTTAATTATTAAACGATCGGAATCTTTAAAGCCCAACTCTTTTTTTAAAGCCTGTCTGTCAAAACTATTTTTTATTTCCTCAACCTCCTTAAGATCAATACCATTATAAATCCTTTGGAACTTTGATAATTTAATACCTTCTTGTTTGCTGGTATATTTTGAAACATAGTCTGAAACAGTGGCGATTTTATAAGTCAAACCTGACAATAATCTGTCCATCAATTTTTGCCACTTAGTTTTGTCAATATATGGACTATTTTCTACAGCAATAATCCGATAACCAAAAATGGGTTTTAAGAGTCTCAAAACCGTATTGCTGAAGAAAAGGTTACTCATCACCACATCCGGTTTGATGACCCGTAGAGCTTTGAAGGTTTGAACCCAAGATTTAATGTCTCTAAAACTCCTAAAATTCAGGCTGACAATCTCCACGCCCTCCGGCACAGAACCATAAAAATTCTTGGCTTCAGGATACTGAAAAAATGTCATCAGGCACAACTTATAGTTGCGCTGGTTAAAATACTTCAAATGATCAACTATAACGGATTGCACTCCGCCAATTTTAAAATTCGTAATGGCAATTACTAATTTGATCGGTTGTTTATTGTCCATCATACAGTTTCCAGCTCCGCCATTACTTTCTTAGCAAAGTCATCTAAATTATGATCGGACACAACAATTTGACGCAAGTTTCGTCGCCAGCTGATTTTTTCAGCCGCTGGCAGCTCCAGCAATAATTTTATCTTCACAGCTAAATCATCAGCGTCCAAAGGTTGAACCAAAAAATTGGCCGGCAAAATATCTTTATACGCTTCATTACAGGTCAAAGGTAAACAGCCGCAAGCCATGGCTTCCAAAATCGCTTTATCAATACTGCCGGTGGTGCTTTGATTAAGAAAAATATCAGCCGCTCGTAAATATTTCGGCAGTTCCATATTGGCAATCTGACCTGTGAAAACAACTTTATTTTCCAGGCCAAAATTCTTGACCAAACTCTTCAATTTATCCAAATACGCCTGATCCTGTTTTAAACCCGGCGCGCCGACAATTTTTAGCGACACCTTCGTCTCCTGATCCAGTTTTGCTATAGCCTCAATCATAATCTCCAAATGTTTAGCCGGCGAAATACGTCCGGCGGTTATCAACCGCAAACCCTCATGCTCTTTGTCAGAGGTCTGATAATCAAACAATTCCGTATCAATGCCCTGATGAACGACAACCAGTTTCTTGGACGGCCAGCGAAATCCTTTAACCGACGAGCTAAGCACTTTATCGGCCAATCTCTCTAACCATCTGACTTTCCAAGTGACAGTTCCATGGGCATACCAAGTAACAATTTTTATTCCAAATAATTTTGCCAACGGCGCGCTTAATAAGGTGTATTCAGGATTCATGTGGCAAAACAAAACATTAACTTGAGGTAATTTTTTTATCAATTGGCGGTACAGCTCAAAAACTTTCAGCAACTTATTATTGGGCAGAGATACTAACTCCACATTATCCGGCAACTCTCCTCTGTCACTTGTTTGCCAGGTAATAACAAAAATTTTATCGGCAAATTTAGCAAAATGCTTGATCCAATTATAAGTAAAACCGGCCAGACCATCCTGGCGGTCAACTTTTCTAGTAATAAAAATAAACTTCATTATTTCAGTAAATCACGCCAAAGTTTAACAATTGCCTCAATATTCTTTTGCCTGTCAAAACGAACCGAATAATCAGCCCGCGCCTGGCGACCCAATTCTATCGCTAAAGCCTGATCATCCAATATTTTAATCAACGCCGCTAAACTGCCGGACAAATCGCTAATACCAACTAATAGACCTGTTTGTTTGTCTTTAATGATGGTTTCAGCTCCCAAAGTTCTGGAAACTACAGCCGGCGTTTCCGCCAAACCAGCCTCAACAATTACTTTGCCAAAACTTTCGTTGGTTGAAAATAATATCAAAGCAGTCGCCTGTCTATAATACCGCCACAATTCTGACGGCTCTTTTACTCCCAAAAAGCTTACTCTGTTCGTTAAAGACAATTCTCCAACCTTCTGCTGTAACCGCTTTTTTAAATGACCATCACCGATAATCTCCAGGACAAAATCCTGCCTCAATTTTGCCAATTCGGCGATAACGTTCAAGGTAAAAAATAAATTCTTAGCTTCAACCAAACGTCCGACAAATAGCAACTTCTTTAGTTCAACGGCTGGTTTATCTGACCATTCAGACAAATTAAAATCAGCAGCGGTTTTCACAGGTGTGCTAATAACTGTAATTTTAGCGTCTGGTAGACCGTTGACGCGTAGCTTATCGGCAATCAAAGGCGAGACTACCCGAACAACATCCGCTCGCTTAACAACATATTTAGAAATCAACAGAAAAATCCCATTGATACTTCGTTCCTTTAACCACTGCTTGTTATTCCAAAAATCGCCGTGAAAATTTACCTGCAACTTACAGTTATAACGCTTCTTTAATAAACAACCTATATAACCCGGAACAAACGGATCCTGACAAACAATGACATCAACTTTATGCTGTTCATTTATTTGCCTAAATATTCTTTGGGCGTCCCTGATGAAAAATAGTTTATTGATGGAGTTAGAAGGATGACCAAAAACATTATCGGCAATTTTAAAAACTTTCAAATTATCTTTTTTGGATGTATAGACAATAATATCCAAGTGGTCCAGATAACGGCCATATTCCGCATGCCGTTCAACCGCATCACCGAGTCCCGAACCTCCAACCAGTGATTTATCAATACCGATATTAACTATATTCATAACTGCTCAAATATATTCAGATATTTTTTTAAAGCTTGATCATGAGTATAACTGAAATCCCCGTGACTGACTTTAACCAGCTGCTCATTATAAAACTTGTCATCAAGCATTTTTTCAATTGCTTGTTTAATACTCTCAACTGACAGCGGATCAATAGTTTCCACCAACCCCAAATAATTACTGCTTAGACCTGTTTCCTTGGTCACAATACAAGGTTTTCTTAAACTTAAGGCTTCCAAAATAAAGTTTGGATTAATTTCAGTTAACGAAGGTATAATAGCGACCCGAGCGCCGGCTAATTTACGCATTAATTCCTGTCTATCCAGCGGTTCATTAATTCTGATGAAATCCTTACCAGCTGCCAAGTTCTGTAATTGCTGTCTGTCCGGTCCTTGTCCGTATATATCCAGCACAAATTGTGGATCAGTAATTTGACCAGACGCTTCAATCAGGCGACCGATATTTTTCAAAGGCACCAGTCGGCCGGCAAAAATAAATATTTTATGTTCGCTATCACTATTTAAAACACTGGTTGTCTCATCACTGACAGCGTTCTCAATTACGGTAGTTTTTTCCGTTTTTAGCTGGAAATATGTCTGATATAGCTGTTGTTGCCAAGTAGTGTTAAAGATCAGCAAATCGGCCTTAGCTATGACATACTTATAAATCAGCAAGTACAGTTTGGCCTGAAGATTCATGCGAGATTTATAAAAATCGGCCAGGGTTATTGCTTGGCCCTGATTAACAACTTTCTCCCACAAAAAATCGCCGCCAATCCTGATAATCAGTTTATTACCTGAACGCTTGGCTAAGGCCGCCGGCAAACCGGAAGATATTAAATCCTGCGCAAAAATAACCGATTTACCCCTTAATATACCCTTTAATCTCCTGACGTAACTTAAATATCTGAAGATATTGCGCTCAATATAGGTAATCTCCGAATCATTCAACCCGGAGTTGCCATAGGCCACAATCTGAACATTAGAAAAAACAGCGGGCTGGGATTTCAAAAAATTGCGCAGTAAGTCAACAAAAGTGGACTGACCGGAAACTTCTGGCTTAAATGTCCCCGAAGCGATTATTAAACTTTTAAATTTTGTCATGAATCTGGCCGGCTAATAACTGATTAAATATCTCCCCCATCGCCTGCCCAATCTTATCCCAATCGTAACGATTATGCGCCAACTCTCTGGCCTGCTGACTGACTCTGGAATACAGTTCTCTGTCTTTATCATATTTCTCCACCCCTTGGGCAATGGTGTAAGGCTTGCCGGGACGACAAAATAATCCCGTCTCACCGTCCTTAAGAAAATCAACAATACCTCCCACGGGCGTGCCAATGATCGGCAAACCAAAAGCCATGGCTTCTAAAAATGAATTGCCCAATCCTTCTGACAAAGAAGGACGGCAAAAAATATCCGAGACAGCAAAATATTTGGGGAACTCCTGCTGATCCACAAAGCCCAAAAAATCCACTTTATCAGCTATGCCTTGGGTTTGCGCCAGCTGTTCCAATTTATTTCTTTCTGGTCCATCACCTAAAATTAGCAGTCGGCTGGTAATACCGAATTTAAAATTTAAATTATTAATAGCCTTAATCAAATCTCCAATAGCATTTTTTAGGGCCAGTCTGCTAGTCGTAATAATAACCACCTCATCATCTTGAATCCCCAATTCTTTTTTCTGTTCAGCGACTTGCTCGGCGGTAAAATTATTAACAAACAAAGGCAAATCCACTCCATTAGGGACTATAGACACTGTTCCGCGATAACCATGCTTACGAGCACGACGTTCTAAACTGTTACTAATAGCCTGAATATGATCAGCTTTTTTATATATCAATCTGTAAAAAGGCATCCAGAACCAAGTGCGCGCCAGCATAAACAAATCAGAGTCCCCGCTCTGCAAGGTAAGTAAATAAGGAATCTTATGACGTAGTCTGAACAACAAAGCGCCTAAACCAGCGTAATTAGCCATCATCGCCCAAACTAAATCAAATTTTTCCTGCCGATGCAGTTTATGCGCCAAAGAAGCAGCCCGAAAAGCAAACAAATATTTATCTAATTTATTACCCCGCCCAACTCGGATAATTTTGACATTGCCTTGTGTTTCTTCAGACTGAAAATCGGACCTCATTTTGGCCGTCAATAAAGTAAAGTCTAATTGCTGATTACGCTTGATAATTTCCCGTAACGCCACCTCTGCACCGCCCACCATAGGATAGTAAGCTAGGGAAAATACCAATATTCTTCTATTATTAGCCATAAAAATCTTTAGACTCAATAATCAATCAAACCTGCTTAGGCTTGAATATATTAACCAAATACTATAAGATTATACAAGTTTACGGCCTTTTTTTCAAGGTCAAATATATCAACAAAATTGGTTAAGTTATGCTGAAAAATAAGAAAATTGTCTACCTCGTGACCCAAAGCAAGTTTGGGGGCGCCCAGAAGTATATTTTGGATTTAGCCAAATATTTCTCTCAAAATAATCAAGTAACTATTATAGTTGGTGAGGCCAATAATAGGGATCCTCAATTCTTTGACGGAGCAGCCAAAATAGGCGTGGAAATTATTGTTCTTAAGCACCTACAAAGAGATATTGATCTTTACCAAAATATTAGGAGTGTCTTTGAGATCAGGCATACATTAGCTAAACTCAAGCCCAACCTTCTGCATATCAATAGCTCCATGGCCGGCTTAACAGGCAGTCTAGCCGCTCTATTCTATAATATGAGTCCTTACAACCTAATCCTCAAGGTTGTCTACACAGCTCATGGTTTTGTATTTAATGAACCGCGCTCGTTTGCTGAAAATAAAATTTTTTTATTTATTGAAAAGTTTTCTTCATCTTTAAAAAGTTTAATTATTACTGTTTCCGATTTTGACAAACAAAGCGGTCTGAAGAATAAAGTCGCTCCGGAAATTAAATTGCAGACAATCCATATAGGTATTAACACTGAATCAACTAATTACCTGGACAAACAGACGGCTCGCCAACAGCTTGGCTTAGAGCGTGAGGGGTTTGTAATTGGATCCATTGCTTCACATTATAAAACTAAGGGACTGGAGTACTTAATAGAGGCTGCCGCTTTAATGAATAATAATCAGATTACTTTTGCCGTTATCGGAGACGGGCCGGAGACGCAAACTTTACAAAAATTAATTCAGGACAGACAGTTACATAATTTTAAACTCCTAGGACAAAAAGATGATGCGGCAAAATATCTCAAAGCTTTTGATATTGCTACACTATCATCTTTGAAAGAAGGTTTGCCCTATGCTCTGCTGGAAGCCGGCTTAGCCGGAGTGCCCATTGTAGCTACCAAAGTCGGGGGTATTCCGGAAATAATTTCTTCTGACAAATTTGGCATATTAGTTGAACACATGAAACCGACTGCTTTAGCCGAGGCTTTCAATAAACTATTCAAGAATCAGGAGCTAGGATCATCACTAGCTAAAAACAACTACAACAATGTCGTGGAACGATTTAGCTTGAGCTCTATGATTAGACAAACAGAAGCTCAATACGAAAAAATTCTGCCACCTATTTAGGCAAAATTAGCCGCTGGGGAATAGCCACCCCAGCCACTCGGGATGTGCATTAATTACCCGAGCTTTTACTACATCGGCTTCTTCATTTCTATTTAACCTTTGCAGAGCCGAATAGTATCTGACTTGCGCTTCAGCCACATCAGGCAGTTTGTCAGCTATCATTTTATAGTAGTTCAGGCCCCTCTCTATCTCCTCTTTTTGCAGATAAAACTCCCCCAAAAAATATAACAATTGATCTCTCTCGCCATTTATTGATTGAGCCTTTTCAACTACAGCGATTCCCTTGCCCCATAGTCCTGTCTCAAAAGGACCCATAAAATAGTAATAATTAGCCAATTTTACATAGGGTAAAACAGCTTTTAGCCTTTTTTGTGTGTTCTTAATTAATTGCTCCTCGGCCATCACTATCAGCTGACTGGAAATCTCATTATCCCCATTTATCGTAAATTTCTTAACAATATCTGCGTAGCCGTCACGTAATTCAGCCTTACCAAGGCTGGGGAAATTATTAATTTTGCTGCCCAACTCACTAATTAAATTTGTATCAGTATAGGCCATTTGCGCCAGTTTATTGTCCGTCCGAACAAAGTAATAGTTGGCGTAAATTTGTCTAAGATTAAAATTATATATAAAGAGGATGGTGGCTAAAAAAAGCAGAAGATGAAAAACATACGGAACTTTGAAAAGATTATTTAAAAAATATATTTTCTTAGGCGACGAATTATGCTCGTCTCGTCCCCCATCTTTGCCAAGGTTATCCAGCATGCCAAGAATAAAAAATATCAGCACCGAGACATAAATAACATCAAAATATACCAGCGACTGTATTAAATAGGCGATCAATAGACCAAAGAAAATATGCGGACCAAAGCCATCACCCTTAGTTCTACTCCAGATTACTATTCGTTTAAAGGCCGACACAAAAATTAGCAGATAAAAAAGTAGGGCGAACAGTCCTCCCTCAACAGCCATTTGCAGATATTGATTATGAGCTTTATCAAACCAAACACGCGAGTCAGCGCTTTGATAAAGTTTAGACGGAAAATATTTATCAAAAACCAAATCAAAATTCTCCACTCCCCAACCTAAAATTGGTCTGTCCTTTATGGCTTGCCAAGCCGCGCCCCATACATAACTCCGGTCACGAAAAGAGGCTTCACTCATTAATCTGCTAAACAGACCCGGCGTTTCTGTATAAACAAATTGCCTACGTATTTCCACAGCCGTCATAAAACTTAGTGATATTAGTATCACCAATGTTGCGGTCATTATCGCCAGTCGCTTGCTTCTGGATAAATATTTAAAGAATATTGCCACTAACCAAACAAACAATCCCAATATCAGAGACAACCAAGCACCCTTAGCCTGCGTTAATAATAATGCCCAAAGATTTACAACGATTAACAGACTTAAAAAAATATTATACTGATATCGTTTATACCAAAAATAATAGGCAATACAATAGGCCTGAAATATTAGCCAGACAAAAAACAACGGTAAATTGGAAACCAAATTTGTTAAAAATCCCGCGTGAACTAAAAATACCCGACTGATAATTTCTTGAAAGATCAGCAAAGCATCAAAGCTAATCATCAGCCACATCAGAACTGATAAATCCTTAATCTTTTTTTCCAGTAGCAAAAAAATTGACACAAAAATTAGCAACACCAAATAGGCACCCAAATAAACGGCATTGCCTGTTGTCGCTGTTACCCTGGCACCACCACCGGAAACAAGCAATATTGGCTGGCCAAAACTTTGGCTAATACCGATTAAAGAACTAATAAAGCCGACAAATAGCAGAACTTGAAGTAATGACTGCCACGCTCTTAGAGATTTGATCAAATTACTGACAATCAAAAAGAAAATCAGTAAATGACCGAAACTTAGCAAGCCGTCCATTCTGATCAAATTACCCCAGAAACTACTAATAATAGTTCCGTTAATAATACTAGCGCTAGTCAAAGCCAAAAATAACCCGATAATTGACCACAGAGTCAGAGAAGACTTGGGAGCATACTTTCTATTTTCAATGACCAAATATAAATAAACTAAAAATAATAGCTCCACAGCAATACGGAAAACAAATCCTCTGGCAGTGGTTATTCCAAATAGCAGATGACTGGAATATATTATCGGCGTAAAAAAAATCAGCCCTATTAAAAAATAGGACGACCCTAGCAATACCTTCTCCGTATTCCAGCTTAAGTTTTCTCTCAAGTTCATGAATTAAATAAGCTTAGGCTAATGGCTTATGGCTAATAGCATATAGCTTGTAGCGCATAGAATATGGAGCGGTTGACTATCAGCTATATGCCATCTGCTATCTACCAACCCCCTAAATCTTCTCAAACGTCCCGTCTTTCAAAGTCATAATAAAAGCATCGGCCTGACTGGCATAAGACGTTCCAAATATTTCTCTTATCTTTTCAGCTACTTTTATGGCATCGTCTATCCTTTTACTATTAGCATAGATCAGCGATAAGTTAATATACCTCTGGGCATTGTCATTAGGATACAACTCTATGGACTTCTCCAAGAATTTAGCGGCCCAGTCAAAATTCTTAGCGTTAACGGCCGATAAACCCGCTCGCTCAAATATCTTGGACATTGACGGAGCTAGTTTAGGATTAGCCGAGGTATCAAACTTCTTCAAAGTAATCTGATACCAATAGTCCGCGCCCTCGCTATTATTCAGAGCCGCCATAACCATTAATATATTAGCATACGATTCGGCAACATCAGGATTTAATTCAATCGCTTTAACAAAGTTAGCCTCGGCCAGTTTAGAGTGCTCATTGAATTTATCCAGCTGGTCAGCTTGTCTGGCTAAATCGGCAGTATAAAAATGAGCATAACCAATTTCATAATATATCTGCGGTCGGGTTGGACTGTATTTTAAAGCCTGATCACCCAATTTAATCACCTTATCCAATACTCCCGAGTCCAACACATAAGCATTATTAAGATGTCTCATGTATAAAAGATAATTAGCAACATCAGCCGGATACTCCACAATTCTTTTTTCCAATTCCGCGTTTACCTTAGCGACCCATTGTTTGGCAAGGTCAGGAGCAACTAACTTATTGGAAATAGTCGCCGCCACTAAATCAGCCAGCCGTTGGCGGTATTCCTGCTGACCGGAGGTATTCATATCAATCGCCTGAATTATTCTGTTATAAGCATACTGCGGATTTGACTGTTGAGTCTGATAACCGTCAATTAATATCTTATTAGCCTGATATTCTCTAATGTTAAAATAATATAAAGCCAACGGGAAACAAACAAAATAGATAATCGCCAAAGATATCAACCAGTTGCGCTTGATGGAAAATATCACAGACTCATTTTTAAAACTGACAAAGGCAATCAATAAGAACAGCCCCAAATACACGGGAAACGACTCAAAAACAAATACTCCTTGCACAAAAAAGGCGATAAAGGCTAAGAATATCATCTGATTCGCTAAATTATCTAAGTATTCCCCGGAGTGCCTTTTAAAGATGTTGCCAAACATCATCCATAGCCGGTTAAATCTTCCTCGCTCTGAATAATTATCGCCCTCCTTAACCAATAATCTCTTCAGTAATAACCAGGGTGAATAAAAAACCAGCCACAGATAAAAAACTAAACCAATGAATCCGCCGGTAATCAAGTGATCAATAAAAATATTATGCGCTCTGTCAAACCAAATCCTAGAACCAGCATGGGTATAAATTTTGGGATTAAAATGTACATTGAAAACCACAGCGAAATTTTCCTGTCCATAGCCCAAGATAGGTCTTTCTAAGAAACCTTGCCAGGCTGAACCCCAGGTCATTAAACGATCACGAGCTGTTTTTTCAGTGATAGAAATACTTAAAATACGTTCTGGAAAAAATCTATTAATAATTGGATTTGTTCTATTGGCAAATACCAAAACTAAAATCAGGATCATGACTGTCGCAAAACCTATAATTGAAGTTTGAACTTTCTTATTAGGTATCTTGAACAAATTATAAATAAAAAATAAAACTAAACTTGCCAAGATGCCTAAGAAAGCGCCTCTGGTAGCCGTCTGCAAAATGATAAAAATATCTACCAAGGCCAACAGCCAATAATACCATTTAGCAAAATAATTTTTTCTCTTAATGCTCAAATACAGACCAATAAATATGGCGAACAACATATAGCCAGCCAAAAAAGCCGCATTTCCAATAGTAGAGGCTACTCTATCAGCGCCGCTGGAACGGTTAATAAAATCTACGCCAAAATACTGGAATAATCCGATTACGGCTACGATTTGCGCTCCCAGAAAAAAAGCATCCAGCATCCAGCGCCATTGTTTAGTTGAAGTCAGTGCTGTCCTTAACATTAATAAATAAGCAAACAGATGTATCCATAACAGCAGTCCTTCACTGCGCTCATTAATACTCCAAAAACTATACTTAAAATTTACTCCAAAATATGAAGCCCCAAACATCACGACTAAATAAAAGAAAAAGATAGCTATTGACCAGTCTATCTTTAATGACTCTCTTTTTATTACCATCAGATAAAACCACAACAAAAAAGTGATTTCAATTACTGTCCTAAAAACTATAGCCTTGCTGGTAATATAAGGAAAAAATAAATCACTATTAACGTAAATTGGCAGAAATAGAGTTAATGCTAATCCAATCCAAACTAGCCATTGGACTACTTTAATCTGCGTTGAGCGGGATGAATTCATATCTTTAATAAGTTGGTAATTCAAACTTAGGATCAATTGTTAAAATCTTGACCGAATACTCATCAGCTTTAGTCTGATTAGTATTATCGCGGAAATACCTATAAAGATAAACGTAATATGGTAATTTTTGAGTTGGCTCGGAAGTTTTATCAGCCCCCATCATCATAATACTTTCAATATCAACATCTTTATCCTTCCAATAATTAACGTACAGGTCGGCGAAAGATTCATAATCAGAATAAAATGGCGAACCAATTCTTTCCATAGCTTTAAGATAATAAGATTCAGATTTCGGAAAATCCTGAATTCCCATTTTATAAAGCGTGCCCATATTCAGATAAGCTAAGGGTGCTTTATCATCAATAGCTAATGCCTGATTATACGCCGCCTCTGCCCCAACATAGTCTTTCATGGCGAACTTCAGATTACCGACATCTATCCAGCCGCTATATTGACTATCTATGGTGTTATCCCGTAATCCGACAACTGTTTTATTCAGCTGATCAACCAAACGCTGCTTACTCTCGGCCGGATTTTCGGAATTCGGAAAGTCACTAACCTGATAGGTCTTATTTAAATAGTTAGGGTTACTAGCTTGACCCCACCAATAATACAAATAAACGCCGCCAGCCAACACAATAATAACGGCTAGTGGAGCAAAAATTTTGATATATTTAGCTTTATTCATAGGCCTAATAATAGTATAAATATGTCTTTATGACAACCCTCCCTGGTCGTATGACCAGGGAGTCCGGTCGAACCTGTCCGGTCGCATGACCGGATGACCGGACCAAAACAACTCCGACTGGCCGAACCTGAACAGCTACTCCCTACCACCTAAAAACAGTCTTCAAGTCACCCTCTGGGTGAGGAGATCTCTCCTTCGTCGAGAATACGAAGTATGTTAGAGACCTCCGCCCTGTATTCTCGACCCGAGATAACTCCGCTCGACACCCAGAGCATCCAAATAATTAATGAAGGACAACCAAAGAATACTCGAGAGGGAGAGATCTCCTATAGAACTACCAACTTAGGGAGACCTCTCCTCCTTTAGGTCGTCTAGGATACTGCTAACATCAATCCCTTGCATATTTCCCCGAATTCTCGACCCCGAGCAACCCTTCAACAGTACCGAGAGCAACGACGGGTCAATAAGCAGTGACCGAAGAGAATCGAGGAGAGAGAGATCTCCTATAGATTGACGTTTTGTCTTGGAGATCTCTCCTTCGTCGAGAGTACGAGGCGTTTTTGGAGATTTCTCTAAAGTTTATCCTGAGAGAAGCGAAGGATC